>CAIRXZ010000019.1 GCA_903882645.1 uncultured Acidobacteriia bacterium | reverse complement strand
CCGCATCAAGACAAAGAAAACCAGGGAAACTCTTGACGGATGTCGATCACTGTTTCACACTGAGAGAGCCCTGCGTCGCTTCGCTCCGTTCTGATCGGCATCAGATCGGAATGACTGATCGACATCATCGGAATGCGCACTTCATAACTGCCGGCCACCTGCCCCGCATATGGGAAGTCCGCTCCGGAAGACTCGTGGCCCGGTTGACGCGGCAAAGGGAATTCATGTTACTTGGCCCCATCGCATTTCGGGGCGACGATGTACTCATGGGTAGTCAGGACGGCGGAATCCGCGTTTGGGATTTACGGACCCATCAGAGCATGGGAACGCCGCCACGATCTTCCGATTGGGTGGATACGATTGCGGTCCAGGAACGGACTGGCATGGTTGCTTACGCTGGCTTCGGCAAGACTCTGCGCGTATGGAATCCCGAAACGAATCTCCATGATTCAGTGGACCTCGTGCGGCCGGCGAGCAACATTGTCTTCTTATCTCCGGATGGGCCGCTGATCGCCGGTCTCGCAGACGGCAGGATCGAGTTCTGGGACATCCAGCGAGGCGAACAACAAGCTGTCCTTGATTTTCCTCGGAACAATTGACGAGCAAGTCTGTACGTTCCCATTGCTCTCCGATCAAAGATGTGGCTCTCTGACACTGGAATCCAATAGAAGCGTGCATGACCGAGAAAGCGGATGTTTGGCAGCCCCCCTCACCCTGATGACGCTGGAGAGCATGGGGCCGCGGCACGAATATGGCAGCGCCCGCCGCATGTCGACTACGCGCACGGCCCGGCAGGTCTATTGTTCCTCAAAAGCGGGCTCAAGTCGCTGATCGCGTAACTGTTCCCTTTCCGCGTAACGATGTCAAGATCCTGCACGCTCTCTCCTCGATAGGCCAACGCCAAAAGGAGATTGCCCCTGGCTTCGGGACTTAGATCTTCCGAATGGACAAAGCCCTTAACTCGATTCGCGCTGTCGTCCGCCAACCACCGGATCAACGCATGCGAACAATTGACTTGCAAAAAGACGCCGTCCGGGTGCAATTGCTCCACTTTCGCGAGATCCTCAATCACTTGTACGAGCGTATATGAGACCCGGCGCCCTAGCTCCGAATCCAAATCGCGCCGACGATCCACTCGATCAGGATGGTCTTCACTGAGTATAAGTTCCGGCGGCCGATTCCCCAGACTATGGCTGGATTGATGAAACCCACGCACGGCATAGCCATATACCAATTCGCCGGGCGGATCCTCATCCCAGTCCGCCCGTGTAACGTGTTCGCAATAGACGGCCGGCGCAGCGGTATGAAGCCTGGCCAAGCACCGCGCGGCGTTGAATCGTGTACGGAAAACGACTCTTCGCCGCATCGTAGTGCAGTTGACGACTTTCAATGCCTGCTCTATTGCCACACGCCAAACTGGCCCTCTTGCTCCGAGCATGCCCACCGCCTCGAAGTAGTTCCGAGCAAAGTTGTTCCACTCAGCGTCATCCCCTTCAACCTTCTCCAGACCGAGCCCAAGGCCACGGATCACGGAATCCAAACCGTCTCCAGAAAGTAAGGTCTTCAGGTAAAGATATGTCTCGGCGCTTTCATAATCGAAAGACGGCGTTGCTTTGAGCGCGCTCCCCTTGTCCGGGTTGCGAAGGCCGTAGTCGATGTTCCAGGCGAGCGTATACTCACGCATTGCCTGATGAACGAAACGGCACCGGTCGTTCGCCTCCTTGACGAACACCCGGCATTCCTTTTCCGTAAGCCGCTGTACAAGACCGTAGAACGTCCCCTTCTCCCGCTCATCTGCTTCCCCCAGCTCAGCTCCACTGATGAAATCGTCGCGCTTCGCCAACATCTTGGTCGCGACGCAGCCCATCTTTCGAAGAAGCTCGTCGGCGCCAAGACCAAGCCCGGAGCGCGCAACCGCCACGTCAACCCATGTTCGCCAAAAATCGGCCTCACTACCAATCGGGCCAATAGCCAATAACGTGCCGGCCTTGAGCGCCTTCAATAGGACGTCATAGAAGAGCGGAACTTTTCCGATCATTTTCAGGAGCACTGGGTTCTCCGCAATCGCGGGCGGGCACTTGGCGTCGGAGAGCCGCTCGCCAATCTCGGCCGTGTCTATCGAAGGAAGCTCGATCTTCTCATCTCCACGTATCATCCCCATGACGCCTCTGCCGAGAAGCCACTGGAAAATGTGATTGCGGCAAGCAATCACAATCTTCGGGGACCGTTTTTCGGCAAGGTGGTCAAGCTGAATCCTTAGTTCCTTCACGCACTGGTCGCCCTGATTCCTCGCAAGTTCATCAAGGCCATCCAGGATCAGAACGATCTTTCCATCGCGAATCATGTCCTCCAGGACCTTTGCGTCGATTGGTTTATTTGGAAGAGAGAGGCCCTCCAGGTAATCGGCGATACACCGCAGAAGCGTCTTCTGACTCAGTGGGAGGGCATTAAGCGAGAGGTACAGTACAGGACGCTTGTAGCATTCGCCGCTGAGGACAGCTCTGATCATGAAGTTCGTCTTGCCGCTGGCCGCGCCTCCGGTTACAATGGCAAAACGTGAAGAACCCTCTGCGATCCAGTTCGTAAGGCGCCGACTCTCATTCTCACGCTGGATGTAACTGTCATCAATCCGGCATCCGGAGATCCCCGGCATGGGCATATTTTTGCTGTTTCCCAGGAGGATCTCGCGATTGTCCTCCCATACTTGGATCAAAAGGTTGGAGATGCGTCTTTCCGGAAAGGGCTTCAAAGCGAAACTTTCGCAGAGTGTTACCGCCCACCCACTCTTGTCTGGGAAATATCGCGCTGTCTGTTTTCGGTATGCCTCTTTCCCGGTCTCGGGCATTCGACCACGGAGAACGACCTTCACAACTGCCTCGGGACAAAGCTGCTCGATGGGAAGAGGCTTTCTCCCATGGACCGTGAACACGCCGTCCTGGGCCCCAATGCGAGAATGTGCCTGGTCTTGGTCTGGCCAGACCGCAATCGGAAGGTCGCGACAGGTGGAATTGGGGGGACAGTAGTCTCTGGGATATTGAAACTCGGAACCGTTCACACGGAATGGAGGTCGTACTGCCAAGAATGCGCGTAGGTTCAAGAGTCCCGGGTGAAGAACAGAAACCGTGGGATTGACGGCATCGTCGGGGCTCAACGCAAAGTACTTGGCAACTTCCGGCTCGGTCGTCCAATCCAGGAGGCGTGTCGGTATGAAGGAGTGCTGCATGTCGAAGAGCGCCCGCCAATGGCTCAGCTTCCATTTGGCTGTGAATCTGTCGTAGAGTTGCAGTTCTACGGCCAGACCATTGTCAAATCGAAGAAGGGAAGGAAGGAGTGCATAGCTCTCCCGGGCACAGCCGCGATACCAGAGGTCACCGTCTGTCGGTACTCCTTGACGCGCAGCTTTGTCTTCGAGCATTTGCGCGGCTTGGAGGAGAGCCTTGTTGATGTCATCGCACGACCGGACTGGAATCTCCCACGGCCGTTCACTCGATGGGCTCACAGCAATCTCCGGCGGCCGACATCCATGAATCGTCATGGACCTATGATACCGTAACTGTATGTGAGGCTTTCATGCTGAAGATTCCCTGGATTGAGCTCTCAGGCGCAGGAGGTATTTACCCCCTTCGCCAAGCGGAGAGCGGCCTGCTTCAAGTGCTTCTCCCCGAGTTTCGCCTCTCACGGAGGGCCGACGGGTTCCTTTTGGACGTCTATTTTGACGAGGAAACCCCCACGATTCGAAGACGCGAAGGGAAAGCTCGCATCAGGAAGGAGATGCCTGGATATCCGAGTGGTGTTCCCCGGCTTCAGAGCGCAATTGAGAGCGTTCTGTTCGGAAGCCGCCAATGCTTCCATCACGCAGACGCCGAATTCGTCTTCCGCTACGCGAGTGGAGGCACTCTCCCGATTATCGAAGCCGATGGCGTTGCATACTACTGCCTGTTTTATCGCGATGTGTTCCCGGTCGGGTGGAACATTGCCAACGGCGCGTCCGACTCGCTCGCCGAGCTGTTGAATCCGACACTAGCTATCGAGCGGGAGCTTCGCGAGGAGCTAATGTTCTTCACGCCCGGCCAAACTCCGCCTATCGATTTCGAGTTGAGCTGGCCTGGCGTGCGGGGCATGGGGCCGGAACAGATTCATTCAAGGACCCTCGTCGAGAGTTTTCTGGCGGGACAACGTGGCATTCCCACGGAGTTTAGATGCGAGCCTTTCAGCGTGAGGTGGGATCCCTCCGGTCCGGATGGCGTGCAGGTTCGATACGGAGCGGCGCGCCCGTCTGTCCAGCGCTGCTGCTATCTGAGCATTAACGCAGCGGACTACGGCATCGAGGTAGACCGGGTCGCGGCAATGAAACTGGCATCGGGCATGGTGGTGATGGACGGCGAGATCACCGATAACCGCCCGCTGAATCGCCCGGTGGGCCTATTCGAGGTTGGAAAGACTGAGGCTGGGGTCCGTAGTAAAGCCACGGAGTTTCTGCCCGACCGGCTCTTTCATACGGCCAGTCAGGTCCTACCTTCTCCTGTGTCCGCTCATGCTTTGGCCAAGGATGTCATCCAGGAGAGGCACTTGGCGTACCTGCTAAAGGCCGGTCTCCGTAACGCTTTCGATATCGAATCCTGGCGTCACTTGGAGCCAAAATTCGATCTGTGCCCAGTGACCCGGCAAATCATCCGGCGCTATACGGCATCGTCGCGGTATTAGCGAATCCGGAACAGTAATAGCGTTGCTGGTTGTTGCCAGAACCGAGCGCGAGCGCGGCGCAATCACGGCAGCCATTTCGGGCTATACCACGTGCGGGGCTTCAGGACTGGAGGGCAGACCAGGGTCTGACCTCCGTGGGCGACGAGTTCTTGTGTCGTGCGCCCATTCACTGGAACGATGTGCACGGCCTTTCGGCTCCGATTATATGATGGAGGAATGATTCGGCAACTTCGGCGGCGGCCCGCGGCAACGCTGGCGGCGCTGGTCACGCTCGCGCTGGGCGCCGGATTGAACCTGGCGCTGTTCCGCGTGGTCTACGCGGTGATGTTGAAGCCGCTGCCGTACGAGGACCCGCAAAGGCTGGTGAACCTGTGGCGCGTGGACCGGCTGGAGGATTCGCCGATGATGGCAGCGCGCGACCGTTTGTTGCCGGACGGCGTCACGGTGGAGCGCTGGCGGCAGCGATCCCATACCCTCTCGGGACTGGCTTCGTATCGCCCGTGGCGAGTGACGGTCGCCAGCGGCGGCGACCCCGAGCGCGTGCCGGCCGGGCTGATCTCGCCGGAGTTCCTGCCGCTGCTGGGAGTGCGCCCGGCGATGGGAAGAAACTTCGAGCCGGCCGAGAACCTACGCGGCGCGGCGCCTGTGGCGATTCTTTCCTACGCCTACTGGCGGCGCCGCTTCCAGGGCGACCCGCATCTGGCCGGAGCGTCCATCGCCATCGACGGACAGGCGGCGCAGGTGGTGGGCATCCTGCCTGCCGGGTTTCGTCCCGTGATTTTCGGCATGGATCGGGAAGCGGAGGTCTATGTTCCGCTCGTGCGGGCCGATGCGGGCTCGCTGAACGTGCGCGTGGGCTACGTAGTGGGCAGGCTGGAACCCGGCGCCACGCTCGCCTCGGCGCAGGCGGAGCTTGCCGCGCTGGCGCGGGAGGCCGCCACGGAGCAGGGCAAACGGATCGAACAACAGGGGGTCAACGTCCTGATGGAGGTCAGCTTCCGCGTCCCCGGTCAGCCGGAGAGGAAGGCGGGCGCGCGCGTTGTGGGCGGGGACTACTTCCAGGTCATGGGCCTCCGCATGAAGGAAGGGCGGCCGCTCACGGCCGCCGACGACGCGCGCCGCGACGTCGTCGTGGTCAACGAGACCTTCGTGCGGCAATTCCTGCCGCGCCGCGCCGCGGTGGGCGCGCCCGTGGACTTCTTCGAAGGCCACATCGCCACCATCGTGGGCGTAGTGAAAGACCTGCGCAATATGGGCCTTCAACGTCCCGCCGTGGCGGAGATCTACGCGCCCTTCGGCTCGATGCCGGGCACGTTCCTGGACACGATCGTGCGAACCTCGGCCGATCCGGCGGGAATCGTCGCGGCGGCGCGCGCCGAGTTGAAACAGATGGACCCGCAGCTCGCGCTGGCGCAGGTGTCCTCGATGGACAAGATCGTCGACGACTCCCTGGCCCGCCCGCGCTTCCAGGCCGTGCTGCTGGGCCTGTTCGCGATGGTTGCGCTGCTGCTGGCCGCGGTCGGCGCGTATGGCGTGATCGCGCAGAGCGTGCGTGCGCGAACGGCCGAGTTCGGCATTCGGATGGCGCTGGGGGCGGGCGCGGGCGACGTGTACGGGCTGGTGCTGTGGCAAGGCCTGCGCATGCCGCTGATCGGATTGCTGGCGGGCGGCGCGGGATCTCTGGCGGCGGGGCGGCTGCTGGAGAGCCTGTTGTACGGCGTCACGCCGCGCGACGCCCAAGTGCTCGCGGGCGCCACGCTCCTGCTGGCGGCCGTGGCCGTTCTGGCTTGCAGCCTGTCGGCCCGCCAGGCCGCGCGTACCGACCCCGCCACCGCCCTCCGCGCCGAGTGAGGCGGCGGGAAGACGTCTTCGCGAGGGCCGGCCCGTGGAGCGAGCCTCCGGCTTGCTATGCCGGCGTCCGTGCCGGCATATGTTCGGAGCGGAAGAACGCCGGCACGGACGCCGGCGTGGCAGGCCTGGAGGCCCACTCCACGGATCTTCGCGGCGCGCGACGAAACAGCCAAGCTGTAATGCTGTCTGGTTGTTTCCTGAACACCACCCTAAACCCGCTCGAGGACTTTCAGAAGGGCTTGGAGCGATGTCTCGGTGGAGTACAGCTTGCCGCGCGGGTCGCGCCAGTGGGTCTCGAGGGTGAAGGTTTCCTTGTAGCCGTCCTTGAGCAGCGCGCGGATCTGCCCCAGGTTGTCGAACTCGCCCTGGCCGACGGCGGCCCACTCCACTTTACCGGCGGCGTCGTGGCGGTAGTCGCGAAGGTGGACGTGGAAGATACGCGCGGGGTCGAGCTTGCGGTAGCCGCCTGGGAACGGCTGCTCGCCCGACTGGGCCGCATTATTGGGGTCCCAGGCGAGACCGACGTTATCGTCCTTCACGCGCTTGAGGAGATCCGCCGATTCCGCCGCGTTGGACACGTGGCCGCCGCCGATGTTCTCGACGGCGAGCAGGAACCGGCCGGGCCGGGCCCGGCGCGCCGCCTCGCGCAGCAGTTCGTCGATCCGTCCGTAAGCCGTGGCGGACGGCTTCTCACCCGGTTCCAGCATGAAGGTGAAAACGCGGATCTTGCGCGTTCCGAGGATCACGGCCCGCTCCATGGCGGCATCGAACAGCGTCCACTGGGCATCCAGCGCGCGCCGGCCTTCGGGCGTGTCCGGGGGTAGCGGGACCTTGAAGAAGCCAGTGTCCAGAACCGAGACGCGGATGCCCTGTTCGTCGAAAATGGCCCGCGCCTGCCGCACCTTCTCCACCGGCTGGTCGGTATTGTACGGACCCCAGATGTTCCGAACCTCGGCCCACGAAAGACCGTAGCGGCGCAGAAAGCGGGCGGCGGCCAGCGGGTCGTCATCGATCTCGTCGGTGGTGACGCCGAGTTTGAAGGCGGAAAGCGGCAGGGCCCGGAGACGGCCGGCCAGCGGCGCCAGCGCGGCGGCGGCGGCGAATTGGCGGCGTGAAAGAAGGCTCACCACAAGATTATAGCGGCGCGGACTCCATTCGGAAACGGGCCTATGGTTGCTTTTCGCGAGGATACTGGACGTTGGCGTCCACGTCGAATTTCCGGTAGGAAAGGAAATCGACGACGTTCCTGGTCATGATTTCGCCGGAGCGCATGAGCGTCTCGGCCTTGAGGGGCAGAAGGTAGGAGCGGCCGCCGATATCGGCGTAGTCGTAATCGAGGGTGGTGCCCGCGAGGCTGACCTCGAAACCGCCGAGATCGTCGGCTTCAAGAGTCAGGCGGACAACCGTTCCGCCGGCCGGGTCGATATACGCCTGCCCGTGATAGCCGGCCACCATCTCGCTCGATTCGTCGCCGTTGCGGTAGGTCAGGGACAGCGTGGAGTTGGCGCGCGACACGCTATAGGCGTATACCGAGACGCGGCGCCCGCGCACCTCCGACCAACTCCGCCATTCGAACTCGGCCGCGCAGGAGGGTTCGAAGACGCGCCGCAGGAGGGTGCCGAACTCGCCCTGGGAGGTGGCGCCCGGCAGCGAGTCGTAGGACCCGGCGGGCGGCGCGTGGTTCACCTCGAGGAGCTGGTAGCGCTCCTGGCGGCCGAAGTAGGTCAGCAGCACCATGAGACTGTCCACCGCCGACCAGTACTTCCCCTTGCCGGTGGCGTCGCTCGAACGCTCGATGACTTCGGTGCAGAGAAAATCGGGCAGCGTCCGGGTGTAGTCGAGGGCAGCCTTGCGGGCCGCTTCGAGGGCCCGGGCCTGTTCTTCCCGCGACGGCTTCGGCTCGGCGGCGAACGCTCCCAACGCAACACTCGCGAACGCAATGGCCAGGCGAATCCGCATATTGGCGCGCCGTTTCCTTGTGGACTCCGACTTTAGCTTATTGTACACGCCGACATTTGACGCGAAGACGCGGAGGCGCGGAGAAAAGCAAAGAATTCACCGCAGAGACGCGGAGGCGCTGAGAACAACCCTTAGATGGGTTCGGTTTGTCATTCGCATATGCGCTCGTCCCGGAGTTCGAGCGCAGAGGGAGCGGAGGAATGCGCTAAACCCCGAATTGCCTGCGCTTCCTCCGCGCCTCTGCGTCTTCGCATCAAATCTGGCGGGCAGGTACAATGTGGACATGATCAGAACCGAGCATGTGCTGGACTCGTGGAGAACCATTCGCGAGGATACGATTGCGGCCGTCGAGGATTTCCCGGCCGCCGAGTTCGATTTTCGGGCCACGCCGGAGATGCAGTCTTT
Source organism: uncultured Acidobacteriia bacterium (assembly GCA_903882645.1). Taxonomy (GTDB): domain Bacteria; phylum Acidobacteriota; class Terriglobia; order Bryobacterales; family Bryobacteraceae; genus BOG-224. The sequence continues at coordinate 21,943 of CAIRXZ010000019.1, read as the reverse complement.
CGGCGAAATTGCGTTTCATATCCTGCAAGCGGGCGAGGGCCTAACGGGGATGTTGCTGGCGGGCGAAGAGGATTTCACGGTTCCGGACTTTCGCCAGCGGCTGCTACGGCACATGGCGAGCCTGAAGCCGGACGGAAGCGCGGCTGAGCTGGCCGCGGCGTTGCGCGAATCCCTGGACCGCCGCCTGGCGGAATTGGCCGCCCAGCCGGCCGATTTCTTCGCGCACATCATCACGCGCTTCGACGGCCAAAGGCTGACGCGCCTGGAGATGGTGCAGTTTATCAAGGAACACGAGCTGACGCACCGCGCCCAGTTGTTCATGTGCCTGCGCCTGAAGGGCATCGTGCCGGCCACCACGCGGCGGCGTCTGGCGAAGGCGGCCAAACAGGGCGCCAAATAGATGAGTTGCAAACGCGGCAATCTGTCGTATAACAGTAGTGATTTGGGAGGAATCCGGAGATGCTCAAGTGCCCGGTATGCGATGGGGCGGTCGATGTCGAGGAAGAGGACGTGGCCGAAGGCGACACCATCAGTTGCGACGAGTGCGGAGCGGACTTGAAGGTGATCGGGACCGATCCGTTGGAATTGGAATCGACGGAGGAACTCGACGAGGACGACGATGACGACGAGGACTTCCTCGATGACGAGGACGAAGAAGAAGAGGAAGACTGGAAGTAGCCGGACTTCCATGCTTGAAACGGCCGGCGATCGCGCCGCGTCGAAGGAACGGAGAATCGATTGAACAGGGTTTGCGCGGTTTGTCTGGCGGTCCTCCTGATGTGCGCCCCAGCCGCCATGGCGCAGGAGAAGAAGAAGGGCGGAGATGCCACCCGCAGCGTGAGCGGGCAGGTGGTCTCCGCCGAGGGCACAGGGGTCGGCGGGGCGGTGGTGTATTTGAAGAACGTCAAGACCGTGGCTGTCCGCTCGTTCATCACCAAGGCCGACGGCACGTACTATTTCCACGAACTCAGCCCGGACCTCGATTACGAGCTCAGGGCCGAATCGAAGGGCGCGTCCAGCCCCGTCAAGACGCTGAGCGCCTTCGATACGCGCAAGCAAGCCGTCATCAATTTGAAGCTGGCCGCGAAGTAAGAAGGAAGGCCGGGAGGCCTGCCCCGCGGGCAATCACTTCTTCTCTTTGAGCCGGCGGATTTCCTCGAGCCGCTCTCCGATGCGCTTTTCCAACCCGCGGTCCGTGGGGCGATAGTAGCGGCGGCCGGCCAGCGACGGGGGCAGGCATTCCATATCGACGACGGCGTCCTCGAACTGGTGGGCGTGCTGGTAGCCCTGGCCGTATCCGAAATCCTTCATCAGACGCGTCACGGCGTTGCGCAGGTTCATGGGGACCGGCTCGGCGATGGTTTGCTCCACGTCCGCGCGGATGGCGTTCATGGCTTGATAGGCGGCGTCGGACTTGGGGGAGGCGCTCAGATAGATGGCCGCCTGAGCCAGGGCCAGGTCGCCTTCGGGGATGCCGAGGAAGTGCACGGCCTGCATGGCCGCGACGGCCTGTTCGAGGGCGCGCGGATCGGCCAGGCTGATGTCCTCGATGGCCATGCGGATCAGGCGGCGGGCGATGTAGAGCCGGTCCTCGCCGGCCTCCAGCATGCGGGAAAGCCAGTAGAGCGCGGCGTCCACATCGCTCGACCGCACGGATTTGTGCAGGGCCGAGATCAGGTTGTAGTGCTCTTCCCCGCCCTTGTCATAGAGCAAGGTCTTGCGGTTGATGGCGTCCTGCACGGCATCGGCGCCGAGGACGCCGTCCGGCGAGGCCGCGGCGGCGGCTTCGAGCGTGTTGTAGGCCTGGCGCGCGTCGCCATTGGCGTAGATGGCGATCTGCTCGAGCAGTTCGGCGGAGGCGCGCAGGCTCAACAGCGGCAGCGAGCGCTCGAGCAGCGCGACGATCTCCGGCACGGTGAGGCTGCGCAATGCGTAGACCCGCGAGCGCGAGAGCAGGGCCGAGATCACCTCGAAGGAGGGATTCTCGGTGGTGGCGCCGATCAGGATGATATCGCCACGCTCGACATAGGGCAGAAAGGCGTCCTGCTGGGCCTTGTTGAAGCGGTGGATCTCATCGATAAACAGGATGGTGCGGCTGCCCAAGCGGCGCAAGCGCTCGGCATCGGCCATGACGGCCTTGATTTCCTTGATGCCGGCGAGCACGGCGCTGAAGGGAATGAACTGGCAGTGGGAGGCGCCCGCGATGATGCGGGCGAGGGTGGTCTTGCCCGTCCCCGGAGGGCCCCAAAGAATGATGGAACTGAGCTCGTCGCGCTCGATCTGGCGGCGCAGGGGCTTTCCCGGCCCGAGAATGTGCTCCTGGCCGATGTAGTCTTCGAGGCGCTCGGGGCGCATGCGTTCGGCGAGCGGGCGGTTCCTGTCCGGCGCGCGCGCCGCGCGGGCTTCTCCGGGAGGGGTGGAATCGAAGAGGCTCACGGCCGCATGTCCCTCTGCCGGCGGGCCTCATACAAGATGATCCCGGCGGCCATGGCGGCGTTAAGGGACTCGACGCCGGAGGTGGGGATGGTAATGTCCGCCGCGGCCGAGCGCAAGGCTTCGCCGACGCCGCGCGCCTCGTTGCCGACGATCAGACCGCAAGGCCGGGTCAGATCCACGCCGGCGATCGATCGAGCGCGGCCATTGGAGCGCGCGGGAACGCCGGCATACAGCTCGACTTTGTTCCGCTGGAGCGCGGCGCGGGCCAGGGTTGCGTCCACGCCGTGCAGGCACGGAACGCGGAACAGGGAGCCCGCCGAGGCGCGCAGGGTCTTGGGGTTCCACGGACTGACCGATCCCTTGAGGAACAGAATGCCGGTGGCGCCGAAGGCTTCCGCCGCGCGCGCGATAGCGCCGGCGTTGCCGGGGTCCTGTACGCCATCGAGAACCACAATCAACGCGCAGCCGCGAAACAACCGCTCCAGTTCCCACGCCGGCGGCTTCACGAGCGCGATGACCCCCTGGCTGGTTTCGGTCCCGGAAAGCTTCCGCATGAGGGCGTCCGGCAACACTGCCAAGCGGACGCCCGCGAGCCGCGGCGCGCGCGCTTCCGCGGCCGGCAGGACCGATTCGGCGACGAGCACGGTCTTCACTTCGCAATCGCCGCGGAGAGCCTCCTCGAGGAGGTGAAAGGTCTCCGCAACGCACCAACCGCCGCTGGTCAGCCCGCCGCGCACGATGGCGCGGCGCACGTCCTTGAGCAGCGGATTGGCGGCGCTGGCGATCGACTCGGGCTTAGGCATCCTACAATGAGGGTTGCGGACGTTTTCAGGATAGCGCGGATGAGAAAGGCCGTATGGAGCGCGGCCGCGCTGGCGGCGGCCGCGACGCTGGCGGGCATCGCGGTTCTCTCCTTGAGGATCGCGCGGCAGTCCGTGCTCGACGAAGCGCGTCCCGCGGACGTCATTCTGGTGCTGGGCGCGGCGGAATACCGGGGCCGTCCTTCGCCGGTGCTGCGCGCGCGGCTCGATCACGCGCTGGAACTCTACCAGCGCAAGCTGGCGCCGCGCATTCTGACGACGGGCGGCGCCGGTGGCGACCCGATCTTCACGGAAGGCGGCGTGGGGCGGTCCTATTTGATGGGTCTGGGAGTGCCCTCGGAAGCCATCATCGTGGAGACGGAAGGCGAAAGCACCGTGCATTCCATCGCGCTGGCGGGCGAGATCATGCGCCGGATGGGCCTGCGTTCGGCGATCGTGGTGAGCGACGGGTACCACATTTACCGGGTCAAGCGAATGCTCGAATCGCGCGGGTTGACCGCTTACGGCTCTCCCCGCAAAGACAGCAACCCGGACCGCCTGCGAGAGCGCTGGAACGACGTGAAGCAGGCCATCGGGCACCTGCTGTGGCGGGCGGGGGTGAAAGTCTAGTGGCTGGTTGAAAGGCCCCGGGGAACGACGTGGGCGGCCTTGAATCGCATGCGACAAATACCACCCCTCCAGAGTCAGCGTTGGCCATGATCGCGACGCAATGCGCCAATGCCGGTGATGAGCATTCCGGCGATCCCGCTGAAGAGCATTATGTCGCCGAGAGTATCATGCCAGTGGCCCATCGGAGTCATCAACAGCATCGAGCCGCCAATCACTAGAGCGGCGAATGCGATGGCGCCCGCGAGCCGCCCGAGATTGCGGCTTAAGCGGCCTCCCAGAGCTTCCAAACTCGGAAGCCGGCCCAGATTGCCTTCGGCGATACGTCGGAGGATACGTCGCGTGTCGCCGGGCGCATCATTTACCAAGCGCTCCAGTTCGCGCGCAAGCTTGGTTGTCTTTTCCTTTATCCGCGTCAGGGAAAAGTGCTTCGCGGTCAGGCGTGAGATCTCCTCACGAAAGGATTCCATGTAGTCATGCTGCGGGGCGAGTTCGCTCACCAGAGATTCCAGGATGACGAAAGCACGCGTTAGCAGGAAAAACTCGCCTGGATTGTGTACCCCGTTCCGGGTTCCGGCATGCAGCAGCGATTCGAACGCATCCCCGACGGAAACATTCGCCAGGCCGCCCTTGTCGATTTCATAGAGCGTGGCCTTGATGTCCACCAACAGCGCCGCGCGGTTGACTTCTTCGCTTGCTGGCGCCATTTCGAGATAGGCCTCGGTGGCGGCCCGCGCATCGCCTTTGACGACCGCTTCGAGCAGGAGGACCAGCGATTCGCGCATCGGCTCGTCAAGGTCGCCCGTCATCCCGAAATCGAGAAGGGAGAGCCGCCCGTCGGGCAGAACGAAGATATTGCCGGGATGCGGGTCGGCGTGAAACAACCCTTCTTCGAAGATCGATTGCAGCATCAGCTTTACCAGGGTGTCGATCGCCCGCGGCATCGCTTCCGGGTGCAGCCTGGCGTAGAGATCCACCCGCTCGCCGGCCGAGTACTCCATTGTGAGCACGGTCTTCCCCGAATACCCCGCAACGACATCCGGAATCCAGAGGTCGGGTACATCCGCCAGCGCGCTGCGAAAGAGCACTATGGAGCGCGCTTCGCGAGTGAAGTCGATTTCCCGGTTTAGAGTGCTGGCAAATTCACGCACCACGACAGGGAGGTCCAGTGCACGTAGATGCGGAAAGAGCTTTTCTCCCAGCGCCACCAGGTAAGTCAGTGCCGCGATATCCTTCGAAATGATTGCTCCAAGGCCGGGCCGTTGCACCTTCACGGCCGCGTGACGCCCATCGTGCATGGTCGCCTCATGCACCTGGGCGATGGTGGCGGCGGCTAGCGGCGTTTCGCTGAACGACGAGAACAACTCCGTCAACGGGGCGCCCAGCTCGACTTCGATCGTGGCGCGCACCGCGTCAATGCCCATCGCCGGCAAATGATCGTGCAATAACCTCAACTCATCGATGTAGGCGGCCGGCAGCAGATCGCTACGCATCGCGAGCACTTGGCCGAATTTGAGAAAGGTAAGGCCCAGTTCCTCGAGGGCTTCCCGTACCGCTTTCGGTGGCGGCCAATGTTTCTTGCCGAGCAGGGATCTCAGGAACTTGTGTCGGGCGAGCACGCGCAAGATCTGCATTAGTCGCGGCGCCGCTTGCAGCAGGCTGCTTTTCTCCGGGTTGATCGTTACATCCATGCGCCCCTCCCGACAGTCATACGTAGGATATTCTCGGTCCCGCTGTCGCTTCGGGCCGTACCGTCTTCGATTTCGGCGCCGCGAAACAAGTACCCCGCGGGGTTGAATGGAATCTGAGTCTGGACCGTCTGGCAAATCGGGACTACTGCGGAACGCAGAACTATTTCGAGTCGCGCATTGCGCAGGCGGAGCCCGTCGCGGCGAGGATTCACGGAACACCCGGATATCCGCGACCGCCGTAATTGGGCAGACTTTCAGACCGCGGGGAAAGCGAGGGGCGGCTTAGCCGCTCATACGCTCGCGCGCCGACGCGGCAGACAAAGTGTCCGCGCCACCCCGGAGCGCGCGGGCAACCACTCCCTGGCCGTCGTTGCTCGGCACGGACCTGTGAGCGCGAGCGGTCGGGAATGTGGAAACCCCAGAGGGGGCCCCCGGTGCCAAAACTGCAGTTATGCCCCTTCCGACGATCTTCCGCACGAGTGCATCGCCCGGCTTAGGGCGGACCCGGCCAGAAAGCCGATCGCGGCAGCGGCCAGCAGAGAGCCTGTCAGATGCCGGCGGCCGAACCTCCGCAAGCCGGCGGCAACATCTCTCAGGTCGTGATCCTCGACATACGATGCCGTGGCATCCAGCTTGTCCGCGGCGCCGGTAGCAAGGTTGCCGATGGCCTCGGAACCCTTCCGGCCCGTCGTGCGAACGGAGGAAGCAGCCGCGTGGAGCGCTTCCCCTGTTTCATCGCGCGCCTCATCGAGCCTTTTGTTAGCCGACCGGCCCAACTCCTCGATTGACTCTCTTGCCTCTTTGCCAAGCTCCGCCGCCGATTCCGTCATTGTCTTTAAGGTAGTCAAGATATTCCTCCAAAACCTGAAACGGAGCACGTTTGCCTCCATTACCATCGAGAAGCTACAGGTAGCGCCGCTGGGCGCCGACGGGCTGAAACGGCGGAAGGCGCCGCCATCGGAGGCGGTGAAACCTGCACCCTGCCAGCAGATTCTGCACTCCAGGTGACAGCTTCCGCGCGACTGCCGGGAGGCAAGCCTTTGTCCACACCGGCGCCACAGACGGCGTTACGCGTGCACTGGCAATGGTTATGCGCGAATCCCAACAGATAGCCGCCGAGCACCGCGACCTTGCGGCCCACGCCCATTGCAGCGGCGCCGAGCGCCACGGGAAGGAAGATCACCCGACCGGCCATGAAAGCTCCAGACGAGCCCTCGAGCATTCCAACAAGGCTTACCTGCATTCGCAAGAAGAGCATGAGAAGACCAGGACCGAACATAGCGCCGGCGCCATCGCCGCCAATGAAGAAATGCGAACGTACGCGGTCGTTTCGACGAGAGAGCATGGGGCAGTTTCGGGTTCAGCCGGCCAGTCCGGGGACACTCAGGGATTGCCGGACGCCGCGGAAGCGGGCGCGGAGAGCGTTCAAGAACTGGCCGAGGAGGGACAATCCTACGAGGCCGAAGCGACCAGCGGCGTAGAGAATGCGCCCGACCCGGACGTGGCCGAAGTTCATACCAGACAAGTCGCGGAAGACGACGTGCCTTCCGAGTACCTGAAGAGAGATTAGGCCGCGGGCGGCGTCGCGGCGGAAGCGCCGCGTTTACGACGCTGCGCCGCAGGCCCGCGGAACGACCCATCCCGGCGACTCTATTCGGCGGGCGGCCGTTTCGAGATCTTGCCGTAATCCGGCATATAGACCCGCAGGCCCCCGGAAGCGGTCGTCTTGGAGTAGCCCGCCACCAACTGGTCATTGTAATGATCGGGGAAGAAGTCGAACGGATCCGCCGGGTCGGCGTCGATCAACTGCATATCGGCGTCGGTCATCGTCAGCCTCCCGAACCGCAGGATGCCTCCGCGATACGCCATGTAATTCGAATGCGGATGTTCGGCCGCCGGGTCCCGCGTATCTTTTCCGAAGATCTGAACGACCTGGCCGCCCTCGATGCGTACGGCGGTGATGCGCCCGCGCATCTGGGGAGGCGGCAGCATCCGCGCGGGATCGAGAACGATATCGTTATTGTCCACGGTTACGCCTCTGGTTTTCCTGGTGTTGATCAGCTTGGCCATATCGAGGCCAAACAGCTTCAGCAGTCCTTTCACGGGTAAGTGATCCACTTTCATCTGCGTAGGGTGGATCCGAATCTTTCCATCCTGCGTCGCGCTAATTGTGCCCACTATCTCAAAAGGAATTCCGATGCCCTTCCTAAGCGTGCCCTTTTGCCTGATCTGGCTGCCTTCCGAGCTCAGTTGCAGGTTCTTGAGAGGTGCGTCCGGGTCGCCGAAGACGTATGTGTTCATTGCATGGGTCATGCTCGCCATGCTTATGCCGACTTCGCCTGAATCGATCGCGACAATATAAGACAGTTTGTCGTCGAAAGTGGGTGGCTGACCTTTTCTGGTGGGAAGAAACCTGCCTTCCAAATACCGAATGTGCAGGATTAGCTGGGGGTCGAGGTGGATGTTTACGTTCACCATTTCGACCCGCGTTTCAGCCTCCGCGGGAGCGTGAGACTCCGCGGGTTCGGCCGCATTTCGGTCGAGCGATTGCGGGGGCGGCTTCAGTTTGTTGCCGCCGGAACCGCAGGAAGCCAGGAAAACCGCAACGGCGACCAGTGTGTGGCGCATGAACCTCCGCATGCGGACAGAGCTGTCCGCCCCTTTTCCGCTCACGGCATGATGTGAAGACGGCCATGCGTATAGAGCACGGGACGGGCCAAGTCCGCCCGGCGCTTAGCGCATGACGGCTAGGTCTTTGACCGCTTGACAGGGTTCGTTTGTGGGGCAGCTTGGCAAGCTGCGTGCCGGTTGGCAACCGGCACGCGCGGCGATTGCCAATCGCCGCGCAGGATACCATCCTGCCGCACAGAAATCGCACCTTTCCTCACGGTCGCGATACTAGAAGGCGCCGCCGGCCAGGCAGGGGGTCCATCGGCGGCAAGGAACCGAAAGCCTTGAGGCAACGGCAAGTCCCGCACTTCCGCGTGCAGTTTCTGCACTCCTTGCGATCTTCCTCGTGGTTGCTCGCCGCCGCCAAAAGACCCGCGGGCCTGCCGGCGGGATGGCAGCGGCGACAACCGGCTCAGCGGAAGTTGCGCACCATGTAGACGATCAGGAGAACGATCAGTATCGTGCCTAGCCCTACGCCCGCGCCCCCACGGTAGCCCCAGCGGCTGTGGCCGTAGTACCCGCCGCTTGTGCCTAGAATCAACAACAAAATGATAAGCAGCAACAACATTGTGAATCTTCCTCTTTTCTGAACGAGCGCCGCTGAGCCTGCGATCGAACCCAGCGGCGCCAGGTTAATTACTCTCTCGACGCAAATGCACGCGAAGGGCCGCGGCCAATGACGGTCCCTGCAACGGCACAGCGCAGGGGCCGGGCATGCCCGGCTTGCGGCGTTGAAAAACAAACCGACCGGCCGCGTTACCAGGTCCTCGACCGCGTGATGTTGTGCTCGCGGGTGGGAACCGCCCACTCACGGTCGCGGCTCCGAGGGGGGTTGAGCGCGAGCGAGCGGCTTGTCGATAGCACCGGACTTCACGGTCATGGGACCAGCCACGAATGAGGTTGGCGCTGCGCGTGCACTGCTTGTTGCAGGGCGATCCTGGAAACAAATGCCCCGGAGGGCAACGACAATGTTGACGAATGCTACTCATTTGAAAGGTCTCGCGATCCGAGCCACGGACGGCGACCTGGGAACCGTAGGCCAGTTCTATTTCGACGATGAGACATGGGCCATCCGCTACCTCGTCGTGGAAACGGGCGGCTGGCTTAACGACCGGCAGGTGCTCATCTCGCCAATCTCCGTGGTCCAGACCGACTGGCAAGCCGGGCGATTGGATGTGGCGCTGACGAGAACACAGGTTGAGCACAGCCCCGGCATCGACACGCATTTGCCCGTCTCCCGGCAGCACGAGGCCGCGTACATGGGTTATTACGGGTATCCCTGTTATTGGGATGGGCCCTATATGTGGGGTCCGGCGTTTTACCCGGCGGGCCTGGCCAATCCGCCGACCGCCGCTTCGGAGGCGATGGCGGAAAAGATCCGCAGAGCGTCGCCGGATTCGCATCTGCGCAGCGCCGAAGCCGTCACGGGCTATGGCATTGAGGCGGCCGACGGTGAAATCGGCCATGTGGACGGGTTTGTCGTGGACGATGAAGCCTGGGCGATCCGCTACATTGAGGTGGCAACCCGGAATTGGTGGCCGGGCAAGAAGGTGCTGGTTTCACCCGCATGGATCGAACGGGTGAGCTGGACGGATTCCAGGGTCTACATCGGCCTCTCCAGGGAAGCCATCCGGAACGGCCCCGAGTACACCGAGTCCAGGCCGATTAGTCGAGAGTACGAGCACCGCCTCCACTTACACTACGGCCGGCCGCCATATTGGCTGCACCAAGCCGAACACACGTCTTCTTTCTCCGTGAGCGGCGCTTAAGCGGGGGCCGGCGCGCCGGTCCGGGGTGGACGGTTTCATCCTTCGCCAGCGCCGCCGGCTTGTTCCTCGACGCCGCGGGCCGGGCATGCCCGGCCCCTACAGTCCCCTCTTGCAAAGGCGACGCACCGCCTGGTTCTCGCGCCGCGTGCCGCACACGGCCAGGGAAGAAATCACGATGCGAAGTTCTTGCGCCTCGATCGCACGGATTGATCATCGACGGAATCCGTGCTAGTCTTACGTTTTTACCATTCGTGCTACCCAGAAGAAAAATAGCGAGCTTTGGATGGCGCGGCGGCTTGCTTGCGGTGGTCCTGGCGGCGGCGTGCTTTGGGGCCGGCGGCGGCATCGCCGGGCGGGTGCTCGATCCGCAGGGCAGACCGGTGGCGGGCGCCGCGGTCCGGCTACGGATTGGGACATCGGAGGCGGCGGCCGCCAGTTCCGACGGGCAAGGGCACGTCCGCATCACGTCCGCCGCCGCCGGCGCCTACCGATTGACGGCGGAGGCGGCGGGGTTCCAAGCGGGCAGCCGGGATGTGACGATTTCCGACGGCGAAATCGAGACGCTGGACGTGACGCTCTCCGGAATCGCGGGGCAACATGAGAGCATCGTAATCAGCGCGAAGGCCGTCGAGCCGACTGTGGACCTGCGGAACGGCGAGGTCTTCGACCGGACGCTATTCACCCGCGACGATCAGGCGATGCAGCAACTGAACGCGGGGATCGACGCGGGCCAGCACGAAGGCGGCGGCAAATCGCTGGAAATCCGGCGCTTCGGATTCAATCTCGATCACGGCGGCGTAAACGGCGGCTTGAAGGTGCTGGTGGACGACGTCCAGCAGAATCAGGGGACGCAAGGGCATGGCCAGGGCTATCTTGGGGCGCTGAAGGCCCTCAGCCCGGAACTGATTCAGGACGTCACCATCATCAACGGCCCGTTCAGCGCGGAGTACGGCGACTTCAGCGGCCTGGGCGTGGTGCATATTCGCCAGCGCGAGTCTCTGCCGGATCAATTCACGGCCCGGCTTGAAGGCGGCAACTTCAATACGGGCCGCGCGTTCCTTGCGTATAGCCCGGATGCGGAGCGCGTCGACGCGTACGTGGCCTACGAAGGCTCTTACACGGATGGGCCGTTTCTGAATCCGGGCCGTTATCGCAGGGACAATTTCAACGCGAACTACACTAAGTCGCTCAGTAAGAGCGAGAAGGTCGGGTTTCGGTTTCTGTTCGGGCGGAATAACTTCTATTCCAGCGGGCAAATTCCGCTCGACCTGGTCAGCCAGGGCCTGTTGAACCGATTCGGCTTCATCGATCCCAGCGACGGCGGAAGGGTCAAACTTGGCACGGCGTCGGCGTACTACAGCAAGCTCAGAGCAAATGGAGACACGTTCAAAGCGGACGGATTCCTGTCGCGCTCCTTGTTCGACCTGTACTCCGACTTCACGTTTTACCTCAACGGTCCCGCGCACGGCGACGCGTTTCAGCAGCACGACTCGCGCTTGCAGCAAGGGTTGAACGCACAGTACACGCATCCCCAGAACTTCGGACCGGCAGCGGCGGTATTGGTGGCGGGCGCGAACTTCCACGACAACGAGATCAATGTGGGGCTTTATCCGCGCGAAGGCCGGGTCCCAACGGGAGTCACTACGAGGGCGGACGCTCACGTGACCAACGGCGCCGGATACGCGCAGGAGAACCTGAGCCTGTTTCGCGGGCGGCTGTTACTCGGCGCCGGCGTTCGCTTCGACGAATTCCGGTTCGCTGTTACCGACCTGGTTAGTCCGGACCACAGCGGCGTCCAAGCGGCGGGACGCTGGCAAGGGAAAGGGAGCGCGGCGTTCACGCCATGGCGCCGAGCGCCGCTGACGTTTACGGCCAACTACGGGCGGGGGATCAATAGCATCGACGCCCGCGGCGTAGTTCAACGGCCCGATCAGCCGCGGCTCGCCACCACCGATTTCTACCAGTTTGGCGCCTCATCGAACTTCGGACGCTTCGGGATCGGCACGGACGTTTTCCTGATCGACCACTCCAACGAGCAGGTCTACGTACCCGACGACGGGAGCTTCGAGTTCAAGGGTCCGAGCCGCGCCTACGGCTACGAGGCCAAGGCGTCGGTGGCGATTACGCGGCGGCTGTCGCTGAATGGCGGCCTCACGAAAATCGGCAATGCGTTCTACCTGGGAGGCGATCACCGCGTTTATGTGGACAGCGCGCCGCATTTCGTCGCGAATGCGGCGCTGACCGTGGCGGCGTGGAGCGGGTGGAGCGGTTCGCTAAGAATGAGGGCGATCAACCACTACCGGCTGGACGGCGACGACCCTTCCATTGTGGCTTCGGGCCACACCGTCTTCGATTTGGGCGTCGCCAAGCAATTGCGCCGCGGGGTTGAATTCAATCTGAGCCTGGACAATTTGACGAACCGGAACTATTGCGAAACACAGAATTACTTCGAGTCACGGGTCGCGCCGACAGCGCCCATTGTGGCGAGGATTCATGGAACGCCAGGATATCCTCTGACCGCCGTGGCTGGTCTGACTTTCAGATTGCGGGGGAAATGAGAGAGGAAGCGCGGCGGCCGCGCGGCCTATCCCGGCGGCGGCCCCGGCCGCAGCGACGGGTGATTACCCGTCTTGAGGATGCTACCGCGAGAGGCGTCGGCAGGCAAAAGCGTCTGCCAACGGAACCACCCAAAGAGATCTTGCAATGCACGCCGTGACGTGATTTAATAGATCGGCTTATTCCCAGCGCACTGTCCGACCCGGCCGGGCCAAATCGCCCTGAGAACTCTCGGGGGTGCGTGGACTTGCGCCGTGAATGCAGCGGACGTTGCAGAGAAAGGAAACTACTATGAACGCCATCCGACGCATCGCCGTGATCCCGACCTTGCTGTCCTGGACGGCCTGCGGCCAGATCCACTCTCCCAAGCCCCCGGCGCAGTTCTCCGAGACGGTACTCTGCTCGTACAAGAAAGACGGCGTGGGCGCCTTCTCGCCTTACTGGGCCGCCTATATCGTCGAGCCCGAGAAAGGCGCCGCAGACCAGTCTACCTACGTCGAACTGAACGGAAAGCGTCTCGGGCCCTACGCGCAGGTGAGCGGAATGATGGAGGTCGGCGGCGCCGGGAAGCACATCGCATTCGCGGCTAAGAAGGGCGAGAAATGGACCGTCGTTGTCGACGGGGTGGAGAAGTATACCCACGACGGGCTCCTCTGGCCCTGGAGTGCTTGGTCTCCCACCCTCGAAGGCAACTCCTACATCCCTCAGACCCGAGCTGCGGTGTTGGATTTCTCCCCGGACGGTCAGTTCATTGCCTATCCCGCTCAGACCACCGACGGCAAATACGCCGTATTTGTGAACGGAAAACCGGGGCCAACCTACCCGAGCGTCGGCAACGAGATCGGCTTCGTCGCCGGCAAGGTCAGCTACCACGCGTTTACGGAAGACAAGAAGATCGTCGACGTTCACGGGGATCAGGTCTTGGGCCCCTACGACATGTCGTATAAGACCAAATCGTCGCCCGACGGAAACCACTATGCCTTCTGGGCCAAGAGGGCCGACAAAATCGTGCTCGTTGTCGACGGCAAGGAGCGCGACCTGCCGGGGGCGCTTGCGGATTACGTGGTCGCCAACAGTGGATTCCTCGCATACGCGTACCAGAGCTCCGGGAAGTACCGCGTCCGGGTCGGCGACACCGACCTTCCGGACAGTTACGACGCGGTCGTCGAAATGACGCTCAGCCCCGATGGCAAGAAAGTCGCCTACTGGGCGCAGCGCGATGGGAAATGGGTGCTGTCGGCGGGCGGCCAGGAGTTTCCGGGATTCTCAGGCTATTACTACTACGAGTCCGGAGCGCGCAGGTTCTCCGTAATGTGGAGCCCGGATTCGCAGCATATCGCCTACTACATACGCGATGACGGTGGACTCGTGCTGGATGGCCAGAGGCTGGCCAGATTCAAACCGCCGGGTCTCATGTTCCAAGTCTTCGTCGACGAGCATGGGCGCGCCGTCGGCAGCGGTATGATGTCGGGGCCTCAGGTGGACTCCGGCGCTTTCGTGCAGGCCGTGCTGATGCGCGACAAGACGAAGTGCGATCCTTTCTCGGTTTCTTTGCTCGGCCGGGAACTAACCTGCGTCGAGAAGAAAGACGGCGCCGCGTTTATGCGTATCGGAGAGAACGCCGAGGGACCGTACCGGGAAATCAGAAGCGTCCTGCTCACCTCAGATCAGGGGAAACACTACGGCTATGTCATCGAGACCGATAAAGGGCAACAGTTCGTCATCAACGGGACAATCTCGCCCCACGTCTATACCGCGATCTACAGGGCGCGGTTCAACGAGGACGACGGGTCGCTCGACCATCTTGCCGTCAAGGACGGAAACCTCCTGCGTGTTGTGCAGCCGATCCCGGTAGCTATCGCCAAGGCGCCGGCAACCGGGCGCTGAACACGAGGCTGCCAACCGATCCCGCGGCCGCGCGGCCTATCCCGGCGGCGGCCCCGGCTGCAGCGACGGGTGATTACCCGCAACGATCTGGCGCGCGAGGTTCCTTCCTACGCGCTTGGCAATGTCCATGCGGTCGCCTCGGGAACGGGGTCGCTTCCGCTTACGGCCGGGCTGCGCCCCGGCTGATGACGCCAGAAGGCGTCATCGCGGGCCAGAAGGCCCGCCCCACGACACCGTATGATAATAGAGGCACATGCGCCAGAAACTGAATCGGAGGATTGTCGATCTGGATCCTCGGGAGACCGCGGAGTGGGTAGAAGCATTGGACCAGGTGATCGACCAGGCGGGACCCGACCGGGCCGCGTACCTCCTGGATCGGCTCAACGGCCGCGCGCGCATCGCCGGCGCGGACCTGCCGGTTCTGCTGAACACGCCTTACGTCAACACCATTAGTCCCGAGGATGAAGTTCCCTATCCCGGCGACCGCGCCATGGAGCGCCGCATCAAGAGCCTCATCCGCTGGAACGCCATGGCCATGGTGGTGCGGCAGAACAAGTACGATCCGGGCATCGGCGGCCACATTTCCACGTATGCGTCCCTGGCCACGTTGCTCGAGGTGGGCTTTAACCACTTCTTCCACGCCTCTTATGGCAGCGATCCCGGCGACATCGTCTACTTCCAGGGCCACGCCTCGCCGGGCGTGTACGCGCGCGCTTTTTTGGAAGACCGGCTCACCGAGGAGCGCCTCGGGAACTTCCGTCACGAGCTGCGGGACACGCCGGGCCTCTCCTCCTATCCCCACCCGTGGCTGATGCCCGATTTCTGGCGCTTCCCGACCGTCTCGATGGGGCTCGGGCCGATCAACGCCATCTATCAGGCGCGCTTCATGCGCTATCTCGAGAACCGCGGTCTGATCGCCGCGGCGCCGCGCAAGGTCTGGGCCTTCCTGGGCGACGGGGAGATGGACGAGCCGGAATCCATGGGGTCGCTTACGCTCGGCTCGCGCGAGAAACTCGACAATCTCATCTTCGTGGTGAACTGCAATCTCCAGCGGCTGGACGGCCCGGTTCGCGGCAACGGGAAGGTGATCCAGGAGCTCGAATCCGCCTTCCGCGGCGACGGGTGGAACGTCATCAAGCTGATCTGGGGCGGCGACTGGGACGCCCTGCTGGCGCGCGATTCGACCGGCCTGCTGCGGAAACGCATGGGCGAGGTGGTGGATGGCGAGCTTCAGACTTACGTCACCAGGGACGGCGCCTACATCCGCAAGAACTTCTTCGGAAAGTACCCCGAGCTGCTCGACCTGGTATCGCACCTGAGCGACGGCGAGTTGTTCAAGCTGCGCCGCGGCGGCCACGATCCGGGCAAGGTCTACAACGCCTACAAGGCGGCCATCGAGACCTCCGGCAGGCCAACCGTGATCCTGGCCCACACGGTGAAAGGATACGGCTTGGGCGAGGCCGGGGAAGGCCGCAACATCACCCACCAGCAGAAGAAGCTCAACGAGCAGGAGCTCGCGCACTTCCGTTCGCGCTTCGAGATCCCCATTCCCGAGGAGGCCGCCAGGAACGCCGCGTTCTACCGGCCTCCGCAGGACAGCCCGGAGATGGCTTACCTGCACGAGCGGCGCCGCCGGTTGGGCGGCTACATGCCCACCCGCGTGGCCGCGCCGGGCGGAATCGAGGCTCCGCCGCTCGAATATCTGAAGGAATCGCTCGAAGGATCGGCCGGGCGGGAAGTCTCCAGCACGATGGCCTTCGTGCGCATTCTGACGCTGCTCATGAAGCATCCGCGGATTGGCAAGCGGGTGGTTCCCATCATCCCCGACGAGGGCCGCACCTTCGGCATGGAGTCGCTGTTCCGGCAGTTCGGCATCTACGCCAGCCAGGGACAGCTCTATAAGCCGCACGACGCGGAGATGTTCCTGTACTACAAGGAATCCAAGGACGGGCAGATCCTCGAGGAGGGCATAACCGAAGCCGGTTCGATGGCGTCCTTCACTGCGGCGGGACTCTCCTACGTGAACTACGGCGTGGAGATGGTTCCGTTCTTCATCTACTACTCGATGTTCGGATTCCAGCGCGTGGGCGACCTCATCTGGGCGTTCGCCGACGCGCGCGGGAAGGGCTTCCTGTGCGGCGGCACGGCCGGGCGAACGACGCTTTCCGGCGAAGGCTTGCAACACCAGGACGGGCACAGCCCGCTGCTGGCCAGCACGGCGCCCACCTGCGCCGCGTACGACCCCGCGTTCGCGTATGAAGTCGCGGCCATCGTGCAGGACGGCATCCGCCGCATGTACCAGGAGCGGGAGGACCTGTTCTATTACCTCACGCTCTACAACGAAAACTACGCCATGCCGCCGATGCCCGAGGGCCTCGACGCGGCCGGCATCCTCAAGGGCATTTACCGGTACCAGCCGGCCGCGGAAGGCAAGGCGGCCGTTCAACTGTTCGGGAGCGGCCCGATTCTGAACGAAGCCCTGCGGGCGCAGGGGATTCTGGCGGAGCGCTACGGCGTGGCCTCGGATGTCTGGAGCGTGACCAGCTACAACGAGCTGCGGCGCGAGGCCCTGGCGGCCGAGCGGTGGAACCGCCTGCACCCGGACCAGCCGCCGCGCACGCCCTACATCGTGGAAGCGCTGCGCGGCGCCGAAGGCCCCATTGTGGCGGCCACCGATTACATGAAAGCCGTGGCGGACCAGGTGGCTCCCTGGCTTGGGGGCCGCATGGAGACGCTGGGCACCGACGGGTTCGGCCGCAGCGACAACCGCCGGTACTTGCGGAAGCATTTCGAAATCGACGCCGAGTCGATCGCCGCCGCGGCGCTCTCGCGCCTCGCGCGGGACGGCCGCTTCGACGTCCGGAAGGCCGCGGCGGCGTTCGCCGAGCTGGCCGTCGATACGGAAAAGATGGACCCGGCGCGGGCGTAATATGCACACCGGACAGCGCGTGGCCCTGGCTGGAATGGTGGTGAGCGGCGCGCTTGCAGCGATCAAGATCGTGGCCGGCTCTCTGGGCCATTCCACCGCGGTCGTCGCGGATGGCTGCGAATCGGCCGGCGACGTGTTCGCCTCGGGCTTCGTTCTTCTCGGCTTGACGCTGGCGGCCAAGCCCGCCGACGAGGACCATCCCTACGGGCACGGGCGCGTCGAGATCCTGAGCGGCCTGCTGATCGGGCTGGCGCTGGCGGCGGGCGGCGCGCTCATCAGCTACAGCTCGTTGCAGAGGCTGGGCCAGCCGCACGCCCCGGTCGCGGCGTTCGTCGTCTGGCCTTTGGCGCTATCGCTGCTCGCCAAGTCCGGGTTGTCCGTCTTCAAGTTTCGATACGGCCGCAAGCTCAAGAGCGACTCGCTGGTGGCCGACGCCTGGAACGACGCCATGGATTCGCTCTCGGCCACAGCGGCGCTCATCGCGGTGGCGCTGATCCTGCTCGACCCCGTGCGGTTCTTCGATGCGGACCGGTTCGGAGGTTTCGCCGTGGGATTGTTCGTGGTGTTCGCTGGCGTGCGCGTGGCGTACGACACGGCCATGCAGTTGATGGATACCATGCCAGGCGGCCCGCTCATGAATGAAATCCGCGAAGCGGCCGCGTCCGTCCCCGGCGTGCGCGGCGTGGAGAAATGCTATGCGCGCAAGACCGGCCTGCGCTACCACGTGGACCTGCACCTGGAGGTCGACCCGGACATTACCGTGCGCCAGTCTCACGACCTGGCCCACCAAGTCCGGCAACGCGTCATGAGCACCCTAGACTGGGTAGCCGACGTGCTGGTACACGTGGAGCCGGCGCCGTAAGGCGGATTCGCCGATGCAGCGTACCGCGATCTCCGCGTTGCTTCTGTGCGCTCCAACTCTTTTCGCGACCGATTACTACGTGGACTGCGCCAAGGGAAACGACGGCGCCGGCGGTCGCAACCCCTCCGCGGCTTGGGGCTCCCTTGCCAAGGTGAACCAGACGGAGTTCTCGCCCGGCGATTCCATACGGCTGAAGCAGGGGACAACCTGCGAAGGCATGCTCTGGCCCAAAGGCTCGGGCGCCCCCGGGCGGCCGATCACCCTCGAAGGTTACGGGGAAGGTTCGCGACCCGTTGTCAACTATAATCCACCCGAAGGGCGTCATTGTCATGCGTAACGCTTTGTTCGCTTTTCTTCTGACCATTGTCCCCGCGGTCGCGCAGCAGGCCGCGATCCCCGAGGAGCTCGAAAACCCGCGCGTCACCGGAGTAAACAAGGAGCCGGCGCACGCTACGTTTACGCCTTATCCGAGCGAGGCCGAGGCTGCGCGCGCCGACGCGGCGGAGCCGGCCTTCACCAAGTCGCTGAACGGGCCATGGAAGTTCCATTGGGTCAAGCAGCCATCCGAGCGGCCGGTGGATTTCTATCAGCCGGGCTTCTCCACAGCCGCCTGGAAGGAGATCGACGTCCCTTCCAATTGGGAGCTGAAGGGCTACGGCACGCCGATCTATACCAACATTACTTACCCCTTCAAGCGCGACGCGCCGCGCGTGATGGAAGAGCCGGACGACAAGACTTGGACCGCATACTCCGAGCGCAACCCGGTAGGCTCCTACCTCCGCTCCTTCGCTCTGCCCGCCGCTTGGCAAGGCCGCCGGACCTTCGTCGTCTTCGATGGCGTTAGTTCGGCGCTGGTGCTCTATGTCAATGGGCAAAGGGTCGGCTACAGCCAGGATTCGCGCCTTCCGGCCGAGTTTGACATCACCAAGTATGTGAAGCCCGGAACGAATACCGTCGCCGCCGAAGTCTACCGCTGGAACGCGGGAAGCTACATGGAGGACCAGGACACCTGGCGCGTGAGCGGCATTTACCGCGATGTGACGCTGGTGTCGCGCGCGCCGGTTTATGTGCGCGACTTCCAGGTATTGACGCCGCTTGACAGCGCGTGTCGCGATGCCACGCTCAACCTGAACGTCAAGGTGCGCAATCTCTCGGCCCAGGCGGCCCGCGGCTCCGTCGAAATGAAGCTCCTCGACGCAGGCGGGGCCCAAGTCATCCCGGCGGTGGCTTCGAACTGGATCGCCGAGGCGAACGCCGAGGCCGCCGTCAAACTGCAATATGGCGTCTTGAACCCGCGCAAGTGGTCCGCCGAGGAGCCCAACCTCTACACGTTGTTCATTACGCTGAAAGACGCCGCCGGGAAGGCGGTCGAGACCATTCCATGGCACACCGGCTTCCGGACCGTGGAAATCAAGGGCGATCAACTTCGCTTCAATGGCCGCAAGATCTACCTGAAAGGCGTGGACCGCCACGAGTTCGACCCCGACCAGGGCCAGTACATGACTCACGCGCGAATGGTTCAGGACATCACGCTGATGAAGCGGAACAACATCAACGCCGTTCGTACCAGCCATTACCCGAACACGCCTGAGTGGTACGCGCTTTGCGACCGCTACGGCATCTACGTGCTGGATGAAGCCGATATCGAATCGCACGGCTACGGCGCCAACGAGCGGCAGCGCATCTCGGAGGGCGAGGACTACGCCGACAATCACGTGGACCGCGTCAGCCGCATGGTGGAACGGGACAAGAACCACCCCTCGATCTTCGCCTTCTCCATGGGGAACGAAGCGGGCATCGGCCGCAACTTCGAGGCGGCCAAGAGCTACGTGAAGGCGCGTCATCCCGAGTTCTACATCTCCTACGAACCCGGACGCAGTTTCCATGGCGACTTCTTCTCGCCCATGTATCCGCGCATCGCGGACATTCCCGCAACCTACAAGGCCCAAGGGCAAGGCCGCCCCATGTACATGGTGGAGTACGCCTACGCCCGGGGCAACAGCACGGGAAACCTTCAGGATTACTGGGACCTGATCGAGTCGCTGAGCTACATGCACGGCGGTTTCATCTGGGACTGGCAGGACAAAGGCATTCGCAAGAAGGACGCCAACGGCAAGGAATTCTGGGCGTACGGCGGCGATTACGGCGACAAACCCAACGACGAAAGCATGGTCCTGAACGGCCTGGTGATGCCGGATCGCACGCCGCATCCGGCGTTGGCGGAAGTCAAGAAGGTCTATCAGTACATCAAGGTCGAGCCGGTGGACCTGCCCGGTGGGAAGCTGCGCGTCAGGAACAAGAACCTGTTCCGCGATCTATCGTATGTAAGTGGCAGTTGGGAGGTGGAGGAGAACGGCATCGGAATCGGGCGCGGCGAGCTTCCGCCGCTCACTGCCGGGGCGGGGCAGTCCCAGGATGTGACGCTGGCGCTTCCGCAGCCGCGCCTGGTTCCCGGCGCCGAGTACTTCCTAAACGTCCGTTTCCGGCTTCGAACCGCCGCGCTGTATGCCCCGGCGGGATACGAGGTCGCGTTCGACCAGTTCCAGCTTCCTTACGAGGTTCCGGTGGCGGCGGCGCGGAAGGCCGATACGCCGGCTCCGCGGGTGACCCTGTCGGATGCCGCCATCGAACTATCGAATGAGCGATTCACGGCGAGAATCGACAAGAAGTCCGGCAGCCTGGAGTCCTACGTTCAGAATGGCCGGGAACTGATCGCCGGCGGGCTGGTTCCGAATTACTGGCGCAGCGAAACCGATAACGACCGCGGCAACGGTATGGCTCAGCGCCAAGCCGCATGGCACGATGCGGGCGCGAACCGCAAGGTCACCGGCTTCCAGGTGGAGACGGTCTCTCCGGGGCTGGTCAGGGTTTCGGTGGAGGCGGCTCTGCCCGCGGGAAGCTCCGTCCAGCGCATCGTGTATTCGGTGTTCGGCGATGGCGCCGTGGACGTGCAAAGCATTCTTCAGCCGGGAGGCGCCCTGCCGGATCTGCCCAGGGTCGGACTCCAGTTCCGCATACCGGGCGAGTTCCGCAATGTGGCCTGGTACGGCAGGGGTCCGCAGGAAAGCTACTGGGACCGCGACACGGCGGCAGCGGTGGGCCGTTACTCGGCGCCGATTGAAGAAATGTGGTTCCCGTACCCCCGGCCGCAGGAAACCGGCAACCGAACCGATGTCCGCTGGGCGACCTTCACCGACGCGCGAGGCACGGGCTGGAAGGTGACCGGCGAGCCGACGTTCTACTTCAGCGCCTGGCCGTTCCGCCCCGAGGAAATCGACCATTTCGGGCCGTCCGTTCCGGGCCATCGCCACCCGTCGGAGATCGCTTTCTCCAGCGACATCACCGTCAACATCGATTACCGCCAGATGGGCATCGGAGGCGACGACGGATGGGGCGCGCGCCCGCACACGGAGTACACCCTCCCCGCGAATCGCGAGTACCGATATCAGTTCCGGATGGAGCCGGTGGGGGCGGTTGGGAAGTGAGGGCAGAGGGCGAGAGACACGTATGGCTTGAGGGAATGGGCGAGGGGGAAATGCAAGAAGGCAGACCACGAAAAACGATGGTCCGCCCCACTGGGCACACTTCGGGCTTGGAGGATATGGACGAGCGGGGGTTGCCCGACTTGGCAGGCGAAAGCGCCTGCCCACCAAGCACACTTCGGGCTTGGAGGTTGCCCGGCGCGGGGTCGGGCATGCCCGACCCCTACGGGGGAT
>CAIRXZ010000018.1 GCA_903882645.1 uncultured Acidobacteriia bacterium | reverse complement strand
TGGGCTAAGAACAGGATGCCATACTGGGGCCGGTCTGTCAATAGAACTCAATATAGACAGACTCACTTTGGGGACCGCGGATCTCCGCTGGGGGCAATCGAATCAAAACAAACCGCGGGGAAAATGTAGAAACTCCAGGCACCCGTTCGTTGAACGGGTGCAGGATCAGGGGCGGCAGGTCCCACACCGTCTCGCCGAGCGTCTTTAGAGATGTTGGCATCATCCTCCTGTTCTTACTTATCGGCGATATGGACGGAAGTTGCAATAGACTTCCCGGTCCATTCTTCTCATGCCGGGCCTCAGGTCGATGCCGCCCGGATCTAAGGCCGTTCCCCGGCGCCGCTCCTCATCTTCCTTACGGACCCTCGCCTCCGCATACGCTTCTTGCCCATCCCCAAAATCTTATATACTGGTTTCAATCCCCAGTGGAACCGCGGGGGACCAGTCTATTCACAAGGACGCACAATTCGCCGATGAGCTTAAGTCAACTGGCAAGATCCATTTCCGAATCGCCCACCCTGAAGCTGAACGAAACCGCGGCTCTGCTCCGGGACAAGGGCGAACCGGTGATCCACCTGGGAGGGGGCGAGCCTAGAAGCAAGGCGCCCATCGACGCGATCGTGGGTTGCGCCTCGCTTCTCAATACCGGCGATGTGAAGTACACGCCGGCGGATGGGATTCCCGCCCTGAAGAAGGCCATCATTCACTACACCGAAGAGCACTATGGCCGCCTCGTGTCGCCCGATCACGTCATCGCCTCGAGCGGCGCGAAGCAGTCCATCATGGTGCTGCTGCACGCCATCCTCGATCCCAAGGAGGAAGTCATCTTCCCCGCGCCTTACTGGGTCAGCTATCCGGAGATGGTCAAGATCGCCGGCGGCGTGCCCGTCCCGGTGACCGCCCTCGATGGCGGCTTCGAGCCGACCGTGCAGGAGATCGCCGATGCCGTGGGCCCCTACACCAAGGCCGTCATGCTCAACAGCCCCAACAACCCCTCCGGCGTGGTGTACTCCGACGAGTTCGTCGCCGGCGTGGTGGAGTTGTGCGAAAAGCGGAGCCTGTACCTGATCATGGACGACACCTACAACCGTCTGGTCTTCGACGGCCGCGTCCCGGGCAATTGTTATCGCTTCAGCAAGGACCTCACCATCGACAGTTCCAAGCTCGTGGTGATCAACTGCGTGTCGAAAATGTACGCCATGACCGGTTTCCGCATCGGCTGGGCGGTCGGCGCCAAGGATCTGATTCGAGCCATGACCAACATCCAGTCGCAGGAGACTTCCGGGCCGGCCGCGCCTTCGCAATGGGCCGCGGTGGGCGCCCTCAACGGCGTGCAATCGTGCATCGAAAGCCTGCGCCTCACGCTCGAGAACAACCGCAACGTCATGATGAGCCGCCTGGCGGCCTTCTCGGGCGTGAGAGCCGTGAAGCCCGGCGGAACCTTCTACTGTTTTCCGGACTTCAGCGCCTATGAGAAGGACTCCCAGAAACTGTCCCGCTACCTTCTCGACAAGGTCCGCGTGGTCACCGTCCCGGGCCGCGAGTTCGGCAGGGAGGGCCACCTCCGCATGAGTTTCTGCGGGACGGCCAAGGACATCACCGAGGGCATCGAGCGCATCAAATGGGCGCTCGATCCGAACGCTCCCAACGAGCTGTACCTGGGCAACCGCAAATTGATGAGGGACTGGCAATGAGCCCCTACCTCGATATTCCCACTCCCGCGCAAGCCGAAGCCGGCAGATTGGCCAGCGTCTACGGCCTGCAGAATCACGGCTTGACGAATTTGCGCCGCGCGTACTGGAACCTGTCGAGCGCGTCGCTGTACGAAGAAATCGTCTTCCGCGGCGAGGGCCGCATTGCGCACCTTGGCCCGGTGGCGGTTACCACCGGCAAGCACACCGCCCGCGCGGCGGCCGACAAGTTCATCGTCCGCGAGCAATCCACCGAGGACCATGTCTGGTGGGGCGAGTACAACCGCCCGTTCAGCGCCGAGAAGTTCAGCGCGCTCCTCACGCGCATGCAGGGCTTCCTGCAAGGCCGCGACCTGTTCGTGCAGGACTGCCACGCCGGGGCCGACCCGGATTACCGCATGCCCATCCGCATCGTCACGGAAAAGGCCTGGCACAGCCTCTTTGCGCGCACCATGTTCATGAAGATCCACGCCGTCGAGGATCTCAAGCACCACGTTCCGGAGTTTACCGTCATCTGCGCGCCCTCGTTCCAAGCCTCGCCCATCATCGATAGCTCGCGCACCGAAACGTTCATCATCATCAACTTCGCCCAGCGTCTGGCGATCATCGGAGGCTCCAACTACGGCGGCGAGATCAAGAAGACCATCTTCACGGTCCTAAACTACCTCCTGCCCAGGGAGGGCGTGCTGCCCATGCACTGCTCCGCCAACGTCGGGGCGGACGGCGACGTCGCGCTCTTCTTCGGCCTTTCCGGCACCGGCAAGACCACCCTTTCGGCCGATCCGTCGCGCCACCTGATCGGCGACGACGAACACGGCTGGAGCGCCAACGGCATCTTCAATTTCGAGGACGGCTGCTACGCCAAGGTGATTCGCCTTTCCGAGGAGGCCGAGCCGCAGATCTACGCCGTTACGCGCCGTTTCGGCACAATTCTGGAAAACGTGCCCGTCGATCCGCAGACCCGGCGCTTCGACCTCAACGACGATTCCCTCACGGAGAATACGCGTTGCGCCTATCCGCTCGATTACATCGATAACCACCTGCCGTCCAAGATGGCCGGCCATCCGCGCAACGTCATCTTCCTGACCTGCGACGCCAGCGGCGTCATGCCGCCCATCGCGCGCCTCACGCCGGACCAGGCCATCTATCATTTCATCTCCGGGTATACCAGCAAGATCGCCGGCACCGAGATCGGTCTGGGATCGGAGCCGGAAATCACGTTCAGCACGTGCTTCGGCGGTCCGTTCATGGTGCACCGCCCGTATGCCTACGCGGAGATGTTGAAAGCGCGGCTGCTCCAGTTGGGCGCGGCCTGCTGGCTGGTCAACACCGGATGGACCGGCGGCCCGTTCGGCATCGGCAAGCGCATCAGCATACGCCACACCCGCGCGCTGCTGGCCGCGGCCCTCACCGGCAAGCTGCACAAAGTGGCCTTTCGCGCGGACCCGGTCTTCGGATTCGAAGTGCCCGCCGAGTGTCCGGGCGTTCCATCCGAGATCCTACATCCCGCCAACACCTGGTCGAACCGCGCCGATTACGACCACAAGTACCAGGCCCTGGCCGCGCGCTTCATCGAGAACTTCAAGCTGATGGCGGATGGGTGTCCGAGCGAGGTGGTGAAGGCGGGGCCGCGGAGGGGGTGAGCCGGGAGTCTTGAAAGCCTTGAGCGAAATCGCGCCCCTAGTCAACGCTGCCGCTCGGAAGAAATTGCTTTTCCTTCCCCACGCCGTCAGACAAATGTCTCGCCCGGATAGAATGATCAGTGTGCAAGAGGTGCGGCACGCTGTCTTGCGGGGAGAGATCGTTGAGGACTATCCGGAGGACGCGCGCGGCCATAGCTGCCTTATGTTGGGAACGGGCGAAGGCGGCCGAAAGATCCACGTGGTCTGCGCTCCCAGGGGGGACTACCTTGCCATCATTACCGCGTACGTCCCGGAATCGGACGAATGGGATTCGGGGTTCAGAATCAGGAGACGATCGTGAGATGCATGCACTGCCAAGGGAAAATGAGGAAAGCTCGGGCGCCTTTTCATATTGACCGCAAGGGGTATCATCTGTCATTGGAAGCAGTTCCCGCCTGGGTATGCGGCCAATGCGGTGAGCCGTATTTCGAGGAACATGAGGTGAAGACGATTCAGCGTCTCCTACTTCAGTTGGACAGGCAAACCGCGAATCTAGCTTCAGTCGCATGACACATGGGAACCGCGGCGCCGGTTCCGACTGCTCCGGTTGGCCGCCACCTGCTGGCTGGTCAACACCGGATGGACCGGCGGCCCGTTCGGCATCGGCAAGCGCATCAGCATACGCCACAACAGGCGCCGGCTTAATCGAAGGCGTCGAGCCTGTAAGCGATCCGCGACTTCATCGTGACCGGGTCCGGGTCGAAGCGATACTGGGCCGCGTGGGGCAGCATCGCCCGGATCTCCGGCAGGGTGGGCGACCGGCCGGGAGGCGTCACGTCGAACCCAAGATTGCCGGCCAGCAGGACCGCCACCCGCACCAGCTCCACCAGATCGAACTCGCCCTCTTTGGGCGGGCCGTGGTGATCGCCGGCCACCCTCCCGACATCCTCAGGCAGGGCCCAGCGCTTCGCAAGCCAGGCGCCGGCTTCGCAGTGGTCGATGCCGAAGCGCTCCCGTTCGCGCTCCGGAATGCTCCGCCCGGCGTCCGCCTCGGAAAGCAGGGCGGCGTATTCCCTGGGATGCAGAACGAACAGGCCGAGCCGGCCGATGTCGTGCAATAGACCCGCCGTATAAGCCAGGTCGCCGCGGCCCTGGACCGTGGAGCAAACCGCGGAAAGTTCCTCCGAAATCCAGGCGCAGGCCAAGCTGTGGCGCCACATGCCGCGCAGCAGGTCCAGCCGCAGGGACGCCTGGAAAACCGCTCTCGTCGAGAACGTCAGGACAAAACGCCGCACCTCCTCGAACCCCAGCATCATCAGACCTTGCTGGATGCTGGTAATAGGAGCGGGAAACGCATAAAGCGCGGAATTGGCGACCTGCAGCAGCCCCGCGGCGAGCGCCGCGTCCGCGCGGATGAGATCGGAAATCTCGCGCACGTTGCCGTCTTCGTGAGACAGGACGCGCAGCACTTTGGTGGCGATGGCCGGGAACTGCGGGAGCTGCTGCAACTCCCGAAGCGTCGCATTGTGTTCGTCTATTGGACTAGGCATGTAACACAATGAAACTATCGGCTGTAAGCCCTCAGCCCTTTACCCCACCTTCTTCCTTGCCAATGGCCGCGCGTAGGCCACCGTTGGATTGTGCGTGGTGAACGCGAAGGCCCTCCGGTAGTAATCCATGGCGTCGCTCCCGCGGCCCAGCTTCTCCCAGGTTTGGGCGATCATGCACAGGATGAACGCGTCGTTCTGGTTGGCCTGCTGGAACTGTTGCAAGGCGGCTTTGTAATCGCCGCCGTAAAACGCGACGTAGCCCGCCAGGTAGGGCAGGAACTGCTCCTGTTGCGGGTTGTCGCCCTTCGCCAGGATGACCTTGGCGGCTTCCACGTGGTTCTTCGCGCCGGCCTGGTCGCCGCGGCGGGCGGCCACGCGCGCCTGCGCATGTTCCCAGCGGAACTCCCACAGGTCCTTACGATCGGGCTTGATGTCCGGCTCGCGCAGCCCGGCGTCGTGTCCAATCCGGTACCAGTCGTAGGCCGCATCGAGGTCGCCGGCGTCGATGCAGATGCGCCCCACCTCGTCGGCCACTTCGCCGGCGTTGTAAAAGTCCTTCGCGGCCAATTCCAAATCGTAGGCCTGCCGGGCATACGTGGAGGCGCTCTTGCAGTTGCCTTCGAAGCCGTATGAGATGGCCATGTCCCGCAGCGCCCGGATCTTTTCCGCGGGTTGCGCCGCCGCGATGGCCTTGGCGAAGTACTTGCGCGCCTCCGCGTAATCGCCCTTCAGATCGAGCGCTACGCCGGCCCCGCTGTTGGCCCCGTAAGAATTCGGCGCCAGGGTCAGCGCGTTGCGGTACATCGTGAGGGCGTCGTCCGGCTTGCCCTGACGCGCCAGAGCCTGGCCCTGCTTGATGAAGTCGCCCGGATCGCCCGGCGCCTGGCCGGAGATCGCGCCGGCGAACGCGAACGCGGCGAAGCCGCACAGCATCTTGGCGGTGTACATGCCGAGAATTATCTCACGATCCCCGCGGCCCGGGACG
Organism: uncultured Acidobacteriia bacterium; assembly: GCA_903882645.1. Taxonomy (GTDB): domain Bacteria; phylum Acidobacteriota; class Terriglobia; order Bryobacterales; family Bryobacteraceae; genus BOG-224. The sequence continues at coordinate 51,743 of CAIRXZ010000018.1, read as the reverse complement.
GGTCAGTCGCGGCTGCCGCGGGGCGCCGCCAGCAGCGCGGCCGATTCCGTATCCAGAAACAGCGTTGCGCAGGGGTGGCGCCGGAGGATGGAAGCCGGACACGCTTCGTGGATCGGGCCTTCCACCGCCGCCCGAACCGCGCGCCGCTTGGTGCCCCCCGGAACCAGGACCACCAAGCGCGGCGTGCGCATCAGGACCGGAATCGTCAGCGACAAGGCCCGCTTCGGGACATCTTCGATTCGGGCGAACGCGCCGTCATGTACCTGTTGCATGCGGCATGTCGCGTCCAGATCGACGACGCGGACGTCCCGGGGGTCCGCGAAGTCGCACACCGGCGGATCAATGAACGCCAGGTGACCGTTTTCGCCGATCCCCGCCACAGCCAGATCCGGTTTGGCGCGGTCCAACAGGGCCGCGTAGCGGATGCACTCCGCGTCCGGGTCCTCCGCATCGCCGCGAAGCTCGTGAAACGCGCCGATCGGTACGCGACCGGTCAGCCGGTCCTTGAGGAACCGGCGGAACGACGCGGGATGGCCGGCGGGCAAGCCCGCGTACTCGTCCAGGTGAAACGCCTCGACGCGCGGCCAGTCGATTTCGCGGCTCGCGCGCAGCGAAGCCAGAAACTCATTCTGGGAAGGCGCGCAGGCGAAGACGACCCTCGCCGTATCGCGGCGCTGAAGGATCTCCGCAATGGCGCGCTCCACGGCGGCTGCGCCGGCCTCCCCCATTTCCGCGCGGGTCGCGTGAATCCGAACTTCGAGGTTCCCGGCGCGAAATGTGCGAATGGGCATGTCAGTCCTCCGATTCTACAGCGGCGCCGGGCGGGTTCCAAAGCGCGTCCCGAAGAGTCGGGACGCGGCAGACTGGGAGTCTGCGCCACGCCGGAGGCGGGGCGCTATTGCACATCCGTTTTTGTGATCGGCTCGCCGTCTTTCACGTCCAGTTTCAGACCGGAAAGATCCACGTTTCGCGCATGGTCCAGCCTGAAACCCTTTTGCGCCGAGATCCGGCAGTTCTCAAAGTGAATGTCTCGAATCGGGCTGTCCGTCAGACCGTGAATGACGCCGACCGAATCCACGTCGCCGGACACGTTGACGATTTTGACATTGCGGACAACCGGGAGCACCTTCGCGGGCGGCGCGATGGGCGGAACCATGCGCCATTCGAGATTGAATTCAAAGGCCTGCCTGGTTGCGTGCAGCGCGATGTCCCGATACGCGATGTTTTCGACCACGCCGCCGCGGCTGGGCTGGGTCTTGAACCGAATGGGAGCCCAGTTGCCGGAATCGGCGACGCAGTTCCTGACCTCGACGTTGCGGATGCCGCCGGATGTCTCGCTGCCCATCGCGACGCCTCCATGTCCATAGGCGAAGTGGGAATTCTCGATGACGATGTCCTCGGCGGGCCGGTTGACCCGCAGACCGTCGGCGTCCTTTCCCGACTTGATCGAGATGCAATCGTCGTCGACATCGATGTACACGTTGTCGACGCGCACGCGTTTGGAGGAATCGATATCGATGCCGTCCGAGCTCGGTATGTTGTGCTCGGCGGTGATCCTCAGGTTCTCCGCCAGGACGTCTTCGCTATATAGAAAGAACAGGCACCACACGGCCTGATTGTGCAGATTCAGGCCGGCCACGCGCACGCGTTTGGAATTCTGGATGCCGATCAGACGCGGCCGCCCGCGCCTCGGCGGCGATGGCGGCGCCGGAGCGGCCCGATTTTCCCCTGCGGCGGCGTCCCCCCTGCCGCCGGCGGCGGCCCTGGGCGGACTGTTCCGCAGCCACTCTTCACCGGATCCGTCGATGGTTCCCTCTCCCGAGATATCGAGGTCCGTCAAGCCTTCCGCATTGACGAACGCGGAGGTCCATGGCTCTTCGGTTCCTTCCCATCGGGTTTGGATCATCGGGTAATCGTCGATGTTGGTGGTCCCTTTGAGAACGCCGTCTTTCTCGACGTAGAGATTCACGCCCTGCTTCAGAAAGATCGCCCCGCTCAGGAAGGTTCCTTTCGGCACGACGACAACGCCGCCACCCGAGGCCGCGCACTTGTCGATGGTTGCCTGAATGGCTGCCGTATTGACCGTCTTGGCGTCCGCCACGGCCCCGAAATCGGAGATGACGAAACGCTTCGGCAATTCGCCGCCGCTCTGCGCCGCCGCGGCGGCCGCCAGTATCACCGCCGGAACTACTGAAACGATTCTTCGCATCGCTTTGCCTCGGTACTCAGTTTTCAATTACCCCGCGGCGCAACGTTCGATCTTCCGGGGCTGGCGGGAACGTCGAATGCCTCCGGCGGATCGGGATGCGCGGGATCGAACGGCTTGTAGTCCTCCAGGAGGCGCCGCGCGAGCTCCAGTTTGTTCGCGCGGACGCCTTCCACCATGCACTTAGCCAGCTCGTAGGCGCTGTGGTGCGTCACGTCCCGCCCGCCCGAAAAGGCCAAGGGCGACTTTTCCGGCCCAAGAGCTTCGTAGAAGGCCACGCTCATCGCGGTCAGATCGAGAGGCAATAACAGCAATAGAGCGGAAATCGATCTACGGATGATTTCTTCCATGATCCATCAAATCGGGCGCGGCGGCAAATGTCGTTTCACGGGGCGCCGGAGAGAAGACGGGTTGCGCAAACGCACCGGCCGCGCCGATGATGGAGGGATGCGGGACGCCGGCATTCAGATCCTCGATTCCGCGCTGATCCGGTCCCTGATCGAGCGCGCGCGCCGGTCGCCACGGCTGCGAACCAATCACAACTTCCACGCCGCCATGGAAGAAAACCCGCACCGGTTCCTGAACGTCATGATTCGCGGCACATACATTGCGCCGCACCGGCACCTGGATCCTCCCAAGGCGGAGTCTTTCCTGGTCCTGGAAGGCCGGCTCGCGTTCTTCACGTTCGACGATGCGGGCGGGATCGCCTCGATGCACGTGTTGGGCGGCGACGCGACCGGGATCGATATTCAGCCGGGGATGTGGCACACGCTCGCGGTCCTTTCGCCGCACGCGGTTTGCTACGAAGTGAAGCCGGGGCCGTACTCGGCGTCCAACGACAAGGATTTCGCGGCCTGGGCGCCCAGGGAGGGCGAGCCGGGCGTGGCGGCGTACCTGGAATGGATGATGTCTCAGGCCGCGCGGGCAAGATAACCCCGCCGGTACGCATTGCGCATCATGATGCTCATGTGCTAGCATCAAGATGTGCGTACTACATTGACCCTTGACGACGACGTCCGCGCCAAGCTGGACCGGGAAACGCGCAGTAGCGGCAAGTCGTTCAAAGAAATCGTGAATGAGAGTCTGCGGCTGGGATTGAACGCTCGGGCCGGAATGAAACCCGCCAAGCGCTTTGTCGTGCGGCCTCGGAAGATGGGGCTGCGCCGAGGGTTCTCACTCGAGTGCATCTCGGAATTGCTGGATCAAGTGGAAGGGCCGCTTCACCGATGATGCTGATCGACGCCAATCTCCTCTTGTACGCGTATGATCCCTCAACGCCCCAGCATGCGGCCGCCCGGCGATGGCTGGAGGAGATGCTCTCTGGTCCCATGCCGGTCCTGCTGCCGTGGAACAGTCTCCTGGCGTTTCTTCGGATTGCTACCAGCCCCCAGATCTGGGAGCAACCGCTTCTCGTCCAGGAAGCCGCCGACATCGTGGAGGAATGGCTTGCGTCTCCCAATGTGATTGTCCCGGCTCCCGGCGAACGCCACTGGACCATCTTGCGGGATCTCCTATGCGGCGCTCAGTGCCGCGGCCGCCTCGTTCCGGATGCACACCTGGCCGCCCTCGCCATCGAACACGGAGCCACGCTATGCACCAATGACCGCGGCTTCGCCAGATTCCCGCGGCTCCGGATTCTCAACCCGCTCGATCAGCCTCAACCCTCATAGCCCCGCCTTCTTCCACAGCTCGTCCACCCGCCGCTTCACTTCGGGGGTCATCTCGATGACGCCGGGCCACGGGCGGGTGAACCCCTCGCCGGGCCATTTGCGGGTGGCGTCGACGCCCATCTTCGAGCCGTAATTGGGCAGGCGGCTCGAGTGGTCGAGCGAATCCACCGGGCCCATCACGAATTGGATGTCGCGTTCCGGATCGATGTTGTTGAGCGCCTTCCAGGCCACTTCGCGGACGTTCTGAACATCCACGTCTTCGTCCACCACGACGATGCACTTGGAGAACATGGCCTGCCCGAGGCCCCAGATCGCGTGCATCACTTTGCGCGCGTGGCCGGGATACGATTTGCGGATGGAGACCAGGATCAGGTTGTGGAACACCCCCTCGGCGGGCATGGCGATGTCGCGCACCTCCGGCAATTGCAGGCGCATGAGCGGCAAGAATATGCGCTCGATGGTCTTGCCCATGAAGTAATCCTCCATGGGCGGCGGCCCCACGATGGTGGCCGCGTAAATCGGCTGGTCGCGGTGCGTCATGCACGTCGCGTGGAAGACGGGGTATTCATCGGCCAGCGAGTAAAAGCCGGTGTGGTCTCCGAAGGGGCCTTCGGTGCGCAACTCGCCCAACTCGACGTAGCCCTCCAGCACGATTTCGGCGTTGGCCGGCACTTCGAGGTCCGAAGTCCGGCACTTGACCATCTCCACGGGGCTCTGGCGGAGGAAGCCGGCCACGATCATTTCGTCGAGGTCGGGCGGCAGCGGCAGAATCGCTGAGAACATGGTGGCGGGATCGGCGCCGATGGCGACCGCCACGTCCATGCGGGTCTGGCCGTGATGCCGCATCCGGCGGTAGTGCTCGGCACCCTGCTTGTGGGTTTGCCAGTGCATGCCCGCCGTGCGCTCGTCGAAGATTTGCATGCGGTACATGCCGCAGTTGCGCTTGCCCGTGTCGGGATTCCGCGAAAAGACCAGCGGCAGGGTGATGAAGCGGCCGCCGTCCTCCGGCCAGCACTTCAGCGCCGGCAGATTCAACAGCGAGAACCCGTCCGCGCGGACCACCTCCTGGCACGCTCCCTTTGAGACCGTGCGCGGAAAGAACGACCCCATCTCCGCCAGCTTCGGCAGCATCTTGAGCTTGCCGATGAGGCCCTCCGGGGCGCGCATTTCGAGGAACTCCGAGATGCGCCGCGCCACCTGTTCCACCGACTCCACCTCGAGCGCGATCTCCATCTTGCGCGCGGAGGCGAACGCGTTGACGATCACCGGAGTCTGGTAACCCTTGGGCTTTTCGAACAGCAGCGCCGGGCCGCCGCTCTTGACCGACCGGTCGGCGAACTCGGTGATTTCAAGGATAGGGTCCACTTCGAAGGGGATGCGCTTCAGCTCCCCGTTTTCTTCGAGCGCCCGAATGAACTCGCGCAAGTCGCGGTAGGCCATACGTAACAATTATGCGCCCGCGGGCAAAGCGGCGCCCGCGCAAAGAACCGCTCCCTCACGGTCGCGGCTCGGTGTGCAGCCGTGTGCCTCATTCAGAGCCGCGACCGTGAGGGAGCGGTTCTTGGGCTTCGGCCACACAAGTTATCATTGAGTGTTGGATACAAAAACGCCGCAAGGAGAAGAAATGTCCGATCGAGTCGCATTCGTCACGGGTTCGAGCCGCGGAATCGGCCGGGAGACGGCGCTCACACTGTCGCGTACCGGTCTGTTCATCGTGGTCGCCTCACCCGAAGTCGAGAACAACGAGAAAGTCGCCGCCGAAATCCGGGCGTCGGGGGGCGAGGCTATGACCTTGGACCTGGACATTTCTTCGCACGAATCCGTGAAGGAAGGCTTCGCCAAAGTGATCGGCGAAAAAGGGCGCGTGGACGTGCTGGTTAACAACGCCGGAATCACGCGGGACGGCCTGGCGGTGCGCATGAAACCGGCGGATTGGGAACTGGTGCTGAAGATCAACCTGTTCGGCGCGTTCTATGCCACGCAGCAGGTCCTCCAGGGCATGATGAAAGCCCGCTGGGGGCGGATCGTCAACATCGCATCGGTGGTGGGACAGGCCGGCAGCCCCGGCCAAGCCAACTACGCCGCCTCCAAGGCGGGCTTGATCGGCATGACCAAGGCGCTGGCGCAGGAGGTGGGCAGCCGCGGAATCACGGTGAACGCGGTAGCGCCGGGATACATCGGCACGGACATGACCGCGGGCCTTCCGGAGGAACTGAAGCAGAAGATGCTCGCCTCGATCCCGCTCGCCCGCATGGGCGCGCCCGCCGACGTGGCCAACGCCGTCAAGTTCCTGGTGAGCGACGACGCCGCTTACATCACGGGTCACGTGCTGGCCGTCAACGGCGGAATGTACATGTAGCGCAGTGGGGCCACGCGCGCCTTCGGCGCGAGGGCAGGCCGGGAGGCCTACCCCACCGACATCAGCTTCAGGTACGCGTAGACGACCGGCAGCGAGAACAGGGTGCTGTCCACGCGGTCCAGGAAGCCTCCGTGACCGGGCAGGATCGCGCCGCTATCCTTCACTCCGGCGCCGCGTTTCATGGCGGACTCCGTGAGGTCGCCGAGCTGCCCCGCCACATTCGCGGCGGCCGTGAGCGCAACGGCCCGCAGCGCTCCGGTTCCGGTGAAGTAGACCAGGTACCCGCCGGCGATAAGAATCGAAGTCGCGATGGAAGCCGCGGCGCCTTCCCACGATTTCTTGGGACTCACGCGCGGGGCCATCTTATGCCTGCCGAACGCCCGGCCCACATAGTAGGCTCCCGCGTCGCCGGTCCAGTTCACCAGCAGCGCGAACATGAGCCAGTGCGGGTTTGTTTCGCGCAGCGGCAGAGCGCACTTCCAGCAGCCGAAGACATACACCACGCCCAGGAGCAGAAGAGCGGCGCGGGGCAGCGTCTTGCCGAGGCTGTCCGCGCGCATCGCGAGGGCGAGCGCAACCAGCGCCGCGCCCAGCGCCACGATCCAGGCGTCTCCCGGCCACAGCAGCAGCGCGAGGCCGAACCCGTAACCCATCGGGCCGGGCGCCCCGAAGCCATACGCCGCCGCGATGCCGTCGTATTCGCGATAGCTCAGCAGCGCCGCCACGATCAGAACGCTAAGGAAGACCCAGGAATTGGCGAACAGGACCACGTAGACAACGACCGGGATCAGCGCCGCGGCAGTCAGTATCCGCTTCATGACGGGCGGAGCGCTTCAACGAAGCTTGGATCGCCGGACTGGGCGGAGCCGTTGATGGGGGCCGCATCGGGCGAGCCGCTCAGCCCGCCGTAGCGCCGGTCGCGCTTCTGGTACTCCAGCACGGCCCGCAGCAGGTCCGTGCGCGAGAAGTCCGGCCACAGCGTCTCGGTGACGTAAAGCTCCGCATAGGCGATCTGCCACAGCAGGAAGTTGCTGATGCGCATCTCGCCGGATGTGCGGATCAGCAGGTCGGGGTCCGGGCACGAGGCCGTGTAGAGGCTGGTGGAGATCAAGTCCTCGTCGAACTTCAGGGACTGGAGTCTGCCGTCCAGGCGCGCCATGTCCAGGACGGCGTTCATGGCATCCACGATTTCCGCGCGCCCGCCGTAGTTGATGGCCAGGTTCAATACCAGCCCGCGATTGGCGGAGGTGGCTTCCACCGCGGCGTCCAGCTCGCGCCGCACCTGCGGCGCCAGGGCGTCCAGCCGGCCGATGGCCTGCAAGCGAATGTCGTTCTTCTGGAGTTCGGGAAGCTCCTGCCTCAGGTAGTACCGCAGTAGCCGCCACAGGGTTTCGACCTCCACCCTGGGCCGTTTCCAGTTCTCGACGGAGAACGCATACAGCGTGAGCACCTTCAAACCGAGGCGCGCACAAGTTTCCACGGTCGAGCGCACGGCGGCGATGCCCGCCTGGTGGCCGGCGATCCTGGGCAACCGGCGCCGGCGAGCCCAGCGGCCGTTGCCGTCCATGATGATCGCCACGTGCTCGGGCAGCCGCGCGGGGTCGATCGCCTGCGCGAGATCCCAGTCTTCGCAGCCCGCCTCAATCGCTTCCAGTAAGGCCTTCATGAAGAAAACCCTATGATACAACAACGCTCCACCGAGTAATTTGCGCTGCCAAGCAGTCCTACTTCAGCCGCAGGCTGTTGGTCACTACCGTCACGCTGGAAAGGGCCATCGCGGCCGCGGCCAACATGGGGGAGAGCAGGCCCAAGGCCGCCACCGGAATCCCCACGGCGTTATAGGCGAAGGCCCAGAACAGGTTCTGCCGGATCGTGCGCATGGTGCGCCGCGAAAGCTCGATGGCCTCGGCGACGCGGCCGAGGTCGCCGCGCATCAGGGTTATGCCGCCCGCTTCCATGGCGATGTCAGTGCCGGAGCCCATGGCGATGCCCAGATCGGCCTGGGCCAGCGCGGGGGCATCGTTGATGCCGTCGCCCACCATGGCGACGCGCCTGCCCGCGGCTTGCAGGCGCTTTACTTGCGCCACCTTCTCCTCCGGGAGAACTTCCGCCAAGACGCGGCCGATGCCGGCTTCGCGCGCCACCGCTTCGGCCGTAGCGCGGTTGTCGCCGGTGATCATCCAGACCTCGATCCCCATCGCACGCAAGCGGCGCACGGCTTCAGCCGCGCCGGGCTTGACGGTATCGGCGATCTCGATCGCGCCTGCGGGCGCGCCATCGACGGTCACGCTCACTCCGGCGCGGCCCTCGGCGCGGCCCACCAGCACCTCGCGGCCCGCCACCATCGCGCGGACTCCGTGTCCGGCCAGCGCAGCAAAGGCGCTTGTCTCATCGGCGGCGATTCCGCGTTCCGCGGCGGCTTCCACAATCGCCTTTCCCAACGGATGCTCGGAGTAACCTTCGGCCGACGCCGCCAGGCGCAGCACTTCCGCTTCGGTAAACCCAGCCTCGGGCGCGATCCGAGTCACCCGCGGCCTGCCTTCGGTGATGGTGCCGGTCTTGTCGAAGAGAATCGTGTCGATCTTGTGAGCCATTTCCAGCGCTTCGCCGCCCTTGATCAGGATGCCGCGCAAGGCGCCGCGTCCGGTCCCCACCATGACGGCGGTGGGCGTCGCCAGTCCCAGGGCGCACGGGCAGGCGATGATCAGGACGGCCACTGCGTTCACCATGGCCGTGGCGAATGGCGCGAAGAACAGCCATCCCGCGAACGTAAGCAGCGCCGCCAGCAGGACCCCCACGGTGAAATAGCCGCTCACTACGTCCGCCAGCCGCGCCACCGGAGCGCGCGATCCTTGCGCCTGCTTCACCATTTCGATCATGCGCTGCAGGACGGCGCCGCGGCCGATGGCGGTCGCCCGGAATCGGAAACCGCCGGAACGGTTGATGGTTCCCGCGTACACCGGCGCGCCGGCGCGCTTGTCGACCGGCATGCTCTCTCCGGTCAGCATGGATTCATCCACCGCCGATTCGCCCTCGATCACGGTCCCATCCACGGAGATGCGTTCGCCCGGCCGCACCACAACCATGTCCCCGGCGCGCACCTCCGCCACCGCGATCTCCGCCTCCACCTCGCCGCGCAGCACGCGCGCCGTGGGCGGCTGAAGATCCATCAGGCCGCGGATCGCCGAGGAAGCCTTGCCGCGCGCGCGGGCCTCCAGCATGCGGCCCGTGAGAATCAACGCGACGATAACCGCCGCGGCTTCGTAGTACACCTGGTGGCCGCCGCGCGCGGTTTCGTAGAGCGAGTAGAGGAACGCCGCGCCCGTGCCCAGCGCGATCAGCGAGTTCATATTGGCCGAGCGGTGGCGCAGGGCGGTCCACGCGGCCTTGTAGAACGGCGCGCCCGAGTAAAAGATCACCGGCAAGGTCAGCGCGAGCTGGATCCACGGCGAGTAGCGCCCGCCCAGCGCGCCGTGGGACATACCCAGGACCAGGACAGGCGCCGAGAAGATCGCCGCGACGAGGAGCCTGCGGCGGTACTCCGGCTCGGCCGAGTCCACGAAACCCATCTCGGTTTCGGGCACGCCGTAGCCCAGGTCCTCGATCGCGCGCACGAAATCGCCCGGCCGCGCGCGGGCCGGGTCGTACTCGACGGTTGCGGTGTTGGTGGCCAGGTTGACCCGGGCGCGCTCCACGCCCGACGCGCCCCCGAGCGCGCCCTCGATGGCGCGGGCGCAGGCGGCGCACGTCATCCCCGAGACCGGAAGATCCACGCGCTCGAGCCGCGCCGCGCTCATGCCGTCACAACATAGCCGAGCTGGCGCACGGCGTCTGCCAGAACCGAGGGCTTCACTTTCTCCGCGTCGTATTCCACCGTGGCGCTGCCGCCGTGGAGGTCCACCGCGGCCTTGGTCACGCCCGGCGTGACGGAAAGCTTCCGCTCGACCCCGCGCGCGCAGTTGCCGCAGGTCATTCCGCGTATCGTCATGATGGTGGTCTGGAGAGCCATACCTAAAAGCCCCTTGTCTGCCGCGTTCACACTCTTCCGGCTCGCGGGCGGCCGGCCTACGGCGCGTCCGGCTTGGGCAAGGCGGCGGCCATGAACTCCGCGAAGTCGTGTTTCAACTTTGCGTGCTGGTCGCTATCGATATACAACATGTGGCCCGCCTGATAGAAATCCCAGGTCATGCGCGCGTGCATTTCCGGATTCAGGCCCATGTGGTTGAAGGTGTACTCGGCGGCGAAATAGGGCGTGGCCAGGTCGTAATAGCCCGCCGCTACCATCACCTTCATGTACGGGTTCCGGGCCATGGCGGTGCGCAACATACTGGTCGTGTCGCCGAAGCCCTCCTGCACGCCGTAGTCCCAGGGCTGAATGCCGCCGCTCGGGTAGTAATAGAGGTCGGTCTTGTATCCCAGCTCCTCGCGAACATAGTTGGTGAAGGCGGCCATAAAGGGCGGCGTGATGAGCGTGTTCGAAGGGTCGTATTCGCTGGTCTCCCCGGTGTTCAGGCTGGAAGGCCCTGTCAAACGGCCATCCAAACGGCCGATGGTCTCGTGCTTGTCGCGCAGCAGTTGCCGGGTGAAGTGCGCGGTGTCCAAGCGCAGGTTGCTTTCGTCGATATAGCGCGCGTCCAGCCCCGTGTAACGCGCCAGCTTGTCGATTACCGACTTGCGTTCGGCTGGGGGAAGTTCGTCGCCCTTGCTCAACGCCGAGGCGTATTCGCCTTGCGCGAAGCCTTCCACTTCCTTGAGGAACGACTTCAAATCCTTGCGGGCCAGATCGGCCGCCACCTTCTTGTGATACCAGGCGTCGGCGGCGCAGGTGGGCAGCAGCAGCACGTAGGTCGTGTCGCCGTTGCTGTTTGAGAGGGTCCCCAGGTTGAGCACGGTGCCGATGAGCGCGATCCCGTTAAACGCGATTCCCTGATCCACCAGGTAGCCCGCCAGGCCCGCCGCGCGGAGCGTGCCGTAGCTTTCGCCGGCGATGAACAGCGGCGAAAGCTGCCGGCTGTTGCGCGTGACGTACATGCGAATGAACTCGCCCACGGACTGAATGTCGCCCTGCACGCCGTTCATGCGCCGCGCCACTTCCACCGTCTTGGCGCGGCTGTAGCCGGTCCCCACGGCGTCGATGAAGACCAGATCGGTCGAATCCAGCCACGTGTCCTGGTTGTCCTTCAGCTCGAAAGGCGGCGGAGGCATGCCGCCGGTGGGCAGCAGTTTGGGACTGCGCGGCCCCATGCCGCCCATGTGCACCCAAAAGGACGCCGATCCAGGCCCGCCGTTGAAGCAGAACGTGAGCGGCCGGCGCGACGTCTGGCTGACGCCGTCCAGCGTGTAGGCCACGTAAAAGATGTGCGCCTCGGTCTCGCCCGACGAATCCTTGAGCGGCATCTGCGCCGCCGTCGCCGTGTAGTTAATGGCCTTGCCGCCCACGTTGATCGAATGATGCGTTACGACCGGCGTTTCGTCGACCTCGCCGCCCACGGTCGGGCCGGGGCCGGACACGCCGCCGCGGCCGCGCCCACCGGGCACGGCCGGCGTGGCGGGCGCCGGGGCCGGCGTTTGCGCCGCGGGCTGGGACTGCGCGCGGCCCTGCGCTAGCGCCCCTGGCGCGGCCAGCGCGAGCGACAACAGCGCCAGTGGAAGAATTCCAATGGAAGCCCTGCTAAGACGAAAATCGAACATGGCGATAATCATAGCAAACAGCGCCTGAGCGCCATATAGCTCCCACCTCCAGGTCCAAACCCACCACTTTTCGGGCGGTCAGCTTCCAGCAGGCTTCTATTCCGCTTCCGTGGAGTGGGCCTCCGGCCTGCCATGCCCGCTTTCTTGCGGGCATCCGCCAGCCGCTACGAGAATGCCGCCAGGAATGGCGGCATGGCAAGCCGGAGGCTCGCTCCACAAACGCGCCAGCCGCCCTTCAGGCGGCTTTCAGCTCGTCCCGAATCCACCGGCTTTAAGCCGGTGGTCTTCCACTGGCGCTGGCAAATCCCCTCAGCCCGCCGTCAGTTCCTCATCGAAGCAGACGGCGACCTTTCCGCACTTCCCGGCGGCCATTACGGCGTACGCGTCTCCCACGCTCTCGAGCGGGAAACGGTGCGTTACCAAATCCGCGGGGTGCAGGTTCCAACAGACCAGCCGTTCCACGAGTTCCTCCATCAGCCACGTCGAAGTCACCCACGACCCGTGGATGGTCTTCTGGTCGTGGATGATATCCGGGGAGGGATTGAACTCGACCCGGCCGCCCTCGCCGAGCATCACGATGCGGCCCCACTTGCGCGTGGCCCGTATGGCGGTGGCGCGCGCGGTTTCGCTGGCGGAGCAATCGACGGCGCGTTCCACGCCGTACCCGCATGTCAGTTTCCGGACCTCGGACACGTTGTCGGGCCCGCTACGCAGCGCTTCGTCGCAGACGTCCAGATCCAGCGCGAGCTTGATTCGCTCTTCCACCACGTCGATGCCGATGATTTTTCTGGCGCCGAGTTTCCGGCAGAGCGCGCCGGCGGCCAGCCCCACGGGGCCGAGACCGGTAATCAGGACGGCGTCGCTGCCGCTGACGCCGATCTTCTGCAAACCTTCGTACACCGTACCGAAACCGCAGGCAACCTGTGCGCCGTCCGTGTAAGTCAGCTCGTCGGGGAGGTGGATCAGGTCCTTTTCCTCGGCCAGCAGGTAGTCCGCCATGCCGCCGTCGCGCTGCCATCCGTAAGCGCGCCGGTATTTCTCGCTGGTGCAGGAGATCATATAGCCGCGCCGGCAATCGTTGCAGACCCCGCAACCGGAGATATGGTAAACGATCACGCGGTCGCCAACGCCGAAACGGCGGCAGCCCGGCCCGGTCTTCACGATCCGGCCGGAAGGTTCATGCCCCGCCACCACGCCCTGGTAGCCTTCCGGTCCCTTGCCCAGGTGCTCGTGGTAAATGCACCTGATATCGGAGCCGCAGATGGTCGACGATTTCATGCGCAGCAGCGCCTCGCCGTGACCCGGCTCGGGGACGGGAATATCACGCATCTCGACGGTGCTGTTACCCGGTAAATAGGCGCCTTTCATCATGTCCTGATTTCTCCATCAATATCCCAAAGGTCTTCCCAACTCTGGTTGTCTTTCCACAGGAATACCTGTCCCTTGATGAGCCTGCAATTCCTGTCGATTCGAGCGATCGCCCGCATATCCGGCTCGGCAAGCGGTTCGGTGACGGCGCACCGCAGGTTCGCCACATAGTTCCGGGGCTTGGTAGAGAAGGGAATCGGGGTTTGACCGCGCTGGACGGCCCATTTCACGCAAACCGCCGCCGGGTGTACGCCCAGCCTTCGGGCGATCTCCACAATGACCGGGTCCGCGATGTCCACGGTGTCGTAGGGAGTGCGGTCCCTTTGCGGCCGTCCCGGCGAACCGACGGGGCAATAGCCGATGGGTTCGATCCCATTGCCGCGCACGAAATCGAACAGCTCCGGCTGTTGAAAGTGCGGGTGCAACTCCATCTCATTGACCGCCGGCTTGATCGAAGCGTCCCGGAGGAGTAAGTTCAGTTTCGGAATCGTCATGTTCGACGTCCCGATGTGCCGTACGAGTCCCAACTCCACCAGCCGCTCCATACGCCGCCATGTCTTCATGAAGTTTTCGTGGATGTAGGGTCTGGCGCCGGGACTGCGCGAATCCACGCTGCACCCCGGCGGATGGAAATTCGGAAACGGCCAGTGGACCAGGTACATATCCAAGTAATCCAGCCGTAAGTCCGCCAGTGACTTTTTGCAGGAAGCGATTACTTCGTCTTCCCCGTGCTTGTCGTTCCAGAGCTTGGAAGTCACCCAAAGCTCCTCGCGGCGGATTCCCCGATGGAAGACCTCCTCCAGCGCGGCGCCGATGCGATCCTCGTTGCCGTACACCGAGGCGCAATCCAGGTGACGGTAACCCGCCAGGATTGCGCCCTTCACAGCCGCCGCTACTTCCTCGGGCGGCGCATGATCGGAACCAAAGGTCCCTAAGCCGATCGCCGGCATAAGCGCGCCGGTATACAGCTTCCTTTTGGGGACCAGGGTTGGGTCGACTGGTTCCCCGCAACCGGCCGCGGAGTCGTCGTAACTAGGGCTCAGGTCTGGCATTGGCGCCTCAGGGCGCTGTCGTTATCGGCTGGCCGGCATCGGGGCTGCTTCGCCGGGATCGAGTCACTCTACGCGAACTTCACGAGGTCCCAGGGCTTACGATACTCGCGGAACAGGTACTTGTTGGCCTCCGCGTCGCCGGGGAACTGCCAGGAGGCGTCGTCCCACGTCAGCTTGCGCCCGGTCCAGGCGGCCACGTTGCCCATGCATGCGACGGCCGTGGCGCGTACTTCCGTTTCGATGTTGGCGAAGGGCTCCTTGCGGCTGCGTACGAAGTCGACGAAATACTTGGCGTGCAGCGCCGAGGGCTCGTCCTCGTTCATGTGCATCCGCTCGACCGGCGGCGCCGCCGCGGCCGCCGGCGCCGGTCCACCGCGGCCCATCCCGCCACGGCCTCCGCCCCTACTCTCCGGGTACAGCTCCATCCCGATGCGGTCCACAAAAAGGGCCGCCTCGGTTCCGTAGAAGGCCATGCCGTGCGGGCGGTCGTCCGTCCCCCGCGCGTTGTAATAGCGCATGCCCTCCGTTCGGCCGCCCAGGCCGTGGCTGTTGTATACCGACCCCTCGTAACCCAGGATGAAACCCGGATACTCGTAGGTAGCCTGCTGGAAGTCGACGATGTTACCGGCCTTCCGCCGGTTGAGCATGGCCGTCGCGGAGGAGACTTTCAGCGGCTTATCGACGCCCATGATCTGGTGTACCGAATCGAAGCGGTGGTTCCCGTAGTCGCTGATAAGCCCGTTGGTATAGTCCATAAAAGCCCGGTAATAGAGCCGGCTGGTGTTGAAGGGCACTTTGGGCGACGGTCCCAGCCATGCGTCCCAGTTCAGGCCGGCCGGGGGCTCGCTGTCGGGAACCGGCGGGCCGGCGGGCTCGATCTGGTAGTTCCACACGCGGACGAATTTCACATCGCCGATCTTGCCGCTTTGCACCATCCGGGCGGCCTCCGCGATGTGGTCCGCGGAGCGGTGTTGCGAGCCAATCTGCACAATGCGCCTGGTCCGGCGCACCGCCTCGCGCATGGCCGTGGCCTCGGCCAGGCGGTACATCACGGGCTTTTCCAGGTAAACGTCCTTGCCCGCCTCGCACGCCAGGATCATCATCTGCGCGTGCCAGGGGTCCGGCGTGGCTATGATCACCGCGTCGATGCTCTGGTCCGCCAGCAGTTTGCGGAAATCGTCGTACGCCGTGGCTTGCGGCGCCCATCGCTTCGCCGCGCCGGTTTTGGCCGTGTTGGCGTCGCACACCGCGGCGATTTCCACGTTGCGCGGCTCTTTCAGCCGCGGATCCAGATTGCCGCCGTGATAGTTCCCGGGCGCCACAGCCTGGATGTCCTCCAGCGTGCCGCGCATGTTGCGCGCATCGAGCGTGCCGCGGCCTCCGCATCCGATCAAACCAATGCGCAACCTGTCGTTGGCTCCCCGCACTTGGGCGGCCGACGCGGCTGTCCATGCCGCGATTCCCGCGCCCGTGGATGTCTTCAGAAACTCCCGGCGTTGCATCGTTAACCTCCTCGCCCGATCGAACTTGGGGCGAACATTGAACCCGGCCTTCCGTCCCGGAGACCAGTGGTCTGCGGCGCCAATAACGCGCATTATCCAGTCGCGACCGCTCGCTCGGACGCAACCGTGGAGTGAGCTTTCAGCTTGCCACGTCGGCGTCCTTGCCGACGTCTCTTCAAGACATGCCGGCCGGAAAGCCGGCATTGCAGGCCTGGAGGCCCACTCCACGGGCGTCGGATATTTGTCAATCTGAACGCCGCACTGCACTAGGCGCCGGCTACCTTCAGCGCGATCGCGTGATCGCAGGGCTTCTGCTCCGGCATCTGCACCGTCAGGCCCTTCTCATCCTGGGTCCACTTCACCTTGCCCTTGAAGCCCAGCAGTTCGACATTCCTCACCTTGAACTGCGCCACGCTGCTATTGGTTGCCAGGGGCTTTATCACGGCCTGCTTATCCGGCCAACCCATCGCGAAGGCGTACAAGACGCTGCCCTTCGTCGTGAAGCGCATCTCCTCGGCGGTAAAGTCCTTGCGAGTTTGCTCGTTGAAGCCGCCGCCGCGCCCCGCTGCAACAGGAGCGGACGCCACCGGACCATCGCCGTAAATCTTCCACGGCCGGGTCCCGTAGATGCCCTCGCTGTTGACCGCCATCCACCTGGTGATCTCGTCCAGGATCTTCAGCTCCTCCGCGTCCAGCGCGCCGCTGTTCGGCAAGGGGAAGTTCAGCATCAAGTTGCCGTTGCGGCTTACGATATCGACCAGCATGTCGATGACTCTCTTGGGAGTCTTATACCTGCTCCGGGCTTCCTGGTTATAGTGCCAGTCGCCGATGCATGTATCGGTTTGCCACGGGTCGGCCGGAATTCCCGAGGCGACGCCGCGCTCCAGGTCCAGGACGCAGGTCCCTGCCTGGCAATCCTGCGGCGTCTTGCTGGTATAAATGGCCTCTGGGATTCCACCGTGCCGTTTCGCGCTGGTGTTATAAAGATGCGCTACCAGTCCAAGTCCGTATTCCTCGAAGGGAATCCCGCCGTCTGTGTAGAGCAGGTCGGGCTGGTAGTCGTCCACCAACTGTTTGATCCGGTTGAAGTAGAGCTGCTTCCAGGAGTCTGGCGCAGTGCGGCTCATGGCGGTCCTGGAAACGTTTGCGTACGGATAATCCTTCGGCAGGTCGTGGTAGAGATCCGCGTATGCGGAGTCCATCCCGTCGTACGGCACGCCGGCCAACGGTCCTGTCTTATCGCTCATGTGAGAGGTGGCGAACCAGTTATAGCTGTTCGACAGGTGCTCGCTGACCGCGAACTTCAGCCCCTGCTTCAACGCCGCCTTCCGGAAAAGTCCGACCACGTCCTTCTTCGGTCCCGAGGCCACCGCGTTCCAGCGTGGCTGATACTTCGAGTTCCACAGGTCGAAGCCGTCGTGGTGCACGCCCATGCTGCAAAAGTACTTCGCGCCGGCCTTCTTATAAAGTTGCATGAGATGGTCTGGATCGAACTTATCAGCCTTCCAGGTAGCGATAACATCCTTGAAGCCGACCTTCGACGGGTGACCATAGGTCTTGACGTGATAGTCGTATTGCCGCTGGCCCTGTATGTACATGTTGCGGGCGTACCAATCGCCGTACTCGGCCGCCGACTGAGGTCCCCAATGGGCCCAGAGGCCGAGCTTGGCGTCGCGAAACCAGTCGGGGACGCGGTAATCCTTAAGCGACTCGCGCGTGCCCTTGAAGGGGCCGGCCGCAATTTGGGGCAGTTCGCCGGCCGCGCGGGCAAGGTTCAATGCGGGAACGCCTCCCGCCAGCAATGCGAGGGCATTTCGTCTGGTTATCATGAGATCACTCCCGTACTGGTACGACGACCGTTAGGTTTGTCGCTTAACGCTTCGGGCCGGGCATGCCCGGCCCCTACACTGCTTCGGCATTTCTCCACATCTATTCGTAACGATACACCGTCACGCGCATCAGGGTGTTGGGGCGCAGCGTAAGGAGTTCGCCCTGGCCGGTGTCGTCTCCGCCCAGTTGGCGGACAACCACCCACTTGCCATCTACGAATTTGCCTTCCTGCACGTCCCCGAGTCCCACCGTCTGCGGGCCGGGCGTGTTCGGCGTGAAGGCGACCCGGATATTGCCGTTGTTGCCGCTCATGTAAAACTCGTTCGGGCCGGCGGCAATGAAGATGGCGACGTCCAGGCCGGCGGCCGGCTGCTGGCCTGCCTGGCCGCGTCCGCCCTGCGGCTGTGCCTGAGCCGGCTGCTGGCCCGCCTGGCCTCGGCCGCCTTGCGGCGCCCCCTGGGCTTGCAGACCCGGCTGGCCGCCCGGCTGCGCAGCGGCAGCAGGCTCCGGAGCGATCGGGATCCGGCCCGCGCCCATGCCCGTCAGGTTGAGCGTGTACTCGCCGAGGCTGACCTTCAGCGGCGGGTCGCCTCGATTGATGCGCACCGCTGCCATCCTGTTCTTGCCCTGCTGCGCCGTAATGGCGGGCGCCATGCTCGTAATCAGGCGGTACGCGGCAGCAAGATTCGTGTCCGGCCCCACGCCCCGTTCAATGTAGAACGGCGAGTACCCTATGGCGTTGAACTTGACGAACGCATTGATGGCGTTGACCGGGTTCGATGACGTTTCGGGGATGAACAGCGGGTTTCCGTTGCGGGTGAACCTTTCGCATACCTCGTCGAAATACTCCAGGTACAGATCGGGCGCGAGCACATCGATGTTCGGCGCCCCCGCGCGCCAGATGTCGTGAACCTGCGGCAGCGGCCCGCCGCTCGGGTAGGTTCCAGGCCACGCCATGTTCGGCTGCTGCAGCCAGGCGTTCACGTACATGGGAATCGGATACCCGGCTTTGCCCTCCGCCACCACTTTGTCGAGGTAGCGCGCGTAGTTCCACGCCATGAAAATCTCATCCACCGGCCAGCGCAGTTTCCGCCAGGCGGTGTCGTGCTCCTCCCGGCTCATCGGCGGACTATTGGTCTGGATCGGCATGTCCACGCTGTCGGGCTTGCCGGGACCGAACACCTCTTCCCACGCGCCGGACGTCTTGGAGCCGTTCTCGGCCCACAGGTCGCGAAGCTCGGGAGCCAGCGTGTCCTTGTGCTTCTGAAGGTAGTCCATAAGCTCCTTCGGCACGGGGGCCGCAAAGGCCTGGTTGGCGGCGGGCGAGCGGTCTCGCGAGTCTCGCAACACGCCCACCTCATTCTCCACCTGGATCATCAGGACGGTGTGCTGCAGGCCGTCGACCAACTTGATGTGGCGCATCAGCGCCCCGAAAGCGCGGGCGTCGGCATCGCGCGTGGCGTCGCCAAACGTGCTGACCAGTTCGATGCTCTTGCCTCCCTTGATCTGAATGCGCGGGAAGCGCTTGAAGTCCGCCTTGACCCAGTAGGGAACGTAGCTCGAGAGGCCGTTCTTCCAACTGGCGAACCACAGAAAGACCAGCTTCAGATTGTTCTTCCGGGCCTGCTCGATGAGGCCGTCCACAAGGGCGAACTTATAATTGCCCTCCACGGGCTCCAGTTGGGCCCACGATACGGCGGCCAGCACGCAATTCAGATTACCCGATACGAGCTTCGGCCATATCGCCTGCATGTTCTCCAGGCTCGAAGCGGAGTTGTTCCCCAACTCTCCCGTCACCGCCAGGAACGGCCTGCCATCCACGATCAACTGCGTCGCGGAGCCTTGTTTCCGAAGGTGGGGGATGCCCGTGGTTGTCTGGCCGTAACAGGGCGCCAAAACCACCGCCGCAAAGCAAGCGGCGGCGATGAAGCAACAAGTTTTCACGATTCCAGTCTCCTTGCGCCGGTTTCAATCGGCGAAGAGTGACATTGTAGCGGAATGCGCGAACTTTTACGATAACTATTTGCAGGCCGGCGCACGAGCGCGACTCTCGCAAGGGGCTATCGCACGCCCCTCCCAGAGTGAATTTGCTCAATGTTTTCAATCGTTTGATTCCGATGGAGTTCGCGCGCCCTTGACGCGGATTCCGAGTGGCCATAGGATAGGTGTTCACTTTAACGTTAACTGCGAGAGGAAGCCCCGCTCGTTTCGGGAGTCCAAGAGGAGAGTCAGACGTATGAAACCCTCAGTTTTTCATTCCCGCCCCTGGAGAATCTTGTGCCTGGCGGCCCTTCTGGCGTCCCTGGGCGCGCTGGTCCTCTGGGCGCAGACCGACATGACCGGCTATTGGGCCTTCCGCGTCAAGGACGGCGGCGTGAACTTCTTCCAGTTCCAGCAGACGGGCGATGCCGTCGCAAGCGTGGCGCCCGCTGGCCGGGGGGGCCGCGGAGGAACGCTCACCGGAACGCTGAAAGACGGCAAGCTGCATCTTGCCGCGACGTTCAGCATGCCCGCCCAACCTCCGGCGGCGGGCGCGGGCCGGGGCGCAGCTTCCGGACAGCCGCCTCAGACGGTCTATGACGGCGTAGTGGATAACGCCAACCGGATTGCCGTCACCATGCAAGCCACAGGCCGCGATCCGTTGAAGGGAACGTTCGAGCGGGTGACGCGCGAAGAGGCCTATCCCACCCGGATTCCGCCCCCCGATCTGCGGGACGTGCCGGACAACGGCTTGGTCCGCACGCCTCCCATGGGCTGGAACAGTTGGAACAAGTTCCAGGACGTGTTCGACGACGCCACGGTCCGTGGGATGGCCGATGCCATGGTGTCGAGCGGCATGGCCAAGGCCGGTTACACCTACATCGTCGTGGACGAGGGCTGGACGAGCGGGCGCGACGCCAGCGGCAAAATCGTTGGGAACGGCAAGTTCCCCAACATGAAGGCGCTGGCCGATTATGTCCATTCCAAGGGCCTGAAAATCGGGATCTACTCTTCGCCCGGGCCCCAATCCTGCAGCGGAAAAATGGGAGGCGGATACCAGGGCAGCTTCGGGCACGAGGAGGAAGATGCCATCACCTTCGCCGAGTGGGGCTGCGACTACCTGAAGTACGACTGGTGCAGCGCCGGCGGCGTCTATTCAAACACCACCGAGGACAATCGGGGCGCCTATCAGAAAATGGGCGAAGCCCTGCTGAAGGCCGGACGCCCCATCGTCTACAGTCTCTGCCAGTACGGCTCGCACGACGTGTGGAAGTGGGGAGCCAAGACGGGCGGCAATCTCTGGCGCACCACGGGCGATATCGCCGATCGATGGGATTCCATGGAGCGCATCGGGTTCGCCAACATCGATATCGCCCCGTACAACCGGCCGGGGCACTGGAACGACCCGGACATGCTCGAAGTCGGCAACGGCGGGATGGCAGCCGACGAGTACCGGACGCACATGAGCCTCTGGTGTCTGTTGTCAGCGCCGCTGATGGCGGGCAACGATCTGCGAACCATGACGGAGGAGACGAAATCCATCCTCATGAATCCCGACGCGATCGCCATCGACCAGGACCGGGACGCGAAACCGGTGCAGCGGCTCTCGGTGGCGGGAAAATCCGAGGTGCTGGTGCGGCCCCTCGGCGGCAACGCCTTCGCGGTCGGGCTGTTCAACCGCGGAGACAAGCCGGCCGAGATCGGCTTCCGGTGGGACGCCCTGAAATTCGACACGGGGCTTTATGGTTTCCGCAGATTGCAGGCGCGCGACCTCTGGAAACACGAGGCGATTTCCGTCGCCGGCGACGACTACGCCGCCACGGTTCCGGCGCACGGGGTCGTCCTCCTCAGGGTCTCCATCGCGGCTGGACGCGGCGGATTTTGAAATGGAGATTTTGACGAATGAACATGCGAATGAGATCTCTGAAAACGCTAATAAAGGTGTTCGCGGCGATGTCGACGCTAGGCGCCTCGTCGCCTGCCGCCGACAAAACCTTGATCGATTACTTTTTGCCGATGCCGATTCATGGTCAACTGACAAGAGACGCTTGGGGCGCTCCGAACGTTCTCCCACGCGATCCGCGGAACGGCCTTGAAGACGCCACCATCAAACAGTGGTGTTATTGGGATGGGCAGATCGTCAAGGGGCCGGAGGGCAAATATCACATGTTTGCCAGCCGCTGGGATCAGAGCCGGGGCCATGGCGGGTGGGGCGGCTCGGCCGCTGTGCACGCGGTCAGCGACGACCCCACCGGGCCTTACATAGACAAGGGCCTTGTCTGGCCCGATAATCAAGGCGGCAAAGGGCACAATGTGACGGCGCTGGTTCTTCCGGACGGGAGTTATGCCGTGGTTGTCAGCGAGACCAGACCGGGCGATGTTTTTGTTTCCAAGTCGCTCGATGGGCCTTGGAAACAGCTCGGCTCGATCCAGGTCGACGCCAACGGGTTCGACGCGCGGGACGGCAGAATGTCGAATGTAAGCATGATGGTTCGCCCGGACGGCGGCTTTGAGATCGTGGCGCGGTCCGGCGCGATTATGATCAGCGCGAACGGCATCCTGGGTCCTTACAAGCTTCAGGGGCGCAGTGTTTATCCGGGCATCCCCAACCTTCCGACACACAACCTGGAAGATCCGGCGATCTGGTATAGCGGGGGCTTGTATCATATCGTGGTCAATTGCTGGAGCGATCGCAAGGCGTTTCTTTTGACATCGCCCGATGGCATCGGCAACTGGACGAATCGGGGGCTGGCCTACGATCCGACTACGGACTTCCTTCGCTATACGGACGGAACCGTGAACCATTGGAATAACATCGAGCGCCCCGGCGTGTTCCTTGAAAATGGCCATGTCGCTTACTTTACCTTCGCGGTCATTGATGTGCCCAAGGCACAGGAGTTACCAAACGATAATCACGGCAGTAAAGTAGTCGTTGTTCCATTCGACGGCGCAGCGTTCGATCGCGATATGGAAAACCTTTCCAAGGCCGCGGGGCAAAAGGGCAATTGAGGATAAAGAGAGAGAACCTATGCGACTGCTTCTGGTCTTTTCGATTCTGTCGGCCGGTTTCTGCTGGGCGCAGGCCGGCGACGACTCCAAACCCGCCTCATCCAACGTGATGGGCGCTCAGTATCCCCGCATCTCCTCCGACTTGCGGGCCACGTTCCGCCTCCGCGCGCCCGACGCGCGGACGGTGCAGGTGCAGGTGGGCGCCGATCAAACACACTACGACCTGGTGAAGGGCGCGGATGGAACGTGGACCGGAATTACGCCGCCGCTGGTCCCCGGTTTTCACTACTACTTCTTTTTCGTCGATGGCGCTCAGGTGAGCGACCCCGCCAGCCACGCATTCTACGGCTACAGCCGGGACTCCAGCGGCATCGAGGCGCCGGAAAAAGGCGTGGACTATTACGAGCCCAAAGACGTTCCGCACGGCGACGTGCGCGCGCATTGGTACTATTCGAAGCTCACGGAAGCTTGGCGGCGATGCTTCGTGTACACGCCGCCGGGCTACGACACGAACATCCGGCTGCGCTATCCGGTCCTCTACCTGCAACACGGTTCGGGAGAAGACGAGACGGGGTGGTCCAACCAGGGGCGTGTGAGTTTCATTCTGGACAACCTGATCGCGGCGAAGAAAGCCAAGCCGATGATCGTCGTTATGGACCGCGGCTACGCCACCAGGGCCGGCGAACCGGCGCCCGCGCCACCCGCCGCTCCGGGAGCGCAGCCGGCCGGGCGAGGCGCGCAGCCGGGAAGAGGGGCGGGCTTCGGCGGGACGTCCGCGTTCGAAGACGTCGTGATTAACGAACTGATCCCGATGGTCGATTCCACCTTCCGCACGCTGCCGGACCGCGAGCACCGGGCCATGGCCGGGCTGTCCATGGGAGGAATGCAGACGTTCCAGATCGCCCTCAATCACCTCGACAAGTTCGCCTACATCGGCGGATTCAGCGGTGCCGGCGGCGGTATGGGCCGCGGCGCGGCTTTCGACGTCAAGACGGCATATAACGGCGTGCTCAACGACGCCGCGGCGTTCAACAAGAAGGTCAAACTGGTCTGGGTGGGCGCCGGAGGCGCGGAACTGAATGGCATTGGCGCCAGCGTGGTCTCGTTCCGCGACGCGCTGCAAAAGGCTGGAATCAAGGTGGTCTACTACGAGTCGCCGGGCACCGCTCATGAGTGGCTTACGTGGCGCAGGGACCTGAACGAGTTTGCCCCCAGGTTGTTCTGAGATTGCCAGTGGGGCGGACCTCCCCGTCTGCCCTTCTGCTTCCCGGCGGCGCTGTCGAGAACCGCCGCGGCCGCGGAAAGAAGGCAGACCAGGAGGTCCGCCCCACTGGACAGTGAATGCCCACGCCCGCCGGCGGCGGCGCCCGGAGGATGAGATATGCCAGTCCGCATGAAGGACATCGCGCGGGATCTCGGGGTTTCCGTTGTCACGGTATCGAAGGTCCTGCGTAACCACAGCGACATCGGCGACGAAACCCGCCAGCGCGTGCTCAAGCGCGTCAGGGAGCTCAACTACCAGCCCAATCTGACTGCCCGCGCCCTGGTGACCGGGCGGACTTACACGGTGGGGCTTGTGGTTCCGGACCTCGTGCATCCTTTCTTCGCCGAAGTAGCCAAGGGCCTCTCCTCGATCTTACGTAAGTCGGGATACAGCCTGATCATCGCCTCTTCCGAGGAGGATCCCGACTTGGAGGCGCAGGAGATTTCCCGGCTGCTGGCGCGGCGGCTGGACGCCATGGTCATCGCGTCGGCGCAATGGACGGTTGCCAGCTTTCGCCTGATCGAAGAGCAGAAAACGCCCTACATACTCGTCGACCGCCGGTTCGCGGGGCTTGTGGCGAACTTCGTGGGCGTGGATGACGAACTGGTCGGCGAACTGGCCACCGGTCACCTCATCGCGGCCGGCTACCGGCGGATCGCTCACATCCGCGGGCCGGAAGTGAGCACCGGTTTGGGAAGGCTCGCCGGTTACAGGCGGGCCCTGGCGCGCCGCGATCTGAGGGCGCCGGTCCACTACGTTCCGGAGGCAGTGGCCGGGGACGATGAGTCCGAAGCGCGCGGCAGGGCGGCGATGCAGAGACTGCTGCGCGTTGACCCGCCGCCCGACGGCGTCTTCTGCTACAACGACCCAACCGCCGTGGGAGCCATGAATGCCATCCTGGAGGCCGGCCTCCGCATTCCCGAAGACATCGCGATAATCGGTTGCGGCAACGTGCGCTACGGCGCCTCCTTGCGGGTCCCGCTATCCAGCATCGATCAGCGTTGCACCGTGATGGGAGAACGCGCCGGAAAGCTGGCCCTGAGCCTGATTGGCGCGAAGGGATCGACCCGCCCCAAGAGCATCATCCTGCAACCCAAGCTGGTGGCGCGCGCTTCGACGCGGAGGAATGCCGCGGCGTGATGGCGCAGTGTGTATAATTATCTATTGAGATACACATCGATGCGGACGAACATCGTGATTGACGACAAACTGATGCGGGACGCGCTTCGCGCAACCGGCCTGAAGACCAAGCGTGCGGCCGTCGACCAGGCTCTGCGGACCTTGCTACGCCTAAGGAGACAGGCGAAGATCCGCCGGCTCCGCGGCAAACTGGACTGGCAGGGCGATCTCAACGCGATGAGGAGCGACGGTTGATTCTTGTCGATTCCAGTGTGTGGATCGATTACTTCAAGGGAACGATCACCGCGCAGACCGAGAAACTCGATAGTCTGCTTGGCCACGAACCTTTGGCCATCGGCGACCTGATTCTGACTGAGGTCCTGCAAGGCTTCGCGGACGAACGCGACTTCAACCAAGCCAGGAAAATGCTGGCTGCGTTGACGGTCGTAGAGTTGGGCGGACGGGAAATCGCGATTCAAGCGGCGAGAAACTTCCGGGCGCTGCGCAACCTCGGCGTAACCGTTCGCAAGACCATCGACACGGTGATCGCCACCAGGTGCATCGAGAGCGGGTTCGACCTGCTGCACAACGACAGGGACTTCGATCCGTTCGCCCAGCACCTCGGCCTTCGTGTAGTGGTGTGACAAGCCGGCTGCCGCGGGGGGAATGCTCCGGGTTGAAGCTCGTAAGAGCGGAAGAAATTGGCCCATGGCGTGAGCCATGGGGAACCGCGAAATTCACAAAGCCCCGGAGGGGCGAAAGATCGCGGCGCCGCCATCTTCCGCACCCTCTGGCGGCTCGGCAGCCGGTCATCTTTCACAGAGGCGTGGCCTCGCGAAGGATCCTGTCGCGCACGTACCAGTGGAGCGAATTCTCGGTGCCGACGTGGACCTTGATCTTGAGCAACTCCTGGAGATCTTGAACCAGCCCAGCATGATCCAGCAAACTCCGGCCGGGCTTCCAGGCTACCAACAGATCGAGGTCGCTGTTCTCATTCGCTTCGCTGCGGGCCACGGAACCAAACACGCGCAGGCTGTGGGCGCCGCTCTGCGAGCCGGAGGATTTCAGCCCGCCGTTCCGCGCGCAAAGCGTCCAGGGTGACCACGCCTCCATTGTGCGACAAATCGCTAACCAACGCTGGCTGCGACCCGTGCATGCGACGCGCGGAAAGTGATACAACGGACTTTTCGGGTATGTCACGGCGGCTGCGCTCAAAAACGCTGGTAGCTGACTTAAGACGCGTCTTCAGGTCTGACGAAAAGCGTCTGGTTGACGCCTATGTCGCACGCTTGTGCGTCCTGTACGAGGACCTCAGGATCGAATTGGCCGCCATCGGCGCTGACAGCATTCCGAGCCTCGACGTTCTCGACCCGCTAGAAGAGAACGCGGAGTTCAAGAATGTTGGCATGTATCGTCGAAACTACTTTCTGCGGCGATCCATTGGCACGCTGTATGAGTTCGCAGAAGGGCTGCACTTGCTTGCGGAATGCCCCGATTTTGCCTGGGTGACGGCTGCTTTTGACGGCGAGACCGCGGCGCAGTGGAATGTAGCTGTGGACTTCTTTAAGTCGAAGGGGCAGCTCATCAAGGACGTTCGGAACGATATCGGGGGACACTTTGGCGCCAAGGTGGCCATCTACGCGGTGCCCAATCTGAGCCCGGGGACAATGTGCAAAATCGAAATCAAGTATGATGAGCACAATATTCCTCGCCCACCTCAGCTCCGTTTTGCAGGTGAGATTGCCGCATCCGCATTTTCAAGACATCTCCCGGGTGCGAGCGTTGAGCAGCAGGTGGGAGGATTTATGAGAGACGTACTCGTGCAGGGATATCGCCATGCCACGGAATGCGTACACGTTCTCTGTGTGCTATATCTGGAGCCGCGCTTCGGCTGCTGAGAGATTTCCCGCGCCAAAGTCCTTCAATACCGCCCTCTGCATGCGGCCGGTTTCTTCGAACTACGCGAACAATACCCGGTACGCCCGCCCCTTCCTGACCGCCAACTGCACTGTCCCATCCGCCCCAGCCGAAGCCGGCACGCGCGCGCCTCCCGAGGTCACCGCCGCGATCTTCGACCCTTTTGGCGGACGCAGCTTGTGGCTGCCGTCGACGGATGCGGTGAGGGTGGCGGCCCCGGGCTTGCCGGCCTTCCAGGCGATCTCGACTTCGACGCCGCCACGGGCGCGCAGGCCTTTGTATCTGCCGTTCGCCCACGCCTTGGGCAGGGCGGGCAGAAGCGCGATTTCGCCGTCGTGGCTCTGTAACAGCATCTCGGCGATGCCGGCGCAGCCGCCGAAGTTGCCATCGATCTGGAACGGCGGGTGCGTGTCGAACAGGTTCGAGAGGGTCGAGTTGCGCAGCAGAAGCATGACGTGATCCCGCGCCTGCTCGCCGTCTTCCAGGCGCGCCCAGAAGTTGACGATCCAGGCGCGGCTCCAGCCGGTGTGGCCGCCGCCGTTGGCCAGGCGCCGCTCCAGCGTCTTGCGCGCGCCTTCCGCCAATTCGGGCGTCCCGTGTACGGTGATCTGCCTGCCCGGATGCAAACCGAAGAGCTGCGACATGTGGCGGTGGCCGGGCTCGGGCTCATCGAAATCCTGGGACCACTCCTGGATCTGCCCGTACTTTCCGATCTTGAGCGGCAGCAGGCGCGCCCTGGCTTCGGAAGCCCGCTGGCGGAACTCCGGCTCCGCGCCGAGAATCTCCGACGCGCGCATGACGTTGGTCAGCACGTCGTAGACGATCTCCTGGCTCATGGCGGGCGCAATGTCCACCTGGCCGCGCGACCCATCCGGCGCCGTGAAACTGTTCTCGGGAGAAGACGCCGGCCCGGCCGCCAGTTTGCCAGTGCGCGGATCTTCGGACATGTAATCGAGATAGAACTCCGCGGCTTCCTTCACCACCGGCCAAGCGCGCTCGCGCAGGAATTTGCGGTCGCCGGTGAAAGCGTAGCGTTCCCAGAGGTGCTGCGCCAGCCACCCGGAAGAGCCTTGCCACAGACTGATGCCGTTGGGGCTTTGCAGCGCCGTCTGCCCCCAAACGGTGGTCGTGTAGTGTGAGACCCAGCCCTTGCAGCCGTACGAGATTTCCGCGGACTTGCGGCCCGGTTGCCGCAGCATGTCGATGAAATCGAACAATGGCTCGTGGCACTCGGAAAGGTTGCACACTTCCGCAGGCCAGTAGTTCATCTGGATGTTGATGTTGATGTGGTAGTCGGCCGACCAGGGCGGCGTCAGACCCTCCGCCCAGATGCCTTGCAGGTTCGCCGGCAACCCTCCCGGGCGCGAACTGCCCATCAGCATGTAACGGCCGTACTGGAAATAGATGCCCAGCAACTGGGGATCGTCGCCGCCTTGTTGCACGGCCGCCAGGCGCTCGCCGGTTGGAATCGCCGAGCGGTCCGGCCCGCCGAGATCGAGCTCGACGCGCCGGAAGAGGCGGCGGTGATCCGCGATATGCGCTTCCCGGACGCGGGCATACGGCTTGGCCGCCACTGCCGCCAGCCGCAGTTGACAGCCACCGGTTGGGTCGTCGCCTTTGTAGTCGGGGTAGTGAAGCTTGTAGTTCGTCCCGGCGGCGATCAGCAGCGTAACCGCGTTGGCGCCTTCGACGCTCAGACCTTCGGGAGTCGCCTTCGCCTGGCCTCCCTCGGCGCGCGCCTCCAAACGACATTCGAAAATCACGCCGCCGTTGACCGTCTCACCGCGCAGCACGATGCGGTTCTCGGCCGATTCGGCTTTCGCGCCGGCTTCGCGCTTCAATTGCGCGGCGAAGGATATGCTGCCGGGTTTGTCGCCCGAAATGCGGACGGCGATGGCCTGGTCGGGATGCGAAACGAATATCTCCCGCGTGAAGCGGACGCCGCCGATACGATATTCCACGCGAGCGATGCCGGTGTCGAGGTTGAGCTCGCGGCGATAAGCTTCCGGAGTTGCGCTGTCGTGACGGAAATCGAGCAGCAGGTCGGCCAGGGTTTCGTACGACGTGCGCGCGGCTGCTCTTGGAGCGTTGGCCGCCGCGGCCTGTGGAGCGCCCGGCGCGCGGCCTCCGCCGGCCCCGCCTCGTCCAAACGAATTGGCCTCCGCGAACTTGCCGTCGAACAGCAGTTGGCGGATCTGCCGGATCTGCTCGAGCGCCTGCGGATTGTCGCTTTCGACGTGGCGCCCGGACCACACGCTGTGCTCGTTGAGCTGAATGCGCTCGTGGTCCACTCCGCCAAACACCATGGCGCCCAGGTTGCCGTTGCCTACGGGCAACGCTTCGGTCCAGACCTTGGCCGGTTCGCGAAACCAGAGGGTCAGCGGACTGGCTTCAGGGGCCGCCGCGGCGCTCTGTCCTTGCGCCCGCGCGGGCAAAATGGCGAGCGCCATGCCGGCGCCCTGGAGCAATTCCCGTCGAGTAGCCTCTCGCATTCGATGTTTCTCCAACGCGCCAAAGACCGCTCCCTGACGGTCGCGGCTCTGAATGACGCACACGGCTGCGCACAGAGCCGCGCCGCG
This sequence comes from uncultured Acidobacteriia bacterium, assembly GCA_903882645.1. Taxonomy (GTDB): domain Bacteria; phylum Acidobacteriota; class Terriglobia; order Bryobacterales; family Bryobacteraceae; genus BOG-224. The sequence goes on along the minus strand of CAIRXZ010000018.1, from coordinate 22,197 downwards.
TCAGAGAGCAGTTCCTGGCATTACTGTCCCACGACGATGGTCTTTTCCAGCCTCAAATCGGCCGAAGAGGCTCCGACCGAGAACTTCACCTTGTCGGCCTCCACGACCCACTTGTTCCGCGCTTCATCCCAATAGGCCAGGTCCTCCGCCTTTACGGGCAGTGTGACGGTCTTGGTCTCATTCGGCTGGAGAGTGATCCGCCGGAAACCCTTCAGCTCCTCCTTGGCTCTCTCCACTTTGGAGTTGAGATGTGAAACGTAGAGCTGCGCCACTTCGTCGCCTTTCCGGCTGCCGGTGTTCTTCACATCCACGCTGACCGTGAGACTGCCGGCTTTTCCGAGGCGCGCGGCGCTGAGTTTCAAGTTCGAGTACTTGAACGTGGTGTAGCTCAAGCCGTAGCCGAAGGGATATAGCGGCTCGCCCTTAAAATACATGTACGTCCGGCCGTGGCGGATGTTGTAATCCATCATGGGCGGAACCTGGTCCAGCGATTTCGGCCAGGTCTGCACCAGGCGGCCGGCCGGATTGACGTCGCCGAATAAGGCGTCGGCGATGGCGGCTCCCTCCTCCTGCGCGTTGTGCGTGATATGGAGGATGGCTGGGACGTTCTCCTGGCTCCAATTGATCGCAATCGGGAAACTGGCCAGCAGCACAACCACCGTTTTCGGATTCGCCGCGTAGATCCGCTTGACGAACTCCTCTTGCTCCAGGTTGATAGCCTTGCGGTCGATCGCCTCCTTGCCGTCGCTCGGCGTCGGGCACTTGGCCCAACCGGCATCGCACGTGGGGTGGTTGCCGACGAACACCACGGCCACATCGGATTTCCTGGCGGCTTCCGCCGCCGCGGCCGCATCGGCGTCCTTGGGGAGGAAGTTCACCGTGACGCCGCTGCCCACCTTGTTCCGGATGCCTTCCAACGGCGTGATCACGTACCCCGGGGTTCCGCTGTACCAATCCAGGGCGACCACGTCCGCCAGCGGGCCCAGAACCGCGATCGATTTCAGGGCCTCCTTCTTGAGCGGCAGGAAGTTGTTCGCGTTCTTCAGCAGCACCACCGATTCCTGCGCCACGCGCAACGCGATCGCCTTATGCTCGGGTCGCTTCCACACTTCGTCATCGCCCTTGATGCTCGTGTACTTGACCAACTCCGGCGGGTCCAACAATCCCAGCCGGATCATGTCCCGGAACTCGCCCTTGATCACGTCGTCGATGTCTTTCTCCGTCAGGAGGCCCTTTTGCAGCGCTTCCTGGGCGGCCGGGCGGTAGAGCATGGCGCTCTCCAGGAACTGGTTGATGCCCGCTTTCACGGCTCCCGCCAGGCCCTCCGCGTTGGTTTTGTAGTAGTTGTGCAGTTGCGGATTCACCATGTTGCGGAGGGAACCCGCGTCGGTGCAGATGATGCCGTCCAGCCCCCACTCTTTCATGGTGATTTCCCTGAGAATGGGGTTCACGGTCATGGGAACGTGGTTCATGGCGTTGTAGGCCGCCATGTAGGCGCGCGAACCACCCTCGATTACGCCCATGCGGAAGGGAACCGAGTAATACTCGCGCAGGAGACGCGCATCGAAATCGGAGGACGATCCGCCGCGGCCGTCCTCGTTGCTGTTGGCCAGGAAGTGCTTCATGAGCGACCCCGTCAGCCAGTACTTCGGGTCGTCGCCCTGGAGACCCTTAACCATGGCCACGACCATCTTGCCGTTGAAATATGGGTCCTCGCCCATGCACTCTTCGGTCCGTCCCCAGCGCGGATCGCGGCCCAGGTCCGCGTTGGGCGCGCGGATCATCAAGCTGCCTCGATGGGTCTTCTCGCTCTGGTTGATGTATCTGGCCTCGTAGCCTTCAACCCCGCCAGCCAGGCGGACGAGTTCGGGGTCCCAGGTTTCGCCCATTCCAATTTCCTGGGCGAACTGCGTGGTCGGGATGGGGGTCGGACGGCCCCACCCGCCGGGCCCGCCCAGAGCCAACCCGTGCAGCCCTTCCGAGTGGCTGGTCCCGCGGATGCCCAGGCGCGGCACGCTCGGATTCGTCCCCAGGCAGCCGATTTTCTCGTCCAGCGTCAGCAGGGAGACGATGTTGTTCACCCTCTGCTCGATGGGCAGCTTCGGGTCCTGAAACGGATATTGCTGCAACGGTTGCTGCTGCGCGCAGACGACGGCTATCGCCAGCGCCGCCGCCCCTGCGGTGAGTGCGATCAGTGCGATTCGTGGTCTCATTCCGCTCTCCTTATGGCGCGCCGGCTCCCGGCGCCGCTCAAGCTCTTGAACTCCCGACAACCAGCCATGGTAAGCCCATTCCATCAGGGGCGCGCTGGTGTTCTTGGGACGCAAACGGAATCCGCTGGGGCGAATGCGGCGGCGGCGACCGCGCCAGGGGCGGATCTTACGCCGCTCTTCGGCGCCGGAACAGAAGCAGCGCCAATCCGCCCAGTCCCGCGCCCGCCAGCGCCAGCGAAGCGGGTTCCGGCGTCTCCGGCGGACCATCGATCAGGAAGGCCTGTTCCAGTTGCCCGCCATTGGCGTAGTTGGCGTCCACGAGCAAGCCGAACTTGTCGAGGTTGATGGGGATCTGCCCGCCGGTCGGGTTCGGAATGGAACCATAGCCGTTGGGCGCCGCGATCTGGGCCAGTTGGTAAAGCTGGCTCGTATCCGCGTATTGGCTGGGATCGAACTGCGCCCAAACGGAGTGTTGTATGTTGTTGTTGACCGTCTCGGCCACGCCCGCGCTCAGCTCCGCCCAGCCTATCACGTCGGCGTAGAGCTTCGGCAGATAGATGGCGGGGTCGGTGATCGAGAAATAAGCCTGCATGACCTTGGCGAGGTCCGCCGCGTCGGTCAGCGGGATGTACACCGCGTTCCACGAATTCCCGAAGGTGTCGTGCAGGGCGTCAACGCACAGGGCTGCATAGTTTCCGCCGTCGAATGTAAGGGTTACGTAACCGGTATAGTAGGAGCCGTCGTTCCACCCGAGCCCATTGCCTAAACCGGACATCACCAGCGGGTCCGCGGCCGCCGTCAACGACCCGGCTGCGAGCAACAGTCCAACGATCGGAATGCGCTTTCGTCCCATTTTTCAACCCCGGAACCTCTATCGGCTGGTATCGGGATAAACTGTAGTTCCAGAGAATGATCGGACAGGAAATGCGGGCGACTCGCTCGGATCCCGCTTGCAGATAAGAAGGCAGACCACGAGGTCCGCCCCACTTAAACGGAAATGCAACCGACTTGCGCGAGTTTCGCCGCCGCGGCTGCCGCGACCATTGCGCTGGCGGTCTCGTGCCGCCAATCCACCCCGGCCGCGGCGATCGATCCCGCCCTGGCATCCTGCGTCCCTTCCGACGCGCTCGCTTTGGCGGGGGTCAACCTCGAACAATTGCGCGCGTCGGCGCTCTACCGGAAGCTTCCGCCGGGAGCGGCGCCGTTTCTGGAGCCGCTGCGCGACGCTTCGTATCTGTTGCTCGCCTGGAACGGAAAGGACGTTCTCGCCATCGCGCGCGGGACGTTCCGCGAGCCGCCCGCCGGGGCGGTCCTGCTCGCGAAGGACTTGGCCGTCTCGGGATCCCCCGAAGCCGTGCGCGTTGCGGCGGCGCAGCGCAAGACGGGCCAAACCGGGGCGCGCTGGCTTCTCGAGCGCGCGGCCGGCCCGGCCGCGAGTCCGATCTGGGCGGCCACTCGAGGCGGCGTCGCGTACCCGCTCAGCGGGAACGCCGCGAACTTGAACCAGTTTCTGCGCCTCGTCGAGTACGCTTCCATCGCGGTCAGGCTCGATCCCGATATCCGGCTCGAAGCCGTGGGCGCCGGCCGCACCCCGGAGTCCGCCCAGCATCTCGAAGAAACCCTGCGCGCGTCCTTCTCGCTAGCCGCCGCGGGCGTATCTCGCGACCGCGCCCTCGCGGACCTGCTCCGTTCCGTTCAAGTGGAGCGCGAAGGCCTCGCCGTCCACGCGACGCTTTCCGTCGGGCCGGAGTTGGCGGGGAAGCTGCTGGGGTGGATCGCGCCCTGACCGCCCCTAATCCAGACTCTTGTGGAACCGCAGGGCGCTCATGCTCAGGATCAGCGCGCCGTAGACCAGCAATGTCAGCATCTGCGGCCAGAGGACTGCCACGCCCACGCCTTTCAGGAACACGCCGCGCACGATCTCCATAAAGTAGCGCACCGGGTTGAGATAGGTCAGGTACTGCACCACCGTGGGCATGTTGCGGATCGGGAAGTTGAAGCCGCTGAGCATGAACGCCGGGCTGGCAAAGAAAAAGGACATCATGTTGGCCTGCTGTTGGGTGCGCGAAATGGTGGACAGAAACAGGCCCGCCCCCAGGCTGGTGAGCAGGAATATGGTCGCGCTGAACAGCAGCACCAGAAAGCTGCCCCGGAAAGGCACGTGGAATATCAGCAGCGCGCCCGCAGTCACCATGACCAGGTCCGCCAGTCCCACCAGCGCGAAGGGGATCGTCTTGCCGAGCATCAGTTCGATCGGCCGCATCGGCGTGACCATCAACTGCTCCATGGTGCCGATCTCCTTCTCGCGGATGATGGCCTGCGCGGTAAGCATCAAAGTCACCATGAACAGAATGTTGACCGCCACGCCCGGGACGAAGTAATTGCGGCTCCTCAGATCCGGATTGAACCAGACGCGGGTGCTCGGCGCGGCCGACGCCGATACCATCACCGGCATGGATCCCGGGCTTCGCGCCATCAGTTTGATGGTCTGGTCGTTCTTGGTCTGATTCGGCGCGACATCGTTCGAGAAGTCCGCGATTACGCCCGCGGCGTAAGCCGAAACCAGCGACGCGGTGTTGGAGTTGGTCCCGTCGAGCAGCACCTGCACCTGAGCCGTCCGCTGACGCGCCAGGTCGCGCGCAAAGCCGGGCAGCACGCGCACCACGGCGTGCGCGTCGCCATGGTCCAGAATGCTCTGCACCTCCGCCTCGCTGCCGGGAGTGGCGACCACCTGGAACCGCCCCGACCCTTTGAAGCGCGCCAGCAGCGCCCGGCTCTCGGGCGTGCCGTCATTATCCATCCAGGCGATCTTCGCATTGTCCACGTCGAGCGTGACCGCGTAGCCGAAGATGATGAGCTGTAGCAGCGGCGGAACGAACAGCATGGCGCGCATGCCCGGCAGGCGGAACAACTGGATGAACTCTTTCCGCAGTATGACCCAGATTCTTTCCCACATGGGTTACGCCACCTTCCGGCTTAGTCTCCGCACCGCGAGAAAATATACGATGCCCGCGAATATCGACAGGTAAACAAGCTGCGGCCAAACGATCCCCAGGCCGATTCCCTTCAGGAACAGTCCCTTGAGTATCGTAATGAAATAGCGCGAAGGCACCACGATGCTGATCACCTGGATCCATTTCGGCATGGTGTCGATGGAGAACACGAAACCCGAAAGCAGGAACCCCGGCAGGAATGTGGTCAGCATGCCCATCTGGTACGCCATCACCTGCGTCCTGGCGCCCGCCGAAATGAAGATGCCCCAGAGCATCGCCCCGCAAAGAAAGATCAACGTCGAAACCGTCAGCAGCAGAAGACTGCCACGGAATGGCACCGCGAACACCGTCACTCCCGAGACGAACGCCAGGATGGCGTCCACCAGCCCTACCACGAAATACGCCAGCATCTTCCCAATCACCATCTCAGACGGCCTGAGGGGCGTCGAGAGGATCTGCTCCATGGTCCCCATCTCCCACTCGCGCGCGATCGTGAGGGTCGTCAACTGCCCGGTGAGCATCATGAGAATGATCGCGATCAAGCCCGGCACCACGAAGTTCTTCGATTCCAGCGAGCTGTTGTACCACACGCGCACTTGCGCCGCGACGGCGGGCGGCGGAAGCTTGACGCCCCGGAGGTTGAGAATCTCTGAGCGCGCCTCCATCGAGTACCCTTGCACCACGCTTTCGGCGTAACCCATGGCGATAGCGGACGTGTTGGAGTCGCTTCCATCCACCAGAAGTTGCACGGCCGCGCTCCGGCCGGCGGTCAGGTCCTTGCCGAAATCGCGCGGGATCACGATGCCCATCAGGATGTCGTTGCGGTTGATGCCGCGCTCAACCGCGCGATAGTCGGCCGCCATGCCCTTCACGTCGAAGAAGCGCGATCCCTCGAACTGGCGCGCCACGTTGCGGCTGGCCGACGTGCCGTCCTGGTCGTAGATCAGCACCGGAATGTGGTCCACGTCCAGGCTCAGCGCGAACCCGTAAAGCAGCAGCATCATGGCCGGCATGGCGAGCGCCAGGCCCAGGCTGCGCTTGTCGCGCACGATGTGGCGCAGCTCTTTCACAAACATCGCCCGGGTGCGGCGGTAGCTCATGCGGCCTTCCTCTCCTCGGCCTCGATCAGCGCCACGAACACGTCTTCGAGCGAGGGCTGGATCTGCTCCAGCCGCCGGATTTCGATGCCTTGCGCGGCCAGCGACTTGCGAATGCGGCCCATCGCCGCATCCGCATTGTCCACCACCACGTGCAGCCCGCTTCCAAACACGGCGACCTCGAGGATGCCCTCTTCCCGCTCGATGGCCCGCATCGTGTCGAGCGCGGCCGCCGTCTCCAGGCGCAGCAGGTTATGCTCCGTCAGGTCCCGTTTCAATTCGCCTGGAGCGCCCAGCGCGATCACCTTGCCGCCGTACATCAGCGCCAGGCGGTGGCAGTACTCGGCCTCGTCCATGTAATGCGTGGTCACGAAAACCGTGTGTCCCGTGCGCGAAAGCTCTCCGATCAGGTCCCAGAACGTGGCGCGGGCGATGGGGTCCACCCCCGAGGTCGGCTCGTCGAGGAACACCACCGGCGGATCGTGCAGAATCGCGCAGCCCAGCGCCAGCCGCTGTTTCCAGCCTCCCGAGAGCGTGCCGGCCGGGCTGTCCCGGCGCTCCATGAGGTTGGCCATCCCGAGGACGTAGTCTTTGCGCTCCTGGCGGCGCTCCTTCGGCACGCCGTACATGCCCGTGAAAAAGTCGATGTTCTCTTCCACGGTGAGGTCGTCGTAGAGCGAGAACTTCTGCGACATGTAGCCGATGCTTCGCTTCACCGCCTCCGGGTCGGAAGCCACATCGTAGCCGTTCACCAGCGCGCGCCCCGAGGTGGGAGACAGCAGGCCGCACAGCACCCGGATGGTGGTGGATTTCCCCGCTCCGTTGGGGCCCAGGAAACCGAAGATCTCGCCTTTGGGCACCTTGAGCGAGACGTGGTCCACCGCCACGAACGCGCCGAAGCTCCTCACCAGGTTGTCGATCTCGACCGCCCACTCGCTCATCGGGCCCCCATGGCTTCCACCGCTTGAATCGTCTGCACGAACACCGCCTCCAGGCTCTCCGCGCCGGCCGCGAGCCTCAACCGCTCGGGCGTGTCGCAGCGAATCAGCTTCCCTTTGTGCATCAGGCCGACGCGATTGCAGCGCTCGGCTTCGTCCAGGTAGGCAGTGGTCATGAAAATGGTGATTCCGTCTTTCAGCAGTTGATAGAGAATCGTCCAGAAATCGCGGCGGGAGACCGGGTCCACGCCGTTGGTCGGTTCGTCGAGGAACAGGATCTGGGGCCGGTGCAGCAGCGTGCACATGAGCGCCAGCTTCTGCTTCATGCCCCCCGAAAGCTTCCCGCCCTGCCGGCCGCGGAAAGGCTCCATGCGGGTCATGCGCAGCAGCCGCGCGGTCAGCTCGCGGCGTTCCTCGCCCAGGATGCCGAACAGGTCCGCGTAAAAGAACATGTTCTCTTCGACGGTCAGATCCAGGTACAGGCCGAACCGCTGCGCCATGTAGCCGATCTGGTCCTTGACCGCTTGCGATTCCTTGACGACATCGTGGCCGGCCACCCGCGCGCTGCCTTCGGTCGGGCTCACCAGGCCGCACAGCATGCGCAGAGTGGTGGTCTTCCCCGCGCCGTCCGGCCCCACCAGCCCGAAGATCTCTCCCGGGGCAATGGCGAGGTTCAAGCGGTCCACCGCCGTCAGCTCGCCGAAGCGGCGGGTAAGATCGCGGGTTTCGATGATCGGCTCCATGCTTCCTTTCAGGCTCGGCCTAGTGAGGCTCTGCCTCAGACCGAAAACCTGCAACTCCGACGCGGAGACGCGGAGTCCGGCGCGGAGAATACCATACGGCATTTGCGATGTCTGCGTTCTCCGCTTACTCCGCGCGCCGGCCACGGGGGCGAGATAATCGGCGAGGTTCCCAGGAACCCCGAGACCGGCCGCTGAGCTAGCGGAGATCGCAGACTCCTGCCTGTCCCGCTTGCTCCGCGTGTTTCTCCGCGCCTCCTCGTCTCCGCGTCGAATGAGATTTGACTCATTTGCCTCACAACTAATCCAACACGATCTCCGCGTCGGCCGGCATATTGGATTTCAGCTCGCGGCGGGGGTTGTCCAGCTCGATCTTGATGCGGTACACCAGCTTTACGCGCTCTTCCTGCGTCTGGATCTGCTTGGGCGTGAACTCAGCCTCCGAGGAGATGAACGTCACTTTGCCCTCGTAGGTCTTTCCAGGGTAGGAATCCGTAGTCACCCGCGCCTTCGAGCCGACCTTCACCTTCCCCAAGACCGTTTCGTTGATATAGCCGCGCAGCCACGGATGATCGATATCGCCGACGGTCAGCACCGTCGTACCCACGCCCAGCACCTCGCCCGGATCGGCGGATTTTACCAGCACCACGCCATCCACCGGCGAATAGGCGATGGTGTCGGCGAGCTGCGAATCGATCAGCGCCACGCTGGCCCTGGAGCGCGCGATTTCGGCCCGAAGCCGGACGAGTTCCTGCGCCCGGCGCTGAATCTCGAGCGTGTTCGCCTCCGACATTTTCAACGCCCCGCGCGCCTTTTCCACCTGCCCGGCGGCGGCGTCGATCACCTCCGCGCGCGGACCGGCCTCGACCAGCGCGCCGCGCTGCTTAGCCTGTTTCAACGCCGCATCGGCGGATTCCCACCGGTTGCGGTACTGATCGTATTGCGCGGTGGAGATGTCGTCGTTCTTGTAAAGCGTCTGCGAGCGGTCCCAATCGCGTTTGGCGCGGTCGAGTTCGGATTGCGCGGATTCCACGGCGGCGCGGGCTTCCTGTATCTCCTGCGGCCGCGAACCGTTCTTCAGCTCCGCCAGGCGGGACTCGTTCGAGGCCAAATCCGCCTTGCGTTGCTCCACATCGCCGGTCAGCGTGGCTTTCTCCCACTCCAGCGCCGTCTCCGCCTGCGTAAGTTGCGCCTCCGCCGAGGCCAGCCCGGCCGCCTCGCGGTCGCGCTGCGCCGTCAGTTGATCGCGGTCGAGGCGCGCCACAATCTGCCCCTTCTTCACCGTGTCGCCTTCATCGACGTCGCGCTCGATGAGCCGCCCGGCCGTCTTGAAGGCGATGTTCACCTCGGTCAGTTCGATGTTGCCGGAGACCATGATGCGGTTGTCCGGGGTGCGGCCGAAGCCGCCGAAATATGCGTACGCTCCCGCGCCGGCAGCGGCCAGCACCAGCAGGATGATTATGATTTTCTTCTTCATGAGTCCGTCTCCAGTGGGCAGGCCTTTCGGCCCGCCGCCGGCAGGCGAAAGCGCCTGCCCCACAATGCCTGCTACTGCACCATGCTCCTCACTCTGCCCATCGCCTGCGCGAGGTCGATCCGCGCCAAACCGTAGGCGTACAGCGCGCCGGTCTGGTTGTCGCGGGCGCGCTCCAGACGCGTCTGCGCGTCGGTCACCTCCAGGCTGTTGGCCACGCCGGCCTCATAGCGGCGCCTCGCCTGGGTCAGCTCGTTGTCCGCCAGCCCCAGCCCGTCCTTGGCCACCTGGACCTCTTCCGCGGCCGAGCCGAGACTGTCCAGCGCAAGCCGCACGTCCAGCTCGATCTGTTCCTTCAGATCGTTGGTGCGCACCTTCTCGGCGCGGTATTGCGAGTCCGATTCCACCCGGCGGGCGTCGCGCCGCCCGCCATCGAAGACCGGCACGCGAATCGATATCCCATACGTGCGCGTCGGCAGCGCGTTGTTCAGCCCCGGCCCGATCGAACCGTAATCGGCCGCCGCCGATAGCGTGGGCAGACGCTCGAGCGTGGTCGCGCTCGCCGAGAGACGTGCGTTCGATTCTCTCTGCTGCTGCGCCTGGTAGTCGGGCCGCTCCTTCAAAGCCTGCGCCTTGGCCGCATCGAGGGTGACCGCGTCCACCGGAACGTACTGGAGCCGATCCGTCAGTTCCACGTCCGTGTCGAGCCGCACTCCCATGGCGCGCAGCAGTTGCAGGTGCGCGGCGCGCCGTGCGTTCTGGGCCGCCACCAGCCGCTGCCGGTCGTTGGCCAGTTGCACCTTGGCGCGCGTGATCTCGATTCCAGTGCCGGTTCCGGCGTTCTTTTGGTTCTCCGCCTGCGTCAGCGTCGCCTGGGACAGCGTAACGTTCGCTTCGGCGGTATCGACGTCGGTATCGCCCTTCACCGCCGCCAGGTAGGCCCGCGCCACCTGGGCGGCAACCTGCTCCGACGACGCTTCGAGATCGGATTTCGACGCCGTGATCCCCACCTTGGACGCCTGGAATCGCCGGATCGAGCTGAAGTCGAAGATGCTTTGCTGTGCCGTGGCTCGCGCGTCCATCACGTCGAACGGCCCGATCAGCGACGGAAGCTGAAAACCGGGGATGGGGATCTGGAAGGCGCTGCTGAGTCCCATCCCCGCCAGGCTCATGGTCTGGCTCCGATACTGGAATGAGGATTCGAGGTCCGGCAGCAGCGAAGCCCGGGCCTCCGCCGACCGCGCCTGGGCCTGCTTCAACGCTTCTTCGGCAAGCTGGATCTTGGCGCTCCCCTCGGGCGCGGTAGCGACTTCCACCGCGCGCTTCATGCTCAACCGCAGCGGCCCGCGCTCCGGCGCCTGGGCTGACGCGAGCAACGCCGCCGCCGGCAATATCCAAATCAGCTTCATTTCGATACCTCGACCTTCTCCTCCGCCATCGTCGCCGGCGCGCGAAATCCGCCGCTTAGAAAAACAATCAGGCAGCTCATGCGGTTCCAGTCGTGCGGGTCCGGCACGGCGTCCGGCCCGAACACGTGGGCATGGACCATGCTGTGGGCCATGGCGCCGATCATGAACTCGGCGCGCCACTGAAACTCCCGGTCCGGCAGATCCGGCACGGCCCGGCGCAACGCCTCCACAAACCGCTTTCCCGTGGGCTTGAAATGGCGTTCCACCAGGGTGGGCGCCAGACCCTCGGCGTGCAGCCGTCCCATCATCTTGCCGGATTCCGGATGCTGGCGAGCCATTTCCGCCGCAGGCATCAGAAACGCCTCCAGGATCGCCTCCACCGCCGGCATCGCATCGCCCGCCTCCGCTTCCAGACGGTCCAGCCGCGCGATTCGGTCCGCATTCACCGGCACTGCGATCCGCGCAACCAGTCCGTCCAGCAGCTCTTCCTTGGACCCGAAATGGTAGTGGATCGCCGCCAGGTTGACCCCCGCCTCGGCGATGATGTGCCTCAGCGACGTGGCCGCATATCCCTGTTCGGCAAACAGTCGCTCAGCCACGTCCAAGATCTTGCACTTCGTGTCACTCATTCGACTACTTCAACTGTTAGATTCAATCTAATAGTTGAATCATACGAATGAATACGCAGTCACGCAATCCGGTAAATACCTGAATTTGGGGGGCAGGGAACGTCTTTTGACCGCGCTTTGGGCGGGTCCAAAAAGGCTACATTGGTAAGGTAGGTTAAGGAGTCCTTCTTGAAAACAACCCTTTTCGCCCTGATGGGCTTTTCCGTTCTGTTTGCGCAGGCGCCGGCGCCTCCGAAGAGTAACGCGCAGCCTGCGGCGGGCGCGGCCTCGGCCGCCAGCGCCGGTTTCGACGTCAAGAAGATGGACCCGTCCGTGAACCCTTGCGCCGATTTTTACCAGTACGCCTGCGGGAGTTGGCTCAAGAACAACCCCGTCCCGGCCGATCAATCGCGGTGGGGCACGTTCGAGGATCTTGCGGAGCGCAACCGCGCAGTGCTTCACGAAATCCTCGAGGATGCCGCCAAGCCCGCGGCGAACCGCGACTCCGCGACGCAGAAGATCGGCGATTACTACGCCGCCTGCATGGACGAAAAAGCCATCGACGCCAAGGGCCTGGCGGCGCTCGAACCGGAGCTCGACCGCATCCGCAATCTGAAGGATAAGTCGCAGCTTGCCGAGGAGGTTGCGCATTTGCACCGCAACGGGGTCGCGGCGCTCTTCGAATTCTCTTCGGGCCAGGACTTCAAGAACTCGAGCGAGGTGATCGCGCAGGCGGACCAGGGCGGCCTCGGGCTGCCCGACCGCGATTACTACCTCAAGACCGACGCGAAATCCGTGGAGCTCCGCCAGAAGTACGTGGCGCACGTCGAGCGCATCTTCGAGCTGGCGGGCGAGAAGCCGGAGCGGGCCAAGGCCGATGCGGCGATCGTCATGAAGATCGAAACCGGCCTGGCGCAGGGCGCGCTCGACCTGGTATCGCGGCGCGATCCCGAGAAGGTCTACCACAAGACGACCAGCCGGGAGCTGGCGGCGCTGGACCCGGATTTCCGCTGGAACCTCTACATCACAGCTAGCGGCGCGCCGGCGTTCCAGAACCTCAACGTCGCCTGGCCGGACTTCTTCAAGGCCCTGAACGCGGAAATCCGGAGCGTCAGCCTGGATGAATGGAAGACCTATCTGACTTGGCATCTGGTCCACTCCGAAATCCCGTTTCTGCCCACGGCGTTCGTGAAAGAGAACTTCGGGTTTTACGGCCGGACCTTGACCGGCGCCAAGGAAATGCGCCCGCGCTGGAAGCGCTGCACGGATTACACGGATAACCAGTTGGGCGAGGCGCTGGGCCGCAAGTTCGTGGAGCGCACCTTCGGAGCGGAAGGCAAAGCGCGCACTTTGAAGATGGTGGACGCGCTCGAAAAGGCGCTCGGCCAGGATATCCAGGGGCTCGCCTGGATGACGCCCGCCACCAAGCAGAAGGCCCTCGAAAAGCTGAAGGCGATCGCCAACAAGATCGGCTACCCGGACAAGTGGCGCGACTACTCGAGCGTGGCCGTCAAGCGCGACGACGCGATCGGCAACGGGTTTCGCGCCGACGAGTTCGAATTCGAGCGGCAGTTGCACAAGATCGGCAAGCCGGTGGACCGCGGCGAGTGGGACATGACGCCGCCGACCGTGAACGCCTACTACGACCCGCTGATGAATAACATCAATTTTCCGGCGGGCATCCTGCAGCCGCCGTTCTACGACAACAGGATGGACGACGCGGTGAACTTCGGCGGCATCGGGATGGTGATCGGCCACGAGCTGACCCACGGTTTCGACGACGAAGGCCGGCAGTTCGACGCCCAGGGCAACATGCGGGACTGGTGGACGCCGGAGGACGGCAAGGAGTTCGAGAGCCGCACGGCCTGCCTGGTGAATGAGTACTCGAAATTCTCGGTAGCGCCGGGCGCCAATGTCAACGGCAAGCTGACGCTCGGAGAGAACACCGCCGACAACGGCGGCCTGCGCGTCGCGCTGATGGCCTTGCTGAACACGATTGGCAACGACCGGAAGCAGATAGACGGGTTCGCCCCCGACCAGCGTCTGTTCCTTTCGTTCGGCCAGGTGTGGTGCGAGAACACCCGCGAGGAGGCGGCGCGCCTGATGGTTCAGACCAACCCGCACTCGCCGCCGAAGTTCCGCGTGAACGGGGTGCTGGTGAACATGCCGGAGTTTCAGAAAGCGTTTTCGTGCCAGGCGACGCAGCCGATGGGAAGCGCGAACGCGTGCAGGGTGTGGTAGGGGATTGCGAGACGACGGCTGTGATCTACCGGCCATTCGGCGCGGCGGCTTTTGGGGAGTACGTTGTGGTGCACCGCAGCACTCAAATCAGACGCGTCCGGGGTTTCCCGTAACGGGGATCAGGTGAATAAGGTGGCGCCAATTTAGGCGGTTGGGTGTACAATCGACCAGGCCAGGAAGCCAAGTCGGAAATCCTGGCGAGGAGGTGTTATGCGAAACATGGTGTCTGTGTGTTTCGTCACTTTCATGGTCGCCCTGCTGAGCCCCGCCCCAACGCACGCCGGCCCCATTACGCCCATTACGGTCGCCGCCAATTGGGACATTGTCAACAACACGGGCCAGTTGGCCAACGACTTCCACATCGATGCTTATTCGGACTCGAACCTCACGTTCGTCAGCAGTATCAACGGCGCCTTCGGCAGCTTCAGCAACGGCCAGTCCGGTTTCAATCCCCTGGTGAAGAACTACGACTGGTCCGACGGGAACGTCGCGGCCGGCGCCGCGACCCACATCGGGCTCGAACTTCTGCAGCAGACCTGGAACAACATCAATATCCAACAGGCCTACTGGACCAAAGACGGAAACAAGATCGGCGGGTTCGTGCCCTTGCCCGGCTTCAAAGTCGTCCCGGCGGGCGGCGACGGTCCCGCCATCGTGACGATGAGCAACGAGTCGGCCACTGGTATCTACATCGGCAATGCGTCCTATTCCGTCGGCGGTACGGAAACCCCCCTGGGCAGCATGATGTTCAACCCCGCGGGGTTGGGGACTTCGATATCGGATTTCAGCATCCCCGCCAACAGCTTCTTCGACATATTCACCGATATCCAACTCGACGGCGGCGATTGGCTGCTGTGGCAGGGGCAGATATTCTCGGACAGCGCGCACCAGGACCTGATCGGGTCCTTTGTCGACCAGCACGAGCACGACACACCCGAGCCGGCCGGCCTGCTGCTGACGGGCGCGGGCCTGCTGGCCGCGGCTGCCTTTGCGCGGAAGCGGGGCGGCGAGCGGCCGTAGAGGGCCCGCCCCACCTTACTCTTTCAGCTCTACAATTGTTGCCCCCGCTCCGCCTTCCTGCTGGGGGGCAGGGTAGAACTTGGCAACGTGGGGGTGGCGGGCCAGGAGATCGGCAATGGCTTTCTTGAGGATGCCCATGCCGTGGCCGTGGACGATGCGGACGCGGGCGGCGGTGGCCATTACGGCGCGGTCGAGGAACTGGTCTACGGCGTCGAGAGCTTCCTCGGCGCGCTGGCCGATGACGTTGATTTCCTGGTGGGCGGGGGCAAGCTCGGGCGCGGGGCGGTAACTCACGTTCTTGGGGAGCTTCTGGCCAGCGGCGGCCTCGGGCAGCACCTCGATCACGTCGTCGAGCGAAACCTGCATCTTCATAAAGCCGGCCTCCACCTCGATGCGGTCGTTGCCCAGCAGGCGGCGGACGCGGGCCGGGTCGCGGATGTCCTTGAGGCGCACGCGCGCGCCTTCCTGAACCCGGAGGGGCTGAATGCGGTCCTGGCGTGAATCGTCCTGGGTGGAGAGGACGGTGGATTGAAAGTCCTCGCGCAGCTCGCGCTTGGCCTTGGCGACTTTGCGCTGCGCGTCCTGGTCCGCCTTACGGCGGTCGGAACTCACCGCCATTTTTCCGATGGCTTCGCGCGCCTCCTCCTCGAAGCGCGCCAGGGCCTGCTCGGTGCGGCGCTCCAACTCCTTCAGCTTGGCGGTCTCGCGCTTCTCCCACTCGGCGGCGAGGTCCTTCTCGCGGCGCTCGGACCGCTCGATCTGTTCGCGGAGGCCTCGTTCCAGCGCGTGGGTCTCTTCGATGCGCCGGTGCAGCTCGCCCAGGAAGCGGGTGACGTCGCGTTCGCGATCGCTCATGGACTGGCGCGCGCGCCGCATGATGTCGTCCGGCATCCCAAGCCGGGTGGCGATCTCCAGGCCCGCGGACTTGCCGGGCAGCCCCAATTGCAGGATGAAGGTCGGCTCGAAGGTCTCTTCGTCGAAGCCCATGGAACCGTTCACCACGCCAACGGTGGACGCGCCATAGATCTTGAGGGCCATCAGGTGGGTCGAAACCAGGGTGAACGCGCCGGCGGCGCGAAAGTGCTCGACGATGGCCACACCCAGCGCGCCGCCTTCCTCGGGATCGGTGGCCGACCCCAATTCGTCCATGAGCACCAGCGAATCGGGCGTTACGTCCAGCGCCATCTCGCGGATGTGGGAGACATGCGCGGAGAAGGTGCTGAGGTTTTCTTGAATCGACTGGTAGTCGCCGATATCGGCGAGCACCTGGGCGAAGAGCGGGAACTCGGCTTCCGCGGCAGGCACGGGCAGGGCGGACTGCGCCATCAGGCTCAGCAGCCCAACGGTCTTCAGCGTGACCGTCTTGCCGCCCGTATTGGGCCCGCTGATGAGCAGCGTACGGCGGTCCGTGGTCAGCTCCAATGTCGCCGGCACGGCCGATTTCCGGCGGCGCTTCAGCACGTCTTCAAGCAGCGGATGGCGCGCGTCTTTGAGGAACAGGCGCTCGCCGAAGCTTGGGATGACGCAGTTAAACTCGGCGGCGAAGCGCGCCTTGGCGAAGACAAGCTCGATCTCCGCCATGGTCGCCAGGGTGCGGCGGATGGAATCGCCGTAGGAGCGCATGCGGTCCGTGATCTCGAGCAGGATGCGGTGGATTTCGCGGGCTTCTTCGTCGGCGAGCTGCGCCAGTTCGTTATTGAGGTCGATGGTTTCGAGCGGCTCGACGAAGAGGGTATGGCCGCTGGAGCTGGCGCCGTGGATGACGCCGTCGAGCTTGCGCCTCTGCCCGGCGACGATGGGCACGACGAAGCGCTCGTTCCGGATGGCGACGAACTCCTCCTGGAGCACGCCATCCTCGCGGTGCGCGCGCAGGAAGCGCTCGAGGGACGCCTGAATGGACTTCTTCTGGCGCTCGATATCGCGGCGCAGGCGCGCGAGGGCGACGCTGGCGTTGTCGGCCACGCTGCCGTCGGGCAGGATCTTGCCTTCCAGGTCCCGCAGGAGCGCGCGGAAGTCGCCGATGCTCTGCGCGCGCCGCCCGAGGCGCGGGAAGCGCTCGGCAACGGCGGTGAGCAACGACTTGGCGTCGGCCGAGCGGTCGAGGAAGGTGAAGAGACCGAAGATCTCCTGGGGATCGAGGCTGGCGCCTTCGATATGCAGCTTGTGGACCGCAGGCTCGATATCGGGCAGTCCGCCGAAATCGATGCGAATGGCGGCGCCGCGGGCGGCGGGCTGCGGCCGGGCGGCCGCGCGCAGGTATTCCACGGCCTCGCCGGTTTCGGCCAGGTCTTCGGTGAGGCGCTCGCGGTCGGCGTGCGGCTGCACCTTTTCGAGCTCGCGGCGGCCGAGATCGCTCGATATATAGCGTCCCAGCAGTCGCCGCAGGGATTCGAATTCGAGGACTTCGGAGCTGGTTTTCAATCAGGACCTTCTTGGGTTTCGTCGGAAGCCGACCTCTTAGGACATCTGAACAGAATATAGCCGCCGATGAACGCCGATAAACGCGGATCCAAAACAAGATTCTTATCTGCGTTCATCTGCGGCCATATTTTGCTTCTTCTCGGTTCTCCGCGCCCTCGGCCCGGAACGGGCGCTTGGGCATGGCAGGAGGCCTGCCCCATTGAACGCCTTTTCAATCACTCGCAGGGTCCCTTCGGTGATTTGGAGACGCGGGAGGTCGCGGCGGCGCACCCATTCCACGGCGCAGACGTCGTCGCCGGCGCGGAGCGTCCCCCCGGTGACGCGGCAAATGTAATCGATCAGCACGTAATGATACTCGGGGGCGCCGGACGCGTCGCGCATGATGCGTTCGAAAACTTCCAGGATGCCGGCGGGCCGGATTTCCAGCCCGGTCTCCTCGCGGACCTCGCGGCGGACCGCGCCGGCCAAGGACTCGCCGATCTCCAGGAGACCGCCGGGCAGCGACCACCAACCCTTGAGCGGCTGCTTGCCGCGCCGCGCCATCAGGATGCGATCGCGCCGCAGAATAACGGCGCCCACGCCGACGAGCGGGTGGACGGGATAACGGCGGTCGTCGCGCGGCACGAGTTATCGCGGGGCGTTCTTGTCGCGCAGGGTGATGTTGTTGATCACCTGCTTGACGCCCTTCACTTTCTTGGCGACGACCGCGGCCTTGTCCTTCTGCTTCTCCAATTCGACCTGACCGCTCAAGGTGACCACGCCCTGTTTCACGTCCACCTGCAGCGCGCCTCCCTTTACGACCGGGTCGTTGGCCAACTTGATGGCGACATTGTCGGTGATCAGCCCGTCGGTGAGGGGCTGCTTCTCCTTGGCCAGGCACGCCACGGCCAGGGCGAAAACCACCATGATCGGAATGCAGGCTTTACGTATCATCTTCACCGGCCATTGTACGCCAGTCGAGGGCGTCAAGGAAGGCCGGCTTCGAGCGCCAACCCGGCTGCACCCGAACGTGCAGGTCGAGGTAGATCCGGACGCTGAACAGTTTTTCCATTTCCTTGCGCGCCAGGGTCCCGATTTTCTTGAGCATCGAGCCGTTCGCGCCGATGACGATGGGCTTCTGGCCTTCACGCTCCACGCGGATGGTGGCGTAGATGCGAGTGATGTTGGGGGCCTCCTCCCAGCGGTCCACGGTCACGGAGACGGAGTGCGGCACTTCCTTGCGGGTGGCCAGCACGACCTTCTCGCGGACCAACTCGGCGGCCAGAAAGCGCTCGGGCTGGTCGGTAACGTAATCGTCGGGGAAGTAGGCCGGCCCCTCGGGCAGGCGGTCCAGGATCACCCCGCGCAGCGCGTCCAGACCGTCGCCCTTCACGGCCGAGACGGGGACGCATTCGACGAATTCATAGACCGCCTTGTAGCTTTCGATGAGGGGCAGCAGGAGGCCCTTTTCCCGCAGCAGGTCGATCTTGTTCAAGACCAGTACGGCGGGCGTGGCGGCCTTGCGCAGCAGATCGAGGGCGCGGCGATCCTGCTCCTCGAATCCGTGCGCGGCGTCGGCCACGAAGAGCAACAGATCGCGCTGGTCCAAGGCCGCGCGGACGGCGTTCATCAGGCGCTTGTTCAGGGGCGAATCGGCCTTGTGGATGCCCGGCGTATCGAGGAATACGATCTGCGCCTCGGGCGAGGTGAGCACGCCCTGGATGGTGGTGCGGGTGGTCTGGGGCTTATCCGCGACGATGGCCAGCTTCCGGCCGACCAGCGCGTTCAGCAGGGTGGATTTTCCGGCGTTTGGCCGCCCGATGATCGAAATGAACCCCGACTTGAAGCTATGACTCATGGGTAATCGTTTGAGACTTGGCGATGCGAACCTTGCCGACGCGGAGAGCGTCGCTGGCGAGCACTTCGATGCGGACGCCGGCGCGGTCCACGAATTCGCCGGGTTTAGGAACGCGGCCCAGCCACTCGGTGACCAGTCCGCCCACGGTGGTGGATTCGATGTCTTCCTGCTTGTGGAACGACGCGAGCAGGCCGCCGACGCGATCGAGATCGAAACTGCCGGAGACGACGTATCCGCCGGGCCCGTCCTCGGCGACGTCGCTATCGGGCTCGTGTTCGTCGCGGATCTCTCCGATGATAACCTCCAGCAGGTCCTCCATGGTAGCCAGGCCGGCGGTGTTGCCGTACTCGTCCACCACGATCACCATGTGGGTGTTTTCCTGCTGCATCTGGCGCATCAGAGCGCTCACCGGCTTGGTCTCCGGCACGAACGGAATGGGGCGGAGCAACTCGCGAGCCGCGCGGCCCTCGCGGGCGCTCTCTTCGAGCTCGAACATGTCGCGCACATGCACGAACCCGACGATGCCATCGATGTTGCCCTCGTAAACCGGAATCCGGGAATACTGTTCGTGGATCACCAGTTGGCGGAGTTGCTCGAGCGTGGCGGAGGCCGGGATGGCGACGATGCTGTTGCGGGGCGTCATGACTTCCCGCACGACTTTGTCTCCGAATTCGACGACGGACTGCATGAGCTCGCGGTCTTGTTCCTCGATCAGCCCTTCCTCGGCTCCGGCCGAAATCAGCGCCTCGATGTTCTCGGCGGACGTGGGGGCTTCTTCGGCCGCGGGGCTGTCATTGGCCAGCTCGATCAGGGATTGAAAGAACGAGAGCAGAGCCACGCAGGGGCGCGCGATCCAGGCGAGCGCGCGAAGGAACGGGACCAGCGGCGCGAGCCACCCGGCGCGCGTGCGCCGGTAGAGCCACTGGGGCACGGCGTAGGACGCCACGGCCATTGTGAGCCACGCCGCCAAAGCGGACTGCCAGAAATGGCTCCACATAACTGATTCGCCGGCGGCGAACCATGCCAGGTAGAACACGCCCAGCAGAGCCAGGAGCGTGTGTTTGACGACCGAGAAAGCGCCGGCGCCGTCTTCGGTCTTGAGGCCGAGCTTTTCTTCGAGCGAGTCCTTGAAGAACTCGAGCGAGGGGAGGTCGCGGGGACGCAGCCGCAAGCTTTCCAGATAGAGCAGTTGCACGAAGGTGACGAGCGCCAGGAGCGGAATGACCGCGACGGTTGCGATGGCGAGTACAAGAGTCATGGCCGCGACCGTTCCAGAAGCCCGGCGGGCAGCCCCAGGCGGGCGCGCCAACGCTTCTCCGCGCGCGCCATCCGGCCGGAATCGGTTTCATGATCCATGCCGAGCAAATGCAGGAGGCCGTGGAGCATGAGGATGCGGACTTCCTCTTCGGTACGGTGTCCGAGCCGGATGGCCTGCGCGCGGGCGCGCGGCAGGGAGATGGCGATATCGCCGAGAGTGGCGGTTCTTGATGGGGGCGACTTCCTGGCCGGCGGCGGCGCTGGAAACGACAGCACGTCCGTGGCGTAATCTCTGCTTCGGAAATCGCGGTTCAGGCGGCGCAGCACGGCGTCGCCGGCGATCAGGCAATCGAAAGGCCGGCCGCGGGCCACGAGCGATTGGAGTTTGCGCGCATAGCGCCGGATCGCGAGGCGACGCAGGTCCGCGGGGACTCGCCGGAATACGACCATACTGCGTTCAAGGGAAGACATGGGGAAGCGCTCAGGCCCGCGGCCCGGCCTCGGGCGCGGGCGGGGCGCCCTCCGCGAGCGGATCGGCCAGTTTCAGGGTGAGCTGCCGCCCCACGCCCACGGTCTCGTTGTAACGCTCGTAGGCCTTGACGATGCGCTGCACCAGGTTGTGCCGCACCACGTCGGTCTCGTCGAATTGCACGAAGCTGATGCCTTCCACTCCCTTGAGCACTTCGGCGGCTTCCACCAGGCCGCTGCGGCGAACGTTGGGAAGATCGATCTGCGTCACGTCGCCGTTGACGACCATCTTGGAATTGAAGCCCTGCCGCGTGAGCACCATCTTCATCTGCTCCGGGGTGCTGTTCTGGGCTTCGTCGAGAATGATGAAGCTGTCGTTGAGCGTGCGGCCGCGCATGAACGCGATGGGGGCCACCTCGATGACGTTGCGCTCGAGGAGCTTCTCGACGCGGTCGTTATCCAGCATGTCGTAAAGGGCGTCGTAGAGCGGGCGCAGATAGGGGTCCACCTTCTCCTGCAACGTGCCGGGCAGGAAGCCCAGACGCTCGCCCGCCTCGACCGCAGGCCGCGTCAGGATGATGCGGGCCACCTGCTTGTTCATGAGGGCGGAGATGCCCATCGCCACCGCCAGATAGGTCTTGCCGGTGCCGGCGGGGCCGATGCCGAAGACGAGGTCGTTGCGCTCGATGGCTTCGAGATAGCGCCGCTGGTTGACGGTTTTCGGCGCCAGGATCTTCTTGCCGAAACTCCGCTGCCGGCCGCTCTGCACCAGCGCGCGGAGCGACACTTCCGGGTCCAGGGTGACCACGCGGAGGTAGCTGTTCAGATCGCCGTTGTTGAAGACGTGGCCTTCGCGGCACAACGCGGCGTAGTCTTCCAGGATGTTCTCCGCGCGGGCGACGCTCGCGGCCTCGCCTTCGATTTCAAGGCTGTTGTCGACGAGCTGAGTGTGGACGCTCAGTCCGGATTCGAGCAACCGGATGTTTTCATCGCGGGTGCCAAAGAGGCTTTCGACGCCTCGGCCGATGCGAACGCTAGCCTTCATCGAGTAGGTAGTGGGTACCTCCAAGTTGGGGAAAAAGGGGACAAGGTAGGACGCCCGGATGGGAACGGGTCCGACCTTCGACAACCCGCTCGCGCGGGCGGCTGAAAACCATCTGGTCCGATTATATCAGCGTTGGGGGGAACGGGGTGGCTTGGGTGAGGACATTCGACGCGGAGACGCGGGGCGCGGAGGAATGCCAAGGATACACCGCCGAGACGCGGAGTCGCGGAGAAGACGATTCACAAGGGTTCGGCTTGTCTTGCGGACGGGTGCTCTTCCCGGGGTTCGGGCGCACAAGCATATTCTCATCGAAGGATGAGCCTGAAGCCGGGAGCGAAGCGATCCGGCGCTGAGTCTCCTTTCTGATAGGCTTTTGAACTCTGAGGCCGACCAACGGGAGGCCTGCGAGGGCCACAATCGCCCAGTGGGTTTTCCT
>CAIRXZ010000017.1 GCA_903882645.1 uncultured Acidobacteriia bacterium | reverse complement strand
CCCCGGCCCCCGCGCAGGCTCAACCCCCGGTGCGCCAGGCGCCCCCGGCCCCCGCGCAGGCTCAACCCCCGGTGCGCCAGGCGCCTCCGGCCCGCGAGCAGGCTCAACCCCCGGTGCGCCAGGCGCCCCCGGCCCCCGCGCAGGCTCAACCCCCGGTGCGCCAGCAGGCTCCGCCCCCGCAGGCGCAGCCGCAACGCCAGACTCCGCCACAGCCAAAGAAGGAAGAGAAGAAGCCCGAAGACAAGAAACAGTAACTCGACCCGCGGGTCGGCCCGTAGCGTAAGCGCGCCCAGCCGCCGCCCACGCCGAACCCACTGATTTCGCCGTTGACCGCCCGGCGGATTGGGCGAAAACTGCCTTCCGCCGCCCCGCCGGCGCGGTGCCGCACCACGAAAGCACATCCCCGACCAGGACATTCCCGGTCAGGTGGCATGACCGGGACACATCGGGATGTATCCGCCGAGCGACACGTAGCCGGAAACAAAGATGACAAACTCCGCTGATCCGAGGGCTCGCAAAGTCAGGCCGGCGGCATCGGCACAGGTCAGAACGTCAACCTGGTCCCCCATTGGAACGACCTTGGCCCGCCAGTGCCGAAGATGCTGCTGAAGCGCGCCGTGGGCTGGCCGAAACCCGGGTCCAGCAGGTTGTTGGAATAACCGCTCAGGTTGGCGGTGTTCAGCAGGTTGAACGCTTCCCCGAACACCTGCCAATGGAACCGCTCGCCGAGGCGGAACGTCTTGGTCACCCGCACGTCCTGCGAGTTGAAGACGCGGCCGAGAGAATAATTCCGCGGCAGCGTCACGGCGGGGAAGACTTGGCTGGGGCTGGGCCCTTGCTTGCCCGCGTAGGCGCTGTTGTACTGGTTTACCAGGCTCGCCAGGTCGCTCTTGCCCAGGCCGAAGTTGAACTGGTTGGTCCCCGAGCCGGGCAGCAGAAACTCGTCAATGCCCGTGCCGTAGAAATCCGCGCCGGTAATCACGGGCTGGAAGGGCGGCTTGCTGCTGAAACTCGAGATGAACGAGATCTGCACGCCGCCCGGCGCCTCCACCAGGCCGGAGACGTTCAGCACGTGGCGCGGCGAAGACGGCCCCGTGCTTTGCCGCCAGTTGTTCAGATTGGCAATCGGCGTGGGGGCCTGCTGAATGCCGTAGATATTGATGTCGCTCTGGAGCGCGTAGGCAACCTGGATCGAGTAGCCATGGCTCAAGCGCTTATCCGCCCGCACCAGCAGGCCCTTGTAGGTTCCGTTGCCCCCGCTAATCGTAGCCTGGATGGGCCCGTTGGAGCAGACGATGCCGGGTGCCTGCGCGGTGGCGGCGCTGCATTTCGGTATCACGGGGCCGGCGACGGAGTTGTAGTGGTTCAGGTCGACGCCGCGCAGCGTCTCGTGGATGAAGTGGCGGAACGCGAAATCGGCCGTCACCGCGAAGGTCGGGGTCACCTGGCGCTGCACCCCGATGCTGAGATGCTGCGCGTGGGCGGGCACGAAGTCGGGCACGAACAGGTCCTGGCCCGTCTTGAAAACGTCGATGTTGCGGATGCTGAGGTCGGTGTTGTTGGGATTGATGTGCAGCGCCTGAATCGTGGCGGAGCGCACCTGTGGAAGAATCGCTTCGAGCAGGCCGCCCGAGAACGCCGTGGGCGTGCGGAAATCGAGCGGCGCACCCACATCCAGCCCCGGAATGCCCGGGATAGGGTTCGGCACAGCGGAGCCCGGCAGATCCAAGTAGCCGGTGCCCAGCGGCCCCAGGTAGGCCCTCTCCAACAGACGGGCTTCGGAGTCAATCGAGTCGTAGAAAACGCCGCCGCCGCCGCGCACCACCGTCTTGTTGCCGGGCAGGGTCCAGGCGAACCCGGCGGCGGGGGTGAAGTGCAGCCAGGCATGCTTCTCGTGGCCGAGGCCGTCCGCCCCGAAGATGGGCGCCAGCAGTTGCGGTTTGGTCAGGTCGTGATTGAGGGCGTTGCTCTCGAACGACCAGGCCAACCCGTAGTTGAAGGAGAAGCGCGGATGCAATTTCCAGGTGTCCTGCCAGTAGACGTGGAAGAGGCGGTCGTGATCGGCCCGGTCGCGCTGAAACGTGGGCGGCTGGTTGATGTCGCCCAACCCGAAATCGAAGTTCTTGAGCGGCAGGGCCAGCACGTCATCCAGCGTCTTGAAGGTCGCGGGCAGCAACGCGCCGAGCGGCGGAGCCATTTGGCGCACCTCCTGCGGCGAGAACAGCGTGACATATGCCGGGGAGTCTAACGTGAACGTGCCGGTGCCTTTCCAGGCCTCGATTTCGCCGCCCCATCTCATCCGGTGGCCTCCGCGCTGCCACGTCATGTTATCGGCGAAAATGTTGCGGCGCGTCAGCCGGCTTTGCGGCGCTAGACCCGCGTTGCCAAACGTGATGCCGGCGCCCTCCACGATCACCTCCGGCCCGCCCAGACCAAGGCAACCCGGACACTGGCCGGCGGTGGGCGGATTGTCCCTGTTGCTCCAGAACATGTTGGAGTAGCGGAACTCGTTGATCAGCGTGGGACGCAGCGCGCTAATCAGGGAAAAGACCCCGGAATCCGCCCAATTCACGTCGCTGACCCACGTCGACGGCAACTGGTTGGCATGGACCGGGGCGAGGGCGTTGTTGCCGTCGTGGGAGAAGCGGAGGAACGCGGTGCTGCCGGCCGAGACGCGGTAGTCGAGGCGCACGTTAACCAGGTTGTCGTGCCTGGGGCTGGAAGTGACCCGCTCCAGGCTGGAGAAGGCCGGGTCGCTCGGAACGCTGGTGAAAACGCCGCTCTGATTATTGTGTTCGTAAGCGGCGAAGAAGAAGAGGCGGTCCTTGGAGATGGGCCCGCCTACCCACAAGCCGCTCTGGCGCCGCGCAAAGAACGGGTCCGGCGCCAGCGGGTCGCGATTCAGCCCTGGATAGGCAGCCGTATGGTGATCGCGGAAGAGGAAGAAGCCGCTGCCATGCAACTGAGTGCCGCCGGTGCGGGTGACGATGTTGATGGCGCCCCCTGCGGCGATGCCCGTGGCCAGGTCGAAGTTCACGCTCGAGATCTGGAACTCCTGCACGATCTCCTGCGAGAAGTTCTGCTGAGTGCCGCCGGTGACCGGGTCGTTGACGCGCGCCCCGTCGACCGCAATGCGAGTGAGATCCGAGTTGCCGCCAAGAACCGAAACGTCCATAGCGCGGTTGAATGAGCCGTAGGATCCCACGGTGACCGTCACGCCGGGGGAAAGAAAGGCCAACTGCAGGAAGCTGCGGCCGTTCAAAGGCAGTTCCTGGATCTGCTTGCGCTCGACCACCTGGTCGATGGCGTGTCTCTCCACGTCGATCAGTTGCTCGGTGGCGGCCACCGTGACCGTATTCCTTTGTTCGCCCACCTTGAGGCGCAGATCCACGGTGGTGACGGCGCCGGTCGAAACCACGGCTGTGGCGTCCAGAGCGCGGAAGCCCGATGCCTCGACCTTGATTTCGTAGGTTCCCGCCGCCAGCGAGGCCACGCTGTACTGGCCCGTCTGGTTGCTCGTGAGCGTGCGCTCGAAAGCCGTCGCGGCGTTCTTCACGGCGATGGAAGCGTTGGGCACGACGCCACCCGAGGCGTCGTACACGGCGCCAGCGATCTCGCCGGTGGGGGCTTGGGCAAAGGCCAAAGCGCCCGCAAATAGGAGGGGCAACAGCCCGATGCAACGGCGTGGTTGCATTTGCGACTCTCCTTGAGGAGGTCCGTGAGCCTCTTCTGCTTATTGAGACACAGGGGAGGGCCTGTTGGCAAGGAGTTTCAATGATTTCGGGTTTCTTTCTCTCTTCCCCGGTGGTACAATCGCGCCGGGGATATGCCCGATTCGCCCATCACGCCGGATGTCGCTCGCCTGGAGGCTGGCCGGCGGGTCTCCCACTACGAGATTCGGGAGAAGCTCGGCGAAGGCGGGATGGGGGCTGTTTACCGGGCCTACGATAGCCGGCTTCGCCGGCCGGTGGCGCTCAAGGTTCTTCCGCCGGAATATGCCCGGGATCCCGAGCGGCGGGAGCGCCTGCTGCGAGAAGCCCGCGCGGCTTCCGCGCTCAGCCATCCGAACATCGTGGGCATATACGATGTCGGCTCCGACAACGGCGTGGATTTCATCGCCATGGAGTTCGTTGACGGGAAGACTCTCGGTAAGGCGATCCCGCCCGAGGGCTTGCCGCTGGGGCTGGCGCTGGACTACGCCGTGCAGATTGCCGGCGGCTTGGCCAAGGCCCATGCGGCCGGGGTCGTCCACCGGGATCTGAAGCCGGGCAACATCATGGTGACCGGCGACGGGTTGGTGAAACTGCTGGACTTCGGCCTCTCGCGGCGGGCGCCGTCAGACGCGGAGCGGGACACCACTCTGACGGTGGAAGGGCAGATTGTGGGCACCCCGGCGTACATGTCTCCGGAGCAGGCGCAGGGGGAGACGGTCGATACCCGCACCGATCTGTGGTCGCTCGGCGCTGTGATCTACGAAATGATCGCCGGGCGCCGCGCTTTTGCGGGCGGCAACCTGGCGGCAACCCTCTACGCCATCTTGCACGGCGAACCGCCTGCCCTGAACGACGGCGTCCCGCCCATGCTGCGCCGGATCGTTCGCCGCGCCTTGGCCAAGACGCCCGAGGATCGCTACCAGAGCGCCGTGGAAATGATCCGCGACCTGAAGCAGGTTGCCGCCCTGCCAGGGCGGGAAGCCGGACCCGCCATGACAGTAGAGGAGCCGAGTGTGGCCGTGAGCCCTGCGCGCCTGTGGGACGAGCGGCCGCGGACCGGCAGTACCGTGCGCCCCGTCTGGTTGTACCCAGCCGTGGCGGCATTCGTGCTCTTCTTCTCGCTGAACTTCATTCCGGAGTTTTACGGCCCCGACTTGCCCGGCTGGAAGGCGGATAGCCGGCCGGCGGGCTATTTCGCCGGGGGGCTGTGTGAATGCGCCGACCCGCGCGACGCGAAGAGCCACCCGGCGACGTATTTGATTCGCGCCATCGACCCCGGCACGCCGGCCGCACGGGCGGGCATTCTACCCGGCGACGTGCTCCTCGATTGGGACGGAATTCCCTTCATACACTCCATGTCGTGGTTCTTAGAGCAAGCCGGTCCGGGCGAGACATACCGCCTCCATATAGAGCGGGGCGGGGTAAGGCGGAGCATCCCCATCACTTTTGGTTACCGCTCCTGGCGGGTCCATTTCATCGACGCCAAGGCGATCTCGAACCTCGTGACCCTCTTGAGCGCCCTCTTATCTCTGGCGATTGGCTTGCTCCTCGTATGGACCCGGCCCCGCGACTGGGTGGCGCTGGGGTTTGCGTGGATGTTGATGTACGGTCCGATCAGTTTGCACCAGGTGCCCGGCGTAGACTATTTCTGGCATAAGGCGCCGGAGGCGGTCTTGCTTCTGCCCCGCTTTGCCTTTTACGCGAGCTACGCGGGCGTGATGCCGTCGTTCCTGGCATCGATGATGAACTTCCCGCGGTTGCTTGCGGTACGGCGCTGGCGCCTGCCCCTGTTATACCTGCCCTTTGTCGCCATCACTCCTTTCCTCGCCTATCCGCTGTGGGCCCGGACCCACAATCCGATGGCGCTCGGCCCGAGCCCGTTGGCCTTCAACACCTTTTACTCGCTGACCGGAACCTACCTCATCGCCACGGTGGCGGCGATGGTTTGGAACTACCGCCGGCTGAAGGACGTCAACGAGCGCCGGAGGCTGCGGGTTTTGATGGCGGGGTTGGCAGCGGGGGTAACGGCTTTCTTGCCGGACATTGTCCTCGGCGCCATCAGCTCGACAGAACTGGCCGGTGTCATCGGGAGGGCCTACTACGGATCGCCACTGCCGGTGGCGTTTTCTCTGCTCCAGGTCGTCCTGCCGGCCAGCGTCGGCTACGCCATCCTGCGTCACCGGATCTTCGACATCCGCGTCATCGTCCGGCAGGGACTCCAGTATGCCGCCGCGCGCGGCCTGCTCCTTTCGCTTACCCCACTCTTCGGTCTGGCGCTGGCCGCCGACCTGTTGCTCCACGGCGATCAGCCGCTTTCGAGCATCCTCGCCGCCCGCGGATTGTGGTACATCGCACTGGCCATCGCCGCGTTCCTGGCCCATCGCCGGCGGGCCACCTGGCTCGTCGCACTCGATCGCCGCTTTTTCCGCGAGCGCTATGACGCCCAGCGCCTCCTCACCGCCGTGGTGGACGAGATCAGCCAGGCCTCCGGCTTCCAGCAGGCGGCCCCGCGCGTGGTCTCGCAAATCGAAGCGGCCCTCCATCCCGAATCCACCATGCTCCTCCTGCGCCGCCCCGGGGAAACCGCGTTCACCGCCGTCGCCGGCGCCGCCGGCCGCCTTGGCGCCACCTTCCCCGCCGGCAGCAAGCTAATGGCCCTCTTGCGCGTCCTCGGCAAGCCCGTCGATTGCTCCCGGAGCTCCGGCAGTTGGCTCAAGGGCCTGCCGCCCGAGGAGACCGGCTTCCTGCGCCGCGCAGGCATCGAGTGGATCTACCCCATCTCCATTGCCGAGGAGAAGCAGGAGGCCGTCCTCGCACTCGGACCCCGCCGCTCCGAGGAGCCCTATTCCGGCGAGGACCAGCAGCTCCTGGAGACCGTCTGCGCCGCGCTCTCCGTTCTCCTGAGACGCAGCGCCACTCCGTAAGATAGCGTTCCGCTCTCTTGACAGCGCATACCCTGCTGGCGGCAACAACAGCCCCTCGGTCCAACAACCGGATCGGTCCTGGTATTCGCCCGTCACGGCAGTCCGCATTCCGCCGATTCCCATCCGCGGCCCCGCGCAATCGGCTCTTCGCACAAGCGCCCTGGCCTGACCGTCAGCCTCGATATCCCCGATTTCGCATCTCCGGCGGCCGGCCGCCGTCCCAAACTTGTGCGCCGCCGTTTTTCATTCACGCGAACTTTCAAAATATTTGCCCCATCCCCTCAATCACTTCCAGCCTCCCGCCTCTGGCCGCTCCCCGCTCGCCCCTTACCCTGGGCTTAGAATGACAACCAACGCACAGGTCGAGGCTAATCGCCTCAACGCCCAAAAATCCACCGGCCCCCGCTCCGTTGAGGGCAAGGCCGTCTCCCGCTTCAACGCCCTGAAACTCGGCCTTGAAGCCCGTTCTCGCGTGATCCCCGGCGAGGACCCCGAGCAACTGGAGATCCTCACCCGCGCCTACCACGAGCACCTCCAGCCCGCCAACCCCCTGGAAAGCTTCCTGGTCGATTCCCTCATCGCCGCCGATTGGAATCGCCGCCGCTTCTCCCGCATCGAAGCCCAGCTTTACCGTGTCCTGATGGCCAAGCTGGACCCTGAGGATGCCGTCGCCGCCCAGTTCCCCCTCGGCGCCGCTCTCCAAGCCGACGCCGTCCACGGCAAGGCGCTCCAGTCCGTCTTCAAACAGCTTGACTCCCTGGAGCGCAGTCTCTTCCGCTCCCTCAACGAACTGCGCCGTTTGCAGTTGGACCGCATGGCGGGAGAAGCCGCGCCGGAAATGGCGGAAGCGGAAGAAGCGCGGACCCAACCGGCCCCCGCCCGCCCGGAGCTGCTCCCAACACCCGCCGCCCCGGCTTTCAACCCCGGCATGGCCCATCCGGCGCCCCCATCTCGGAACTCCGGCCCCGCCCCGGCGCGCGAATTTGGCTTCGTTCTCCCAAAACCGTGGGCCCCCGCCGATGGCTTCCACATGGCGGATTCCCGCCCCGCAACGCCGCCCAAGGCCCGCTGAGGCTTCACCGGACCATGGCAGTATAGCCCTGACAGCCCGGCGCAATCGGGTTCATCTGAAAGCTGAGAAGCCGTGAAAGAATCGCGAAACGCAGGCGAAGCCGCACTGTGCCACCTCTGGAAGTCCTGTGTTTGCAGTGGTGGGGCAGGCGGTTCCGCCCAATGCCACTTAAATAGGCCCTGGCCAAAACATAAGTACTGATCTATGTTTCAGTTGTATGGATCAGACACGCGACGACGCTTTCGGGCTGTACCAGCGGTGCATATCGAGTGGCGTAGT
>CAIRXZ010000016.1 GCA_903882645.1 uncultured Acidobacteriia bacterium | reverse complement strand
GCTTCGTACTCGCCCGCCACCTGCTCGGCCTCCGCCCGAGTCCGGCGGCGCCGCACTTCCACAACCTGCACCTGATCGTCCATCCCTCCACTGCATCACCAACGGCGGCGCTTGGACAGATGGGTTAGTCTAACGCTTACGATCAATCAATCCATCGGATCTCCGTTTCGTCATTACCGGAGCAACCGCAGGAACGCCGCTGTGCACATCGCTTAATACGATTGGCAGTCACTAGGAACAGCACAGAAGCGCCACACGACGGGCATTCGTAAAGCCTGTAGCCAGCGTTATAGACCATTTCGCTTAAGACTGCGATGCCCGCCCTTGCCAAGAAACCTGCTTGGCTCAGGGCTTGGTCTGCATCACGGCGGAACGACTGGCGATACTCACGAGGCATTCGGTCACCCTCATACGCCTCAAAGCATTCTGGAATTCCACCGGCAATTCCAGGATCGTACCCGCTGCAATCCCGCCCGCAAGGACACTTGACCTTCATTGGTGAGCGCCATTCTACCACCGTGGGCACGAGCCTTGCGGATGTGAGGGAGTTCTGTGAGGGAGTTCGCAGCAATACAGCCGCTACAAGCCGCCCATCGTCGCCGTGGATGCCGTGGGGTCCACCGGGCCGGTGGCGATTGAATTGAGAGGCGCTGTGTGGTGTGGCGGGGCATTCCAATGCTGTTGCGCTTGTTCTGAAGTAGATGTACCATTCAGTCTTGATGCCGTTCTTGCCTAAGCTCCGCTGTATCAATTGGCAGCGAAGAACGGCTTGTAAGAAATCTGCAAGGTAGACCGGCTGGACTGGCGAAATCGGCTCGTGTAGCCCATAAATAAATCAGTAAGTTACGAGTTCACAAGATCGCATTACGGTTCAACTCCCCCCGCCTCCACCACCTCAGTCTTTCAGTATTGCAGGTAGCTCCGCTTCTTCTTTGTTCAAAAAGATCTCAGCAGGCGGTCGCCGACTGGGCGGAAGACGAGGCGAGATCACGCGGGTCCGGGCCTTCCGGCCTGGATGCGCCGGGATAAACCGGCATGGAGTAGCGAATGGAAGAGTCGTACAGGGAAGGCGTAGCGAGCCACCCTGGCCCCGAGCCATGCGGGGGCGGTCGCAAGGTCGCACCCGAAGCGTTGGACAGGGGTATCTGTAGGCTGGGTATTGAGCTCCGAAATCAGGCGTTGCGGGGAGCCAACGGCGTCGGGCCTTCCGGAAGGCAACAACGCGGCGTGCGCCAACGCAAGTGCGCTGCGGCCCCGCGGAGTCGAAGACCCCAGGCATGCAGAGAAACTCCATGCGCGAGAACCGGGAGACCCCGTTGTCGCCCGCGAGCAGTCGGCGGGCCGGGGGGAGAAGGCGATGAGCCATAAGTCCCTCATGCACGGCGGCGGGGAGTCGAGCGACCGCATAGTACCGACGAGATCTGCGAACAAGGGCAGGGGACTGTCGGCGGAGCAGGTGGAGGGAAGGCGGTCGGCCAAGGAGATTCCTAGGCATGGGCCGATGCTGGACACCGAGCCAGAGAACACCGGTGCAATACAATGCCGAGGGAGCGCGCGCGGCCGAAGTGGGTTGGGCGAGCTTATCTCCAAGGTGGGAACCGTGTGCGTTAGCAGCGCGAGCACGGGTTTGTGCGGGGGGCAGCGGGCAACCGCTGTCCCTACCGCGACCGGTGACGCCTTCTGGCGGCTTCAGCCGGGCGACAGCCCGGCCATCAAGAGTGCGCCGGTCTTGTGCCTGCGCGAACATGCCTTCCTACGAAGAGCCAGCCCTCGGGGCCAGATGCGTCGTTCGAGAACCGTGACCGGATTAGTCCCGCCGAGTCGGCTTGCGCCCGATAATCGCCCTGTTCGCCGCGTATTGGTCCGCGCTTAGGCTGACGCCTATACGGCGCAAGCCGTAGGCAGCCCGCAAGTCTTCCGAAGCCCCGGGTGGGGCGGCGGAACCTGGCGGCGCCATCTTCCGCCCCATCTGGGGCTGATTCGCGCGCGCCTCGTTCTCACGGCTCGCCGCCGTGGGCTGTCTTATGCCCTCCGGGCTACGCAAGCTCGCACTCCCCAAAGCGCACACTGGGTGCACGACAAAAAAGTGGGTAATCAGGCGGCTCGGGAACGGGTTTCCCAGTAGTCTTCGAACCTGTGGCTAAGGCGGCAGCAGCGCAAAGCGATGATGGCATTGGCGCCGGCG
>CAIRXZ010000015.1 GCA_903882645.1 uncultured Acidobacteriia bacterium | reverse complement strand
TACCATGAGAACCCGCCAAACCATGACCGTCTCACTTCCGCCGGCGATGCTTAAGGAGTTCGAAGCGGTGCGCAAGGCGGAGAATCGGACCAGTTCCGAGCTCGTTCGGGAAGCATTGCGGCAGTACTTTTACAGCCGTTTCCCGGTGGCCGGCGTCTCGCGCGAGGAACTGGCCGCGATCCGCCGAGGGCGCGCTCAGATCCGGCGTGGCGAGTACGCAACACTGGAGGAGCTCCGCGATGGTCTGGCGGCTTCAAATCGCAAGGCCCGCGCAAAAAGAGGTCGAAAGACTGCCGGCTGAGGACTAGCGCCGCATCTACTCCGTTTTGGTATCGATGCGCGAGAACCCCTTTGGGGGCGATCTGGTTCGTCTGAGGGGCGAGCGCACCGGTTGGCGGCGGCGAGTGGGCAGCTATCGCGTCTTCTTCGACATCGATCCCGACCGCCTGCTCGTCGCGGTCGTAGAGGCCCCCAGGGCAGCGATTTGGGCACTGTCCCCAAACCGCAAACTGCCCCATCTGCCCGTTGGATGCGCTCTGATACGCTCTCAGGTACTATACCTGTCTCCGTGGTACGAAAAGTGCTTGAAAAGCAGCGGGATGATGGTGTACGCTCTATATGTGAGTGCCGGCTGGCAGGACCAACGTCAGGTGTGCTCGACCGGTGTCCGTTTCACGCGGTTCCTGGAGTCGCCCTATAGTAGGGATGTGCCCTGAGGAGGCTGCGGAAAACGCTGTGGGTCACCTGGCAAGGTCGCCCCCGCGCCGCCAGAAGCGTTTCCGCAGTCTGAACCTCGTCCTACCAGCAGTTCCCCCTCGTGTTGATCCAAAAGGGAGCTTGGGAAATCTCGGTGTTTTGGTCGCATAAGTATTTAAAAATCAGGCACTTATGAAAAGGAGCGCAATGGAAGTCAAGCAGCAACCTGGCAATTCAAATGGCAACGGGAGTCAAAGGCCGCCGACAGAGGACGTGCCCGACTTCCGGGAAATCGGCAAGAACCTAGCCAAGAAGGATTACGACGGTGCGATCAAACGTGGCTGGCCAATAGAGGTGGCGCAGCAGTGGGCCGAGTCGACGGAACGTGCTTTCAATCGCCCGTTTCTGCGATTTACTTGAGTGGCCTCCTTCCGCCAAACCCAATGAAATCCGCAGCCCCCGATGAAATTCGGGGGTTTTTTTTGGCTACGAGGTGAACCCCCAGAATGCAGCGTTATAGTCCGCCTTCTAGTGACGAGTTGCGCGACATAGCTATTACTATTTTTGCCTCGACGCGCCAGGGTCTGCGTGACAAACTGGCGGCCAACCGGGACCAAGCGTTGATTTCGATCCAGGAAGAGGGTCGTAGGGGCAAGAGGAAGTCGATGTTGAACATCGACCTATGGGCAGAGGATACGTGTGCGGACGCTTTTTTTCATCCTTCGCTTGGGCTCCGCGACTACTTGTTGGTTCTCGGGGAGGAAACCCTATGGAGATTCGAGAAACAAGGGCTGGATCTCTCGGCCCAGACCGTAGTCGACCCAATCAAGTGCAGGGTAGAGAATCGGCCTGAACAGCGACTCGTAGCGATCCTCGACATGATCGACGGAAGCGACCTGATAGAGCGCGATCTTGAGAACTGGTGCTCCGCGATGGTTGTCTTTTCACCGGCTACGCGTCCCCCACGGATTCTACTCAGCGTCGTCCAGGACTCGCGCGACCGGATCTACATCGCCACGGACAGCGAGGCATTCATGATCGAAGCGACTCGCGGCGCGGACGGCTCCATCAGTTATGACCCTACAGGCAAAGTGCCGCTCAAGGTTCCGGCGAAACCAGACAAGTTGGGAATCTGCTTCTACGCGCAAAAGCTGTCACATTACGCCACAGTTCCTATTGGTTTCAAAGCATGGCTTACGAGTGTAAGGGGGCGTGATGCTCTGAGAATATATACCCTCGCGGGAAACCCAATGATGGTGCGGCTTGCCAATGGAGAGAAGATCCACGTCGTCTTCGAACACAAGGGCCAGTTCGCCCACGACGCGGTACCCGGGGCCTACATTGCGTGGAAGGCTGGTGCGAAGCTCATCGACCTCGATTCGCAACGCGACATTACCGCCTGTAACCTTGCGTCCGCACTTCTCCGGCCCACCGACAAACTCAGATATGTTTTGGCGTCGACAAACCAGCTCGGGAGGAGCCTGGCGAAGCATCTTAATCCCCGAAACCAGAAGGAGTTCGCATGCGCCGAGTGCGATGGATCTGGTCTGCAGGTGAGGAAGCCGGGGACGGAGCCTGGCCACGCTCGGCGCCGATCTGGTCCGCCACGAGGCTAGGACGTTATTAGGCCGAAGGCCGATCGCTGACCGCTAGCTGACATCTCGCCTTGACTTGCCCTTCCCCCCTCCGTTATTCTGAAACTTCGCGGTAGAGGTGCGGAGGCCATGAGTAGGCGGGGCTGCTGTTCCGGTTGCGCTTCGGAGGCTCGCTGAAAGGGGCGGTGGTTTTTTCCGCCGAAACCGGGTGGGAAAGCTCAATTTCCTTCCGGTTGGGGAGTCCGGTCAATACCGGCTCACTGTCACCCGTTTCCAAGGGCGGGTGGAGCGCTATCGGGAATGAAATCACGCCTTCGCGTACTTTCCTTCTCGCGGTCTCCATCTTCCCTCCGATGTTATGGACATTTTCGAACTCACGCGCGCCCTGACCGATATCGAATCGGTGACCGGCAACGAAGAGCGGGTTGGCCGGTTCCTGCTGGATTATCTCGCGCCGCTCGGGGCGCGCTTCGGCGGGCGCGTCGAGCGCATGGACGTCCAAGCGCGGCGGTTCAACGTGTTCGCGCAGTGGGGAGACCGGCTCACGGTCACGCTTTCCACTCACATGGATACCGTGCCGCCGTTTTTCGCTTCGCGCGAGGACGGCGACCACATCTGGGGACGCGGCGCGTGCGACGCCAAGGGCATCATCGCCTCCATGACCAAGGCCGCGGAGGCTCTGCTCGAGGCCGGCGAGCGCGATTTCGGGTTGCTGTTCGTGGTGGGCGAGGAGCGCAACAGCGCGGGGGCCTACGGCGCGGCCGCAACGCCGCGCGGGTCGCGCTACATCGTCAATGGCGAGCCGACCGGGAACAAGCTCGCGCTCGGATGCAAGGGCGCGCTGCGCTATGAGGTCGTCTCCGCCGGCAAGATGGCCCATTCGGCATACCCGGAGCTGGGCGATTCGGCGATCCACAAACTCGTACGGGCGCTGGACGCGATTCTGCGCATTCCGCTGCCTTCGGACCCGCTGCTGGGACAGAGCACGCTGAACATTGGGACGATTTCCGGCGGGCGCGCGCCCAACGTGATCGCCGACGAGGCCCGCGCGGAGATCCTGGTGCGGTTGGTGGGCGATTCGGCGGGGATTAAGGCAGCGCTGGCGGATGCGGTGGCGCAGGCCTCCCGGCCTGCCTTGGATGAAGAGAGAAGGCAGGCGAAGGCGCCTGCCCCACCTGCACTGGCGGAGCTTCGGGAGATCCTGGAGCTGCCGGCTTTGCATCTGAACCGGCTCGACGGGCTTGAAACCACCGTCGTGGCGTTCACCACGGACATTCCGGCCTTCGGCGGGCAGTGGGGCGAAGCGTTCCTTCTCGGGCCGGGGTCCATCCACGCGGCCCACACCCCGGATGAGGGCGTGTCCAAGCGGGAGTTACTCGAAGCAGTCGAAATCTATCGACACATCGTAAGGCAATTATGCAAACGCGAATCGAAGTAGGCATTCTGGGCGCCACCGGCATGGTGGGGCAGCACTTCATCAAGTTCCTGCAGGGGCATCCCTGGTTCGACTTGAAGTGGCTCGGCGCAAGCGACCGCTCGGCCGGCAAGAAATATAGGGACGCCATGACCTGGAACCTAACCGGCGTTGCGCCCGATTCCGTCGCGAATCTCACGGTGGAAGAATGCAAGCCGGGCAATGCCCCGATGCTGCTGTTCTCCGCCATGGACGCCTCGGTGGCCACGGAGATCGAGCGCGCGTTCGCCGAAGCCGGCCACGTGGTGGTCTCCAATTCAAAGAACCACCGCATGGAGCGCGACGTCCCGCTGCTGGTGCCGGAGATCAATCCGGACCATCTGCAACTTGTCGAGGAGCAGCGCGGGCGCGGCTGGAAAGGGCGGATCGTGACCAATCCGAACTGCGCGACCGTGGCGCTGACCATGGGCCTCGCGCCGATGAAGCAGTTCGGCATTACGCGCGTGGTGGCCACCACCATGCAGGCGATATCCGGCGCGGGATACCCTGGAGTGGCCTCCATGGACATCGTGGGCAACGTGATCCCCTTCATCGGCGGCGAAGAGGAGAAAATCGAGCGGGAGACGCAGAAGATCCTGGGCGAGTTTCGCGGCAGCCACATCGAGCCGCTGGCCGCCAAGGTCAGCGCGCACTGCAATCGCGTGCCAGTGGTGGACGGCCACACGGTTACGGTTTCGGTGGAGTTTTCGTCCAAGCCGCCGGCGGAGGAATTGCGCGCCGCCATCGACGGGTTCATCGGCGTGCCGCAACAGCGCCGGCTTCCCAGCGCGCCGCTCCGGCCGGTCGTCTATATGGAGCAGGCCAACCGCCCGCAGCCCCGCAAAGACGCCGAGCGGGATCGCGGCATGGCGGCCTTCGTGGGACGCCTGCGCGAGTGCCCCGCGCTCGACTACAAATTCGTGGTTCTGGCTCACAACACGGTGCGCGGCGCCGCCGGAGCGGCCGTACTGAATGCCGAGCTGATGCAATCGGAAGGGATGCTCGAGCGATGATCGTCATGTCCCAGTGGGGCGGACCTCCTGGTCTGCCTTCTTGGTTTCATCGGGATTCGCGAGACGCAGGCCATCTCGGAAGGGGGTTGGATCGATGATCGTCGGTAACAAAGAAGACAGACCGGGAGGTCCGCCCCACATATGATCGTCATGAAATTCGGCGGCACGTCGGTGGAGTCGGCGGCCGCCATCGAGCGCGTGGCCGGCATCGTCAAGGCGCGCGAAGAACGCCATCCCGTGGTGGTGGTATCGGCCATGGGCAAGACCACCAACAAGCTGCTGGCCATCGCCGCCGCGGCCATCGCGGGCAAGCGCGAGGAGTACATCCGCCAGCTTCACGACCTGCGCGATTTTCACTCCCGCGAGGCTCGCCAGGTGGTGTCGCTCTCCGAGCGCGTGGATCTCGACTGCTTTCTGGACGAGCACTTCCAGGAGCTGACCGAACTGGTGAAGGGCCTGGCCGTGCTGGGCGAGCTGACGCCGCGCTCGGTCGATGCGATTTCAGCTTACGGCGAGCGGCTCTCGAGCTACATCGTCACGCTCGGATTCCGGCACTTCGGATTGAAGGCGGAGCACGTGGACTCGCGCGACGTCGTGATCACCGATAACCGCCACACGCAGGCGGCGCCGGATTTCGTGGAGACCAACGAGCGGCTCGCCGCCGTCATTCCGCCGCTGGCCGGGCGCGCCGTGGTGGTAATGGGCGGGTTTATCGCCGCGACGGAGGACGGCGTGACCACCACGCTGGGCCGCGGCGGCTCCGATTTCACCGCCTCCATCGTGGGCGCGGGCATCGGCGCCGAAGAGATCCAGATCTGGACGGACGTGGACGGCATGCTCACGGCCGACCCCACCATCCTGCCGGGCGGCCACCGCGTCAAGACCATTTCGTTCGCCGAAGCGGCCGAGCTGGCCTACTTCGGCGCGAAAGTGCTGCACCCGGCCACCGTGGTCCCGGCCATGGAAAAGAACATCCCCGTGCTGATCCTGAATTCCAGGCGGCCGGAAGTGGACGGCACGCGCATCGTCGCCGAGACGGTTCCGTGCGGCAATGCGGTCAAGTCGATCGCGTGCAAGCGCAATATCACGCTGGTGAACATCCACTCGACGCGCATGCTGATGGCGCACGGCTTCCTGCGGCGCATCTTCGAAGTGTTCGACAGGTATGAAACCGCCGTGGACATGGTCTCCACCTCCGAAGTCAGCGTTTCCCTCACCATCGACAACCGCAAGAACCTGGATGCCATCCTGGCGGAGTTGCGCCAATTCTCCGAGGCCGCCACCGAGCGCGGGCAGGCCATCGTGTGTCTGGTGGGCGAGAACATTCGCTACACGCCGGGCGTGGCGCGGCGCGTGTTCGACGCGCTCGAGGGCATCAATATCCGCATGATTTCGCAGGGCGCGTCGCTGCTCAACCTGAGCGTGGTGGTGAGCGAGGCCGGCCTGCCCCGCGCGGTGGCGGCGCTGCACGAAGCGTTCTTCGCCGAACTCGACCCGGCCGTGTTCGAGAGAAACGAGGCCGTGCATGTCTGAACCGCGCAAGCTGGCCATTGTGGGCTACGGCAAGATGGGCAGGCTGATCGAGCGGCTGGCGCCGGAATACGGCTTCGCCGTGGCGCTCAAGCTCGACGAATTCAATAACGCCGCGTTCGAGGGGCTCACGCCGGAGAACTTCCAAGGCATCGACGTGGCCATCGATTTCTCGATTCCCGCGGCCGTGCCGCGCAATGTGGAAGGAATCGCGGCCCTGGGAGTCAACCTGGTGCTCGGCACGACCGGCTGGCTGGAGCACGCCGCCGCCGTGAAGGCCGCGGTGGAA
Source organism: uncultured Acidobacteriia bacterium (assembly GCA_903882645.1). GTDB lineage: Bacteria > Acidobacteriota > Terriglobia > Bryobacterales > Bryobacteraceae > BOG-224. Next base: position 3,793 of record CAIRXZ010000015.1, on the reverse strand, counting down.
AGGCACGGCGTCGGGCTGGTGTGGAGCCCGAACTACTCGGTGGGCGTCAACGCGTTCTTCCGCCTGGTGGCGGAGGCGGCGCGCCTGCTGGCCGGCCAGCCGGAGTACGGCGCATGGGCCTGGGAGATTCATCACGCCACCAAAAAGGATGCGCCATCGGGTACACTACTGAAGCTGGTGGATGAGATGAAGAAAGCCGGCTACGAGCGGCGGATCGATGTGAGTTCCAACCGCGCCGGCGCGCATCCGGGCACGCACGAAATCGGCTTCGATTCCGCCGCCGACACCGTCGTCCTGCGGCACACCGCTCGCAGCCGCGAAGGCTTTGCCCGCGGCGCCTTGAAAGCCGCGCAGTGGGTAGTTGGAAAAAAGGGTTTTCACGAATTTGGCGAGATTGTGTTTGGGTAGGGGCCGGGCATGCCCGGCCCCTACGGGAGGTGGTACGTGTTCACTGGATGCGGCACGGCGCTGGTTACGCCGTTCCGGCGCGATTTGTCGCTCGACGAGGAAACGTTTCGCAGGCTTGTGCGGCGGCAGATCGACGCGGGCATCGACTTTCTGGTTCCGTGCGGGACCACGGGCGAAAGTCCCACGCTGACGCGGGCCGAGCATTTGCGCGTCGTCGAGATCGCGCTCGACGAAGCCCGCGGCAAGGTCCCGGTGCTGGGCGGCGCGGGCGGCTACAGCACCAGCGAGGTCATCGAGCTGGCGCTGGATCTCCAGGCGCTCGGCGTGGACGGCGTCCTCTCGGTGACGCCCTACTACAACAAGCCCTCGCAGGAAGGCTTGTACCAGCACTATCGGGCCATCGCCGCGTCCGTCCGCATCCCAATCGTGGTCTACAGCGTACAAGGACGCACCGGAGTGAACGTGGAGCCGGCCACATTGGCGCGCCTCGCGCGGATCGAGAACATTGTTGGCGTGAAGGAAGCCTCCGGAAACATCGGCCAGATGGCGACGATCTTGAACGAAGTCCCCCCGACTTTCACGGTCCTATCCGGCGACGACGCGGTCACCATCCCGCTGATGGCGCTCGGCGGCCGCGGCATCATCTCGGTGGTCTCGAACGAAATCCCGGGCGAGATGGCGCGGATGGCGCAGGCGTGCCTCAGAGGCGATTTCGAGGCCGCGCGCGCCATTCAGAAGCGCTACCTGCCCCTCATGAACGTGAATTTCGTGGAGTCGAACCCCATTCCGGTGAAGGCCGGCATGGGGCTGATGGGCCTGCTCGACCCGGTGTATCGCCTGCCGATGTGCCCCCCGAGCCCGGCCAGCCTGGCGAAGATCGAAACGGTGTTGGAGTCCCTCGGCCTGCTGGAGAAGGCGCGCGTTGCAAGCTGAAATCGAGCGATTATACGACCAGCCGCGAGGCTACACGGAGAGCGACTTCCGCCTGTTCGCCGATTTCCGCGAAGCGCTCAACGAGGGGCGCGTCCGCGCGGCCGAGCCGTGCGCCGGTACGCCCACCGGATGGCGCGTGAACGCGTGGGTGAAGAAAGGCATACTGCTCGGCTTCCGCATGGGCGGCGTGGTGGATATGTCGATCGACCCCGGCCGCCAGCCTTACTTCGACAAGTCCACTTACCCCGTCAAGCATTTCTCGTCGGCCAGCGGGGTCCGCATCGTGCCGGGCGGCTCGAGCATTCGCGACGGCTGCTACATCGGCAAGGGCGTCACCTGCATGCCGCCCATGTACATCAACGCCGGATCGTACGTGGACGACGGAACCATGGTCGATTCGCACGCGCTGGTAGGGAGTTGCGCGCAGGTAGGGAAGAACTGCCACATTTCGGCCGCCAGCCAGATCGGCGGCGTGCTGGAACCCATCGGGGCCATGCCGGTGATCGTCGAAGACGACGTGCTGATCGGCGGCAACTGCGGAGTCTATGAGGGCACGGTGGTGAAGCGCCGGGCCGTGCTGGGCACTGGAACCATTCTGAACCGTTCCACTCCGGTCTACGACCTGGTGCGCGGCGTGGTACACCGGGCGACCGAGGAGGAGCCGCTGGTGATTCCCGAGCAAGCCGTGGTGGTAGCCGGCGCGCGCGCCATCACCCACGGACCGGGGAAGGACTGGGGCCTCTCCATATATACGCCGGTCATCGTCAAGTACCGCGACGAGAAGACCGACGCCAAGATCCAACTCGAAGATCTGCTGAGATAGGCGCGGCTGACATTCGTCTTTTGGCGTCCGCCGTTTCGCGGCTGAGCCGGCGTGGGCGGCGGCATGCATTTCCGAGGGTGGCGTCAGCCTCTTCGGATGCGCGACTCGCCCACCGGAGCGGCGCGCCCCAATCCCTTGCGCATCGCTTGTTTGAGCACGGTCTGGTATCCAATCCCCTGCTTGGACGCAATGCTCTTCGCAAGCTCGATATCCGCGATCGGAAGACGGATTGATACCGGGCGAGTGGCATTGGCCTTAGCTTGTTCCAGCAGCGTTTCGAGAACTTCGGGATTCGTCCGTGGTATGCGCGCCCCCGGGGAGCGGATCAGTGCGCCGTTTCTCAGCGCGCGCTCAAATTCGCGTTGCGTTTGCCGGCGTCCCGCAGGGCTGGCATACCAGCCGGCTCCTTCGATTTCGGGCCTGCGCTCAGCCGCTTCCGCCGATTTCCGGGGCATAAATCCTCCTCTCTCGTCGATTCATCGCGTACGCAGTAACCGGCCGCAGCCTGTCACCCCGAATCGTAAATACCACCGCTAAAAAGCGCCCAGCGGCGGATCTGCCGAAAAGTTTCCATCGCTTCTCGCCCTGCATGTCTTCCGCGGGGATGATCACATGAGGCCGTTCAAGGGCTTCCTCGATCTCAACCGGGTTGACCCCGTGCCTGGCGACATGGCCCACATTGTGCAAATCCCAATCGAAGGCTCTTACGCCATCCAGCACAGTCTCAGTATATACAAGCGCTGTATATACGGCAAGTCTGGCGACGGCGTGCCTTCACTTCGATCTCGCCCGCCCCGCGATTGTCTACGAGCTGCCGATCAGCGCCCCCGTCAGAAACACCAGGACGCCGCCGAGGCCGACTTGGAGAGCCGCGGCCACCGGCGGGGTGTCCATGTAGCGATGGCGGATCCAGGAGATGAGCGCCAGCTCGATGACCACGACGAGCGCCGCGGCCGTCATGGCGGCGCGAAAATCGGGAATCAGGAACGGCAGGGTGTGGCCGATGCCGCCCATGGCGGTCATCAGCCCGCAGATGACGCCGCGCACCCATGGGTGGCCGCGGCCGGTGAGGCTTCCATCGTCGGATAGCGCCTCGGCGAACCCCATGCTGATCCCGGCGCCCACCGACGCGGCCAGGCCTACCCGGAAGGCGTCCCAACTGCTGTGCGTGGCGAACGCCGCGGCAAACACCGGCGCCAGGGTCGATACGGAGCCGTCCATGAGACCCGCCAGGCCGGGTTGCACAATCTGCAATACGAAGAGGCGCCTTGCGGACTCGTCTTCCTCGCGCCTGGCGTCCGGAGGCAGCTTGTCTCTTTCCAGCGTTCCGGCGCGGTCTTCGTGCGAGCGCTCTTCCTGGGCGAGGTCGTCCAGCAGTTGCCGCAAGCCGGCATCCTGGGTCCTGGCGGCCGCCGATTCGTAGAACCGGCGGGTTTCCTCTTCCATTGCGCCGACCTGTTTTCGGATGGTCTCCAGGCCCAGCGGCTGCATCGTATGCGTCAGAGGAACTACAGGCTTGACTGGGGCAGCGAGTGGCGCTATCGGCCCTTGGCCGCCCAAGCTGTGGGCGTGAGTTCTGCGAGTTGCTGAATCGATATGTCAGCGAGACCGGGCAGAACGGCCGCCAAG
>CAIRXZ010000014.1 GCA_903882645.1 uncultured Acidobacteriia bacterium | reverse complement strand
GGCCGACGCCCTCGTCGGCCTCCGGCCGAAGGCCGGCCGGGGGGCCGGCCGCGGACCAGGGGGTCCGCCCCACCACGGGCCAGTACCTGTAAGTACGGGGTACGCCCAGATTTGTTCCGCCGGCATGCGGTTCGACAGTTCCGCTCACTTTCATGTCGCACACCCTCCGCTCCGCCTCTCAACGATTGCGGGTTGCTTCTCGGCTATAATGTGACGGGGACCCGCCCCGGCCCTATGGACATCAAGAGGAAGCTCCAGGACGAGATCACCGCGCTCGAATACGAACTGCGCAACGAGCTTCCCAAGGAGATTCTGAAGGCCCGGGCGCACGGGGACTTGAGTGAGAACGCCGAGTTTCACGCCGCCAAGGAGCGACAGGGTCTCGTGAATGCCCGCCTGAACCAGTTGAAGCAGCGGCTGGCGGAGATGTCGATGATCGACTTCTCCAAGATTCCACACGACCGGGCGGGACTGGGCTCGACCGTGATGGTGCTCGACACGAAGCGCGAAGCGGAATTCACCTACTTCCTGGTGACCACCGAGGAGGCCGACGCGGCCAACGGGAAGGTTTCCACTACCAGCCCGATCGGCCGCGCGCTGCTCGGAAAGAAAGTGGGCGACGAGGTCCGCGTGCAAAGCCCTGGAGGGGTCAAGGACCTCGAGATCCTGAAGCTGACCACCATTCACGACGCGGTCGAATAGAGTTATGACTGCCAGCCGCGGGATCGGCCTGTTCTTCGGCGCTATCATCGACCGCATCGTGCGGTGGCTGGCGCTGTCGCGAATCCACCCCAACGTTCTGACCTTCATCGGGCTGGTGATCAATATCGTCGCGGCGTGGCTGTTCGCCACGGGCTGGTTCCGGTGGGCCGGAATCGTGGTGATCTGCGCGGGTCTCTTCGACATGGTGGACGGCCGCGTCGCGCGCGCCACCAAGCAGGTGACGCGGTTCGGCGGCTTCTTCGATTCGGTGATCGACCGTTACTCGGACCTCGCGTTGTACATGGGCCTGCTGGTCTACTACGCATCCATCAACCGCTTCTTCTACATCGTCCTGACGGCCATCGTGATGACCGGCTCGGTGATGGTGAGTTACACGCGGGCGCGGGCGGAGAACGCCATCCCCAAGTGCAAAGTGGGTTTTCTGGAGCGGCCGGAGCGGATCGTCCTGATCATCCTCGGCGCGCTCGGAAACCGCATGGCGGCGGTGTTGTGGGTGATCGCGGTGTTATCGAACCTCACGGTGATTCACCGCATGATCCACACCTGGCGGGAATGCAAGCGCCTGGAAGATGCCGAACCGCGGGACCTGCCGGAAGCGGCGCCGAAGAGCATGGCGTAGACGGGGCTGGGCCGCTTCAGTACTTCGGCACGCTCGCGTCCACCCGGTCGCTGATTTCGCCTTTGTTCATCTTGGCCGTTCTAATAACTCAACTCCTCTTTCGCCGCTTCGGTCCGTTCGGCGTTCGGCAGCCAGCTATTGGCGTGGTGAAACTCGCCGCCGCGGATGGAAAGCACCACGAACGAGCGCCACGGCCACGAATTCTTCAAATCGGTTTGGGAGAAATAGGCGTCGCAATCGGGGTGCGAATGGTAGATGCCGATCAGCTCCATGCCGCGCTCGCGCGCGGCGCGGCCGGCCGCCAGCAGGTCCTCGGGCCGCAACGCATATCGGGCGGCCTGCGCGCCTTCGAAGGCGTTCTCCAGAGGAAGCGCCTCGCGGACCAGTTTGGCGTCATCGCCCGTGGTCCCGAGCATGGCCCCGCAGCATTCATTGGGATAGGCCCGGCGCGCGTGCGCCACCATGGCCGCCCACGGTTCGGCTTCGATCCGGAGAGCGCCGTCCGCCAGGTTCGCGTCGTGGATTCCGGGGATGATCGCGGAGGGCATGTGCTTCTCGCAGAGGAAGGAATTACAGAAGTCGAACGAACCACCATTTTACCATGGCCCCAAATTCTGTCGAAAAAGTAGGGAATGCCGGACGGCAGGGCGGGGCGAGAGGATCACGCTGGCGTGATATCGGTTTGGGCGAAATCGTTGCCGACGTAGAGTAGCGGCATTCCGGCGACTTTCGCGATTGCATATGACATGCAATCGCCGAAATTCAGGGCGGCCCGGTGGCGACCGCGGCCGAATCGGACAAAGGCGTCAATTGCTGCGTCCAGGTGCTCCTCCGTGAAAGGAACGACTTCCGCGTCGACGCTCCTGAGAAAACCACTTAGCCAGAGACGAACATCTCGCCTCCGGCGCCTGGACAGCACCATCGCGGTCTCAAGCGCTGTGGGAACGCCGATCACCACCGCTGCGGCTTCGTCAATCTTGTCGATCAGGCACTCAAACCCAGGTTCCTCGAATTCGATCGCGACAATCGCGGAGCTGTCTAGAACCATGCCCTAGAATCCGTCCGGGCCAAATCCCAGGATGTCGTCCTCTTCCTCGCGAGTGAGAACCCGTCCCCGTTCGCCGGGAGGTATGTGTGGCCATACGTCACGCTGCATGAACGCGAGCAAACGCTCTTTGCGGCTCCCGAGCCCGCCCTTCGCCTGGAGGCGAACCTTACGTTGTATCAGCGCTTGGCGGATAGCTTCCGTCTTGGTTTCGCCTGCCAAGCGGGCGACCTCTGCCGTGAGCTGCTCGACCTCCGGATTCTTGATGTTGAGCGCCATGGTGTAATTATACTATTCTTACACCAATCCACCACCCGTGTCTGCTCGCAAGGCCGGGAAGGGCATAAGCCCCCCACATTCGCCAGCCCGGCGGCATAGAATGGCTACAGGCTCACCAATGGCCATTCTCCAGAAGCCGGCTTCGACGCCTGCATTGCTCCGCCAACTTGGGTTCTTCAGCGCGACGGCGCTGGTGATTTCCAACATGGTTGGAACGGGGATCTTCGCCACCACCGGCTACATGGCGGGGGATTTGGGGAGCGCGGGGCTGATTCTGGCGTGCTGGGGGGTGGGCGCGCTGTTCGCGCTCGCCGGCGCGCTGAGCTATTCCGAATTGGGCATCAATTTTCCAAGCTCCGGCGGGGAGTATGTCTATTTGACCCACGCTTTCGGTCCGGAGTGGGGATTCATGACCGGATGGGTCTCGTTTTTCGCCGGCTTTTCGGCGCCCATTGCCGTGACGGCGCTCGCATTTTCGGATTATTTGGGTCACTTTTCCCCCAGCCTGAAGCTCGCGAGCGCAACCGCGACCTTCGGCTCCGGCGCGCTTTCCCTCAGCCTGGGCCGCGGACAGTTGCTGGCCTCGTGCCTGATTGCCGCGTTCACCATCCTGAACTGCTTCGGGCTGGGCCGCGCCGCCAAGGTGCAGAACGTGCTCACCTCGACCAAGCTGTTGGTGATCGCGGCTTTCGTGCTGCTGGGATTCGGCGCCGGCAGTGGAAGCTGGAGCCACTTTTCCGAAGCCGCGGCGCGCACCTCCACGGTCAGCCTGCCGGCCCAGTTTTTCGTCAGCCTGCTGTGGGTGATGTTCGGATACAGCGGCTGGAACGCGGCAACCTACGTGGCGGAGGAAGTGCGGCGGCCGGAGCGCACCCTGCCGCTGGCGCTGGCGGCGGGTACGGGCATCGTGGCGGCGGCGTACATGGGCTTGAACCTGGTTTACATCTACGCCACGCCGCTCAAGCAGATGCAGGGGGTCACCGCCGTCGGCGAACTTTCCGCCGCCAACCTTTTCGGTCCGCGCGTAGCGGGCGCATTCGCGGCGTTGATGGCGTTGTGCCTGGTATCCACCGTGAGCGCCGAAGTGACCGTCGGTCCGCGCGTGTACTACGCCATGGCGAAGAATAAGGCTTTCTTCAGTGCCGCCGCCATCGTACACCCGCGCTGGCACACCCCCGTGGCGGCAATCCTGAGCCAGGGGCTTTGCGCCATGATCATGACGCTCACTCCCTTTCGGGAACTGCTGACCTACATCGGAATGAGCCTGGCGTTCTTCAGCGCGCTTTCGGTGGCCTCGCTGTTCGTGTATCGCCGCAGGCGGCCGGGATGGCAGCGGCTGCGCGCCGTCGATTTCGCCTGGCCGCTGATCCCCGTGGCTTACATCCTGGTGGCTGTGGCCATGATGGTGTTCGGAGTGCTCCAACACCCCGTGGCCTCGCTGACCGCATTCGCCACGGTCGGCGCCGGCGCCCTGATCTATCATTTCGGATTGCGGGCGGAATAGCGATCAGCTATCAGCGGTCAGCTTCCGGGGCGCTCCGTGGGGCGAAGTATCCATTTCACGGCGAGCGATCGATCTTCGGGCACGAAGTGCTTTCTTACGCCCCTGCGGGGCTGGCGCGCTTCCGGACCGATCCCACAGGGCTTGCGCCCTGGGCTATTTTCCACCGCCCCTGCCGGGGCTACAAGAACGAAACGGCCCGGCAAGCCTGTCGCCGGGACGGGAACGGCGAGAAATGTAGAAGCTCCGGTCGCCGGCCATCGGCCGGCGCGAGAGCTGAAGGCTGATGGCTGAAAGCTGACGGCTCTTCTTCTCGCTTGCATTCCCACCCTGAACAGTGTTCCGATACGAACTTATGCGGCCGACGCGCGTTCGTTACCGGGTGGTGGTTCTCGCGGTTGCCCTGGCGGTCATCACCTACCTCGATCGAGTGTGCATCTCCTTCGCCGCCCCGGAAATACGGCGCGATCTGGGCCTGTCCGCCATCCAGATGGGACTGGCGTTCATGGCGTTCAACATCGGTTACGCGTTGTTTGAAGTGCCCGGTGGGTTTCTCGGAGACTGGATCGGCCCCCGCAAGGTCCTGATCCGAGTGGTGCTGTGGTGGTCGTTCTTCACGGCCGCGACCGGCTGGGCGTGGAGTCAGGCGTCGCTTACGGTCACGCGTTTCCTGTTCGGAGCGGGCGAGGCGGGCTGCTTTCCCAATCTGACCAAGATCTTCACAATCTGGCTGCCGGAGCGGGAGCGGCCGCGCGCCCAAGGCGCCGTTTGGCTGGCGGCGCGGTGGGGCGGGGCATTCACCCCGCCGCTGGTGGCGCTGGTCATGACGTGGGTCGGATGGCGCCGCGGGTTCGAGATTTTCGGCTGCGTAGGCGTGGTGTGGACCGCCATTTTCTTTTTTTGGTATCGCGCCGACCCCATGACGCACCCGAAGATGAACGATGCGGAGCGGGATCTGATCCGCGGCGGCGCGAGATCCGCGACGGGTCATCCACGCGTCCCGTGGAGCCGGCTGTTAAGCTCGCGCCAGTTCTGGATGTTGTGCTGGCAGTTCTTCGCGCTCAACTACGGCTGGTACTTCAACACCACCTGGCTGCCCACCTATCTGCGGGAGGAGCGGCATCTGGCGATCGCGGCCACGGCGCTGCTCAGCATTCTGCCTCTGTTCATGGGCGGGCTGGGCAACCCGGCCAGCGTGTTTCTTGTGACGCGCCTGGCGCGCGCCGCCAACGACGCCGGCCGGGCGCGGCGCATGGTCGCCCGCCTGGGGTTCGCGGGCGCGGCCGGGTTTCTATTCCTTTCGACCAGGATGCGCAATCCGGTGGCCGCCATGCTGGCCATCGGCATGGCGAGTTTCTCGAACGACCTGGTGATGCCGGTGGCCTGGTCCTCCGCCGCGGACATCGGCGGCGAATACGCCGGAACGCTTTCCGGCGCGATGAACATGTGGGGAAACATCGGCGGCGCGCTCTCGCCCATCGCGATCGCCTTCATGCTCAAGCACACCGGCAGTTGGAACCTGACGTTCTACGTCTCCGCCGCCGTCTACCTGACCGGCGTGGTCTTCTGGACGTTCCTGGACCCGGTAACGCCGCTGGGGCAGCGCGCGCGGGCCAGGTGAGGGGACAGTGGGCGAACGCCGGCGGCTCACGCCGGGGCGGGCGTTTCGAGCATCCGCGCGATCTCCCGGTACAGCCGCTGGTTCAACTCCCCGCGCTCCGAGACTGGCATATCTTTGGTGGGGATGGGGTCGCCAACCAGCAGGAGCGCGCGGCCGGCGCGGACGTGGATCGATCCCATCGGCAGCAGCAGCCGCATTCCCACCAGGGCGATGGGCACGATGGGGACGCCGGCCTTGATCGCAATGTAGGCCGCGCCTTCCTTGAACTCGCGCAGCCCTTCGGGCGCGCGGCCGCCCTCGGGGAAGAGGAGAACGGACACGCCGCGCGCGCCGATCATGCGGGCTCCCGCGCTCATGCTCTTGAGCGACGCCCGCGCGCTCGAACGGTCCACCGGCAAATGGCCCGCGCGCCGCAGGTGCGTGCCCAGAAACGGGATGCCATAAAGCCCGGCCTTGGCGAAGAACCGGAACTGGTGCGGCAGCAGCGCCAGAATCGCGGGGATGTCCATGAAGCTGGAGTGGTTGGCCACAAACACGTAGCCGCCGGCGGGGTCGAGCTTCTCGATCCCTTCCGCGCGGACGCGGATGAAGCTCACCGCCAGCAGCATCCTCGCCCAGATTCGCGCGATGGCATGTTGCGAATTCCCGGTGCGGTCGAAGAAGGAAGCGAGGAGCGATAGCGTTCCCATCGCGATGGTAGAGAGCGCGATCAGCGGGGTGGTGAAGAACAGGGACCGGACGAGACTCATCGCTTCGCCCCAATCATATCAGGGCCGGGCATTGAAACGGCGGCGATCGTGTCCGCCACCCGGCGATGCGGCCGCCCGCGGGCAACAGAGCCGCTACTTTCCAATGCAGAAGGTCGAGAAAATGCGGTTGAGAATGTCGTCGGCGGTAGTGGCGCCGGTGATGGCGCCGATGGCTTCGAGCGCGGAGTACAGATCGAGCAGCAGCATTTCGTGCGGGATGCCGGCCTCCACCGCGCCGCGGGCTTTTTCCAGGCACGCGGCCGATTCCCTCAGCAGCCGCTCATGGCGCAGGCTGGTGATGAAGCCGGTTTCCCGCTCGAACGCGCCCCTTGGGGCGACGGCTTCCGGAATCGCTTCGCGCAACCGGGGGATGCCGTCCCGAGTGAGGGCGGACACGGGAATGGCGGATGGGCAAGCCTCGAGGCCGGCGTTGCCCAGATCGCTCTTGTTACCCACCAGGAGCCATCGGCCCTGGGCTTGCGCGCGCGCGATCAGCGCATGGTCCTGGTCGCCGGGGACCTCCGAAAGGTCGATCACCACCAGCGTCAGATCGGCGTCCGCCATGGCCTGGAAACTGCGCTCGACGCCCAGCGATTCCACCAACTCGGCGGTTTCGCGGATGCCCGCCGTGTCGCACAGTTTCACGGGAATGCCGCCGATCGAGACCGTCTCGGAAACCAGGTCGCGCGTGGCGCCGGGAATGTCCGTGACGATGGCGCGGTCCTGTTCCAACAGGGCGTTGAACAGGCTGCTCTTCCCGACGTTCGGGCGGCCCACGATCGCGAGCGTCAGGCCGGAGTGTACCAGCGCGCCGTATTGGTAACTCGCGGCCAGCGCGCGCGCCGCGTCCAAAACGGGGTCGAGCCGGCGCAGGATCTCGGCGGCGTCGGCGACGCTCACATCGTCCTCGGCGAAATCGATGCCGGCTTCGAGGAGCGCGATCAGTTCCAGGAGCTGTTCCTTGAGCGGGGCGATGCGGCGCGAAACCGAACCGCCCGCCTGCTGCGCCGCGACGCGCGCTTGGTAAAGCGTGGTGGCTTCAATCAGATCGCGGACGGCTTCGGCGCGCGGCAGATCGAGCCGGCCGCTGAGGAACGCGCGCAGCGTGAATTCCCCGGGCTCGGCCAGGCGCGCTCCGGCCTCCACCGCCCGCTCGACGGCGTGCCGCAGCACGACCGGAGAGCCGTGGCAGGAGATCTCGACGACGTCCTCGCCGGTGTAGGAACGGGGGCTCTCGAAGAACGTGACGACGACCTGATCGATTGGGTGGCCGGCACGGTCCGGCAGCTCGCCCAGGCGGGCGCTCCAAGGGCGCCACGCGGCATCGGCGGGGAAGCGGAGAATGCGTTCGGCGATGGCGCGGGCCTCCGGCCCGGACAAGCGCACGATCCCCAGCCCGCCGCGCCCAGGCGGGGTGGAGATGGCGACGATGGAGTCGAGCATAAGAAAGCCGTCAGCCTTCAGCTATCAGCCATCAGCTTTGCGCGGGCTGCGCCGGCGGCTGAATTCTGTGGAGTGGGCCTCCGGCCTGCCATGCCCGCATTCTTGCGGGCATTCGCGAGCCATGGAAAAGATGCCGCCAGGAATGGCGGCATGGCAAGCCGGAGGCTCGCTCCACGGAGTGCTCATCTTCGCGGGCCGCGGCCGCGGGGGGCGGAACGGCGCGGTTCGTATGCCGCGGGCGGCTCGGGCAGACTGGCCATCCCGGCGGGGTATACCACCACGTGACGGGCCGGACCCGAGCCGGAGCTTTCGCTGCGCAAGGAGGTCTCGCCGCGCAAGGCCAGGTGAAGCACGCGGCGCTCGCGGCTGTTCATGGGGTTGAAGCGAAACGGCGCGCCCGTGCGCTTGACTTTCTCGGCCACCGTCACGGCGCTAAGCCGCAGCTCCTCGATGCGCAGCGCCCGGTAATCGTTGGCGTCGAACGAAATACGCGAGTGATGCTCGGAGGGCATCCGCAGCATCTCCATGGTGACGTGCTCCAGGGCCAGCAGCAGCTCGGCGCGGTTTGAGAGCAGCAGGTCGACGTCCGGACCGGAGAACTTCACCACCACGTCGGGCGTTTCGAAATCGCTCTCGGCCGCCTCCCCATCCTGAATCTCGTAGCGGACCTTGAAGCCTGCGGCATCGAGGACCGGCCGCAGAAAGCCGTCGATCCGGGAACCGATCGAGGCCACGGTGTAGTTTCGCTGGCTCACGGGTTATTTCCTGACGTTCTTTTTCTTGGGGGGTTCCACCGAGCGGGCGGCTTCTTCCGCCGCCGCGGTATGGTTGAAGAACCACTGCTGCCCCATGCTCACCAGATTGCTGGTCAAGTAGTATAACACCAGGCCGCTCGGGAAATTATAGAACATAAAGCCGAAAATGAGCGGCATGAACATCATCATCTTCTGCTGGCTGGGATCGCCGGAGGGCTGCGGCGTCATTTTCTGCATCACGAACTGGCTGGCGATCATGATGATGGGCAGAATGTGGATGGGGAGCAGTTCGGGCCGCGACAAATCCGTCACCCACAGCCAGTTCGCGCCGCGCATCTCCACCGAAACCGTGAACACCTTGTAGAACGCGAAGAAGAACGGAATCTGCAACAGCATGGGGAAGCACCCGCCCATGGGGTTCACCCCGTTCTTCTTGTAGAGGGCCATCACCTCCTGGTTCTGCTCCGCTTTCTTTGGGTCGCGCAGGCTGATGCTCTTGTACTTCGCGTTGATGACGTCGATCTGCGGCTTGAGCGCCTGCATTTTCCGCATCGACTTCATGTTGGAGAGCTTGATCGGGAACAGAATCATGTTCAGCACGATCGTGACCGCCACGATGGACCAGCCGAAGCTGTGAACCCACGCGTCGTTGAACCAGTTGGTGATCAGGAACAAGGGCTTGGCCAGGAAGGCGAGCCACCCGAAATCGATCATCTGCTGGAGCTTCGGGTTGATGCGGGTGAGCAGGTCGTAGTCCTTCGGGCCGGCGAAGACCTCGAAACTGTTTTCGCCGCCGTCGGAAACCGCCACGCCCGTGAAGCCAGCCTTGGCCGCGTCGGGGGCGGCCGGGACCTGGTCGGTGAAGGTGGTCTCCTGCATGGCCAGATTGCTTTGGGGCAGGAAGACGGCCGCGAAATACGTATCGGCAAGCCCGGCGAAGGAGTAATTGCCGGTCGAGGAGACTGGCCCGTTCTTGGCCACGTTGGACCGCTGCTCGGTGAGCTTGTTCGCGGGCACGTCGAAATAGAGGGCGCGCCCGTTCGAGGCGGCGTTGGAGAGCGCGAGATCGCCGAAGCCGCCCCGCCACTCGATCATGTTGGGAACCGGCTTGCCGTCGATGGTTACCGCGCTCGAGACGTGCGAAATGTAGCTGTCCTTTTGGAAGCGGAACGTCTTGCGGACCGTGACGCGGCCATTGGAAAACGTGTAGACGGCCCCCAGGCCGTCGGGGTCGGCCGCCTGCTCGTAGTAAGCCCAGTTGACGGTTTTGGCGATGGCGTCCTGGCCTGGGATATAAGACGAGAACGGGCGCTCGATCCCGGCGGCCTGGTTGACCAGATCCATAGGCTTGTTGTCGTCCCCCTTGTACTTCTTGAGCTTCCAGCTCTTCACGGTCGCGCCCTGGTTGCTCAAAACCACCGTGAACAGATCCGTGTCGATGGGCAGCGGGGGAAGGCTGTTCTGAAGCGTGGCCGGCGAAGCGGGAAGGGCGGCTTGAGCTTCGGGCGCGGCGATCTCGGCGGGAGGCTGGCCGGGGGCGGGCGGAGCCGCCTCGGTTTGAACGGACGGGGGATTCTTGGCGGGGGTCGCCGGCGCCGGAGACTTGAACAGGGAAGTCGAGAGGAACATCACCGCGCCCGCCAGCAGGAAAGCCAGCAGCAGCCGGATTTCCATGGACATTTCCTTGCGCGGCTGTCCCCCGCCGCCGCTATTTACCGTTTCGGCCATTCTGAAATCCTGTTATCTAAGACGAGCCTCGAAGCCCGCCTTGTTCCCGTTCCACCGCTCCCGCGGTTCCGGATCGCATTCACCCTACCGGACAGGGTCGAACCCCCCCGCGTGAAACGGATGGCAGCGCGCCAAACGGCGCAACCCCATCCACACCCCCCTGGCCGCGCCGTACCGCCCGACCGCTTCGATCATGTACTCCGAGCAGGTCGGATGGAAACGGCAGGCCGAAGGCAAAATGGGGGACACGCAGAACTTGTACAGGCGGAGCGCGCCGGTTACGAGCCATTGCAGCGCAGAAACAGCTTTTCCACCTCGCGCCGCAACTCCGCCGCCGGAGCGTCCAACGCCTTGCGCCGTGGATTGATGACGATAGACCACTGTGGGTTCAGCCCGTCGAGCAGCAGGCGGACGGCCTCGCGGACTCGCCGCCTGATGCGGTTCCGCGCCACGGCCTTGCCCAGCGCGCGCGGCGTGGTGAATCCAACCCGGGGGCCTTCCGGCCGCGCTTCGCGGACGCAAAAAGCCGCGAACAGAGGGCCGGAATAGCGCGATCCTCCGTCGTAGACTCTTCGGAAATCCTTCGACCGCAGCAGACGAACACGTTTAGGAAAACCAGCGATGGATACTACCTTTCGGAACTGACAGTGAGTTTCTTCCGCCCCCGGGCGCGGCGCCGCGCGAGCACCGCACGCCCATTCTTGGTCTCCATGCGGCTGCGAAATCCATGCGTCTTCGCCCGGTGGCGATTGTTCGGTTGAAAAGTACGCTTCGGCATTCTAGTTCAATTAGTTAGTATAGCGGGGCGGAGCAGCGGGCGCAAATCGCCGGCCAATGCAGGGTGCGCGACTTGGAAGGGATGGGGCTGTAAATCCCGAGGGAATTCGGGCAATCTGAGCGTATCTGCACGCAAGGCCGGGCGCTCTTGTGGGGCCAGCCCTTTCGGGCTGCCGCCGGCTTTTGAGCCGGCGTTCTTCGTGTCCTCGCGCCACGCCGGGCCAAAGCCCGGCGGCAGGCCCGAAGGCCTGGCCCCACTTCTATGTCGCACCCACGCGACATCCCACGCCCATCTTCATCCCTGCTACCGTGTTGTATTCGGAACCACCATCCGGTGGAAACGCCAAGTGCCTCTCAGCGAAGCGGATACCAGGGCGAAACTCATCGACCCCGCGCTGCATCGGCGCGGCTGGATCGAGGACCTGATCAAGCGCGAGGAGACCGCCGGCGCCATCGAGATCATCGACGGCAGAGCCAAGCGGCGCGGCCGTGGCCGCACCGACTACACCCTTCGCGTCAAGGTCAATCCCGACACCCAGCCCGTAGCCGTCGCCGTCCTCGAAGCCAAAGCCGAACACCTCCCTCCGGCCGCCGGCCTGGAGCAGGCCAAGTGGTACGGCCTCGCCTGCAAGCGGCTGAACGTACCCTTCGTGATCGCCACCAACGGTCATTTGTTCGTCGGGTTCGACTGCACTACCGGACTCACCAAGGCCCCGCGCCCCCTTTCCGATCTCCCCACGCCCGCTGAACCTCGGCAACGGCGTCGCCAGGGCTAGGGTCGCGCACAGTGCGGCCAAGTTGACACTGATGCCGCGCCTCCCCGGCCGATCAGAAAGGGTCTGATTAGCCTAAACGTGCGACGACTTTGCAGCGTCTTCTGGGATATGGAAGCCCATGAACTGAGAGCATTTTCAATAGCCGGCATCTCAGGAGTTCTCTTCCTCATGTTCGGTATGGCGTTTGCCCAACCAGAAGCTCGTCCTGCATTTGAAGTGGCTTCGGTCAAGCGGAACACCTCCAACGGGCGGTCCGACTTCGTGCCGCGCCGGTCCGGCACGCTGGTCACGATGTATAACACGCAGGTTGGCAGCTTGATTATCTATGCCTATCGCCTCCAAGGGAGCTATCAATTGGCGGGGATTCCCGGCTGGCCGGACGAGTGGAGATGGCTTGACGTAGACGCGCGAACGGCGCCCGACGCGACGGACGATCAAGTTCGCCTGATGTTTCAGTCGCTGCTGGCGGACCGGTTCAAGCTTCAAGTGCATCGCGAGACGAGAGAGATGCCGGAGTATGTCTTGGCGCTCCGCAAGGGGAAGCTCAAGCTGACGCCGTCCACTGGCAAAAACCCCGTGAAGCTCACCATTGAAGACAGGCCATACAGTCAGACCCCAGGCACATGCGGGATGTCTTTGTGGCGTGAGGGTGCGCACTTGGTTTGTTGCGCCGCCACTATGGAGAAGATAGCCGCCCAGGTCGGGGATTCGTTGCGCTCGCCGCTTGCGGACCACACGGGCCTCACTGGAACCTACGACCTGAATCTGCTGTTCATGCCTGAGGACCGGACGCCCGATCCTGACCAGGTCCTCGCTCCAACGCTTGCCGGAGCCTTGTCGGACGTGGGACTAAAGCTGGAAAAGGGTAAGGGTCCGGTCGAGGTGCTTGTGATCGACCACATCGAGAGGCCGTCGGATAATTAGGGCAGTTCCGCTCCTGGTGAGAGGCGGGACGGCTGCGAGGACCGGTTTAATGCCAAGTCGTCTTCAGCCCGGCGATGCGCGGCGGGGCGGCATTACTAACTGGCTCGGCGGATCTCTTCGCGGACCACGCGGCGCAGGGTTTCCTCCAGAGGATCTTGGGCGCGCGCGATGAATTGGCGGAGGGCATCGTTGATCAGGCGCTGATAGTTACCGCCAGCGGCCTTTTCGACCTGATTGCGGAACCAGGCAATTACGTCCTCATCCAGACGGATCGTAATCCTGGTCTTTCCCTTCGGGACCGGTATCACGGGCCCACGCTTCGCTTTTGAGAAATCGTATTCACGTTTCATTGCGCTCCTCATACCGTCGCCTCTCGCGCGGCGTCGCGCTGCGCGCCGAGATCAAACGCACCCCGCTCGCCGCGCCAAGTGTAAACAACCACGAGCACCCGGCCAAATGCATCCAGGCCGAGCGTTATCCATCGTTCCTCGTCTTCCGAGAAAGGGTCGAGCATCGTCAGCGCCATCTCGTCTTCGAGGACGGCGACAGCATCGGCCAACGCAACCCCGTGCTTGCGTGCATTCAGTTGCGCTTTGCCGGGATCCCATTCCACCTGCATCCGTGTACAATTGTACACCACCTCCAGCCCGGAGGTTCAGTCTCCGGCAAGTCGGCTTGCGGCCTCAGTTGAAGATGGGCGAGAAGGGCAACCCGGCCAGGAGACCTACGGCGGCCTGTTCCAGGACCCGCCCGCGCTCTACGACGTCGTGCTCACCAACCCGCCCTTCGGCGGCAAGGAAGGCAAAGACGCGCAGACGCGCTTGCGGCGCTCCGCGCGCGGAATTGACCGGGCGACGCGCCGCGCGTATCGCCTGCGCACTCCCGCCCCTCAAGCTGACGGCTGAAGGATGAGAAGCTGAGAAATAATCGCGAAACGCAGGCGAAACCGCCTGCGCCACCTCTGGAAGCCCTGCGTTTGTAGCGGTGGGGCAGGCGGTTCCGCCCAATGCCACTTAAATAGGCCCTGGCCAAAACATAAGTACTGATCTATGTTTCAGTTGTATGGATCAGACACGCGACGACGCTTTCGGGCTGTACCAGCGGTGCATATCGAGTGGCGTAGT
>CAIRXZ010000013.1 GCA_903882645.1 uncultured Acidobacteriia bacterium | reverse complement strand
CGCTCCGGGTCGTTCTGGACTGTCGCCGGCGCCAATGCCATCATCGCTTTGCGCTGCTGCCGCCTTAGCCACAGGTTCGAAGACTACTGGGAAACCCGTTCCCGAGCCGCCTGATTACCCACTTTTTTGTCGTGCACCCACAACCCGCGCGGGCCGATCACCGATGACCATTTCATGACCCTGAAGCAAAGCGGCGGATCGATTACCGGTACGACGGGTCCCAAGCGCGATGTCCAATGGGAAATCAAGAACGCCAGGCTGGAAGGCGGCAAGCTGACATTCAACGTGACCACCGGCGCGCTCGAGCTGGCATTTCAGCTTGACGTAACGGATGACGCCATTTCCGGCACGGCGCTGCTCACGAACCAGGACGGCATAAGTTGGAAAGTGCGGATGAAAAAGGAGAAGTAGCGGGGGGATGCTGCCACACGTGGGGCGGGCTTTTTTGGCCCGCGATGACGCCTTCCGGCGTCATCAGCCGGGCATGCCCGGCCCCTGCAAAGAGACCAGGCGGCGCTAGGATGAAACTCCTGATCGCTCTCGCGGCGGGCGCGCTTCTGGCGCATGCGCAGCCGGTAGCGGTGACGCACGTTACCGTCATCGACGTTGAGGCGGGACGTTCGCGGCCGGACATGACGGTGGTAGTCGCCGGCGGCCGCATTTCGGCCGTGCGGCAGGCGGCCCGCGTTACCGTGCCGCGCGGCTCCCAAATCGTGGACGGCCGGGGCAAGTTCCTGATCCCCGGGCTGTGGGACATGCACGTCCACATGTTCTCGGCGCTGCCCCCTGGAACCCAAGACCCGGCCGCGCGGGTGTTCTTCGCGCCGAACTTCGTCGCCCGCGGCATCAGCGGGGTGCGCAGTATGTTCGACGACCTCGGCGCAATCCGGGAGTTGCGCGCGGCCGTCGCCGCCGGGACGCTGGCGGGGCCGGAGGTGGTGGCGTCCGGCCCGATCCTGGATGGTGCGCCGGCGTACTGGCCGGGATCGATCGCGTGCGCGAATCCCGAGCAGGGGCGCGCCGCCGTGCGCCGGCTGAAGGACGGGGGCGTGGACTTCATCAAGGTGTACAGCCTGCTCTCGCGCGAGACCTACTTCGCGATCGCGGATGAGGCGCAGAAGGCGGGGTTGCCGTTTGCGGGGCACGTACCGAACGGCGTGACCGCCGTGGAGGCTTCCGACGCCGGGCAGAGAAGCATCGAGCACCTGCTGGGAGTCTTCGCTTCGTGCTCTTCCCGGGAGGCGGAATTTGCGCGTGACGGCGCGAAATTCGGAGACTCGATGCGCGCGGCGGCCGAGTCCTACGATCCGCGGAAAGCCGCGGCTCTGTTCGCGAAGTTCGCCGCCAACGGAACCTGGCAGACCCCCACGCTGGTAGCCCTCCGAACGGTGGCATACGCCGGGGATGCGGAATTCGAGAAGGACGAGCGCATCCGCCAAGTCCCGGCGTCGATCCGGCAGATTTGGCGGGGACTGCTCGCGGACATGGCCAAGCCCGACGCGGCCGCGCGAAGGCGCCAGTTCGAGCGTGAGCTGACGCTGGTAGGGGCCATGCACAAAGCGGGAGTGAAGATCCTGGCAGGGACCGACACGCCCAACCCGTACGTGTTCCCCGGTTCGGGTCTGCACGATGAGCTCGAATTGCTGGTGAAGGCAGGCCTCACGCCGATGGATGCGCTCCGCTCAGCGACGATCCGGCCAGCGGAGTACCTCGGCGCAGCCAACGGGATGGGAAGCATAGCGGCAGACAAGGCTGCCGACATGGTGTTGCTCGAAGGCGACCCCTTGGCGGATATCGCGAATACCAGGCGGATCGCGGCCGTAGTCCTGAAAGGCAAGGTCTACGCCAAGAGCGATCTGGCGCAGATGTTGCTCGGAGCGCGCAAGGCGCTCGGCGGCGGTGAATAGTCCGGACCGGAACAAACGCCGCCTTGCCAGCGTCGAACCGTGCATGCTGGAACAACGAGAGATCGCGCGGAGCGGAGAACCAAGCCCATTCCGCGAGCTTGTGCGCCATTTCTTCGGCCGGTTCTTCGATACCGAGTCGCTCTCGCCCCAGGGCGATCCGCAGGCCAATGTTGTGCAGACGCTCGGCATTCTGGCGGTTCCCAGCGCGTTTTTCGTGATCATATTCCGTCCTCTCACGCTGGTGAGGTGGGAGCTGGTCTGGGTGCGCTACATCTTCCTGCTGTATTCCATGATCGTCATGGGCTTCATCATGGTCTTCGAGTGGGACGCACTGTTTCCCGACCGGCGCGACTACCAGATCCTGACGCCGCTGCCGCTGCGCCTTCCGGTCCTGTTCCTGGCCAAGGCGGCGGCGCTGGGCATCTTCCTCGGCATTTTCCTGGTGGATATCAACGGCTTTGGCATGCTGTTGTGGCCGGGGGTCGATGGCGGGCCCGATTACTTCGGCATCCTGTTCGCCCACGTTACGGCGCTGCTGGCGGGCGGATTGTTTTCGGCGATGGCCCTGGCCGCTCTTCAGGGGGTTCTGATTACGTTCCTGAGCGGCAACCTTTACCGCCGCGTCTCGGTGGCTATCCAGACGGTCCTCATGGGCGCGCTCGTGATGCTGCTGGTCCTCACCACTTTGATGGGTCGGATGGTCCACCCGCTCATCATGAGACACAGCCCGTGGCTCTACTACTTCCCCGGCTTCTGGTTCATCGGGTTGTACGAGCGCCTGCGGCCGGCCACTCACGATCCAACCCTGCTGGCGCTGGGCGGCATCGCCATCAAGGCGCTGTGGATCTCGGCGGCCGTCTTCCTCCTCACCTATCTGCCTCTGTACCGGCGGCACGCGCGCCGGATGACCGAGGCGCCCGCGCCCAGCCCCTCCGGCCCAGGACGCCTGCGTGGATGGATCGCGCGCGCGGCCGCCCCGCGGCTGCTGAAGCGCCCGGTCGAGTGCGCCGTGTTCCACTTCATCGGACAAACCATCACCCGCAGCGTGAAACACCGGCTCTTTCTTGCCACGTACGGCGGATTCGGGGCGGCCCTGGCGGTGATGACGCTGGGCTCGGGTCCATCCGGGCTGCTGCGTCTGCCGCTCACGCTCTCCTTCGTGCTGATCTCCGGGCTGCGGGCGGCCTTCAACTTCCCGGCCGAGCTCGACGCGAACTGGGCATTTCAGGTTGGAGAGACTGCCCGCGCAACCGAGTATCTCGCCGCCACCCGGAAGTGGATCGTGGTCTGCGCCATCCTGCCGTTGTTCGCGGCGCTCGCTCCCGTGGAGCTCGCCTGCTTTCCGCCCGCGGCGGCGATGTTCCATCTGGCATTCGGCGTTCTGCTCTCCGTGGCGGTGATGGAGACAATGTTCTTCGGCTTCCGCAAGGTTCCGTTCACGTGCGCCCACCTGCCCGGCAAGGTGAACCTTGTGGCGCTCACATTTATTTATATCTTCGGGTTCACCACTTACAGCCGCCTGATGGCGGGACTGGAATCGTGGCTGGCCGGGCGGCCTCCCGCGGCCGTGGCGTTCCTTTGCGCGGGGCTGCTTGGTTGGCTGCTGTTTGCGCGTTGGCGTGAGCGGTCCACGGCCGGCCCCGCGACGCTCGACTACGAGGACCCGGGCGACCCGGTGGTCCGCACTCTCGGCCTGACTTCGGAGTAGAGGAGAATGCCAATGCTCGAGATTCAGAGACTGACCAAACGCTACCGCAACGCCGCCGTGGTCAATGACGTCAGCTTCTCCGTAGGAGCCGGCGAAGTGACCGGCTATCTGGGCCCGAACGGCTCGGGCAAGTCGACTACGGTGAAGATCATCACCGGCCTGATCGAGCCGACTTCCGGCAAGGTGCTGCTGGATGGCAAGGACGTTCGGGACGACCTCATCGGCTTCCGCCGGCGGCTGGGCTACGTCCCCGAGGAGGCCATCCTGTATTCGTACCTCACGGGACTCGAGTATCTGCAGCTCATGGGCCAACTGCGCGGCCTGCCGCTCGACGTGGTGGATCGCAAGGCCAACAGCCTGCTTGAACTGTTGTCGCTGGGCGCTTACCGCTATGCGCCCATCTCGACCTATTCGAAGGGGATGAAGCAGCGCGTACTGATTTCGGCCGCGCTGCTGCACGATCCGGACGTGCTGATTCTGGACGAGCCGCTATCCGGCATCGACGTCACCTCCGCGCTATTGTTCAAGCACCTTCTCAAAGCACTGGCCCGGCAGGGAAAGACGATTCTCTACATCTCGCACGTGCTCGAAGTGGTGGAGAAGGTTTGCGAACGGGTGGTCATTATATACAGGGGCAGGATCATGGCGAACGATTCGGTAGCGAGCCTGCGGGATCTGATGGATGTCCCGTCGCTCGAGGAGATATTCTCGCAGTTGGTCGAGCATCGCGATCTGGAAGCCCTCGCGCAGGACATCGTCGCCACGATCCAGTAGCCACGAGCCGGCGCGGGCCGGGCGTGTCCGCACCCCTACTTCAGAATCTGGAACAGGTTGCTGTAATCGTCGGTCCAAAGCCTGACTTTGCGCGTGGCTTCGGCTGGCTTCGACGCGTCCTCGATCATTTTGTCGAAGCCGGCGGCCGGCGTCGTCAATAGCACCCAGGTGGCGGCGAAGACATCCTGCGAGTTGTCGTCCTCGGTATCGACCGTGCGCGCCATCTTGCCGAGCGCGCGGCTCTCGCTTTCCACCACCGGCTCCAGGTCGAGGTAACGGTTCGAAATGTGGACCGCCAGAATCCCGTCCGGCTTCAGGTGGTGGAAGTACAGCTTCATGGCCTCCCATGTGAGCAGGTGTACGGGAATCGAGTCGCTCGAAAACGCGTCCACCACCAGCACGTCGAAGTTCTGGGGAGCTTCGCGCTCGAGCGAGAGGCGCGCATCGCCCATGGCCACCTCGCGCTTGGCCTTGCAGTAGCGGAGGAACGTGAACTGAGGCGGCTTGTCCGGCGGGTCCGGCAGGCTCATGCGCAGCACAAGAGGATTGATTTCGTAGAAGCGGACGTAATCGCCCTCCCGCCCGTAGGCCGCCATGGTGCCGGTACCGAGCCCGATGACCCCCAGCCGGATGGCGCCGCCCGCCTGCTTGGAGCGGACCGCCAAGCCGACTCCCGTGTTGGGACCGTAGTAGGTGGTGGGCAAGGACTGCCGCGCCGGGTTGAGATACTGCTCGCCGTGGTTGATGGTGCCATGCGTCAGGCCGCGGGTCGCGTCCATGTCCGTGAACGGCCCGGAGTCGCGGACCTTCAGACCCCCATAGAAATTCCGCACCATCAGGCGGTTTCCGCCGTTAGCGTCGCGGGTCTGGTAGCCGATGTAGCCGGCCAGCACGACCGCCAAAAACTCGGCACCCAACGCCCCCCACTGTCCCCATCGGCGCATCCAGCGCAGCTTCGGGTCGCCGCGCAGAAGCGCGAGCGCCAGCGCGGCGGCGGCCACCAGCGTCACCGCCAGTACGATTTGATCGAACTGCTCCGAGGGCTCCCAGCCGTTGCGCACCCAGCCAGCCAGATTGTGCGCCTGGCCGGTGTACCAATCCCGTTTCGCGTATCCCAGGTAGCCCCCGGCGGCCAGCGCCACCACCGCCGCCAGGAACCGCGGGGCCGGCAGCAGGTTGCGCAGCCACTGCGGGTCCGGATAGGTTCGCAGTACGACGATTGCCAGCGCTCCGCAAGCCACCAGCCCCGCCGGCAGCTCATAGTACGCGTTGAACAACTGCGGCGCGACCAGCCCGACCAGCAGTCCGCCCACCGCTCCGCCCGCCGAAATCATCAGGTAGAAATGGGTGAGGTAGCGCGGGTGCGGCTTCAAGCGGGCCAACTCGCCGTGGCAAACCATGCAGCAGGTGAACAGCCCCATGAGGAAGAGCGGAATCCCGACTTTGATTGGCTGGTTGCCGGCGTTGTCGACAAACATGGAGTACGCCATGCATCCGAGCGCCACCGCGAGCAGTTGCAGGTACGGGTTGCGGCGGTACCAGCCCGCGCTTTCGAAACACAGGATGAAGGAGAGCAGATAGACGCTCAACGGCAGCACCCACAACAGGGGTATGGCCGCCACGTTTTGCGAAAGATAGTTGGTGACGGCCAGCAGCAGCGCGGATGCGCATGCGGGGAGCAGCAGCCATAGAGCGTAGAGTTGCGGGCTGGGCTTCTCGCCTTCTTCGCCGCCGGCCTCCTTCTCCGCCGCCTGCGTGGCGCCCGACCGGAATGCCACAAAGCCGCACAGCAGGGCGAACGCCACATAGGCGATGGACCATATCGTCGCCTGGTGGTGAGTGGCGAGTTTCGGCTCGAACAGCACCGGATAGCTCAGCAGCGCGAACATGGAGCCGGCGTTGGAAAGGGCGTAGAGGCGATAGGGCATCGCGCCCTTGAAGCGTCGCGCGTACCAGGCCTGAAGCAGCGGTCCGGTGGTCGAGAGCAGAAAGTAGGGCAGCCCTACCGTCACGGCCAGCAGCCCCAGGATCCGCAGCAGCGGCTCGCTCGGATCCGCGGGCTTCCACGAAGCGTTCGGATAGATCGGCAGGACCAGCATGCTTGCCAGCAGCAGGCACCCGTGGGTCACCATCTGGGCGCGCGGCTTCAGGTATCGGACCACGGCGTGCGAATAGAGATAGCCCAGCAGCAGGGCCAACTGGAAGAACAACATGCACGAGGTCCAAACCGCGGCCGACCCGCCGAACCAGGGAAGGATGATCTTGGCGATCACCGGCTGCACCTGAAATAGCAAAAAGGCGCTAACCAGAATGGTAATAGCGTAAAGAAACATGGGTAAAACCAGCTATCGGCGGCCGGCCCCGGCCGCTCCGCGGCGAGAAGCTGAGAGCCGACAGCCTATTTGAACACGATTTTCGGCATCGCAATCGGCGGCCCCGGTCCGCCGGTGAATCCCCGGCCTGCCTGCGTCGTACAATATGAGTTCATACCGCGCCAGGAGGGCTAGCGTGTCTCAAACGATTGGATTCATCGGTCTCGGCATCATGGGCAAGCCCATGTCGCGGAACCTTTTGAAGGCCGGCTACGGTCTCGTGGTCTATGATGTCGTCCCCGGCCCGGCCGGCGAGCTTTCCGCCGCTGGGGCGGCGCGCGGCGGCTCCGCCAGGGACGTCGCGGAGCGCTCGGATATCGTGATCGCGATGCTGCCCGACGGTCCCGACGTCGAGCGCGCGATTCTCGGTCCCGGAGGCGTGCTCGAGGGCGCGCGGCCAGGTTCGATCGTCGTGGACATGAGTTCCATCAATCCGATGGTCTCTCAGAAAGTCGGCGCGGCTTGCGCGGAGCGCGGCGTGGCATTTCTCGACGCGCCGGTGAGCGGCGGCGAGCCCAAGGCCGTCGATGGAACGCTGGCGATCATGGTGGGCGGCGACGCGGACGTGTTCGAACGGGTGCGGCCGGTCCTGGCGGCGATGGGATCGAGCGTAGTCCTGACCGGGCCCGTCGGAGCCGGCAACGTCACCAAACTCGCCAACCAGATCATGGTGGCGTGCAACATCGCCGCCATGGGCGAGGCTCTCGTCCTGGCGACGCGCGCCGGGCTCGATCCGGAGGTGGTCTTCAAGGCGGTAAGTGGCGGGTTGGCGGGCAGTACGGTGCTGAACGCGAAGGCCCCTATGGTGATTGCCCGCAATTTCAAACCCGGATTTCGCATCCGGCTTCACCACAAGGACCTCCGGAACGCGCTGCTGGCGGCCGAGTCCATGAAGGTCTCCCTACCGCTCACCAGCCTGGTTCAGCAGTCGCTCATGGCGCTCATGAACGAAGGCAAGGGCGACCTGGATCACTCCGCGATCGTGACCTTTACCGAGCGGATGGCTGGGATCGAAGTTAAGAAGCCGCCGGTGGGGTAGGCCGTGACTACACTGTAGTCACGGGACTGGTAGCAAGTTATTCTTTTTCAATTACTTCACTTTTTTCCGTGACTACAGTGTAGTCACGGGGGTAAGCCTCGCCTGCCCAGCGCGCGGGCACGCCGGGAGGTCTACCCTACCGGCTCCGGATGAGCGTCCGTGGCCGGCCCGGCTTCCTGAAGCAGGCGCTCGTAGATTCCGCGCGCGGCCCTCTGCGCGGCGACTTTCTTGGTACGGCCTTCGGCTTGGCCAGTCCAGTCCTTGCCCGCCCGCACTTCCACGGTGAACGTCTTGGAATGTTCCGGCCCCCGTTCGCGCACGATACTGTAGCGCGGCTGCGGCATCTTACGGGCCTGGGCGAGTTCCTGAAGGGCGCTCTTATAATCGACGATGGCCGGCTGGACGTCCGTTCCAGCATCCTCATCGGTCGAGGCCGGCGCGTCCATCACGTGCATGGCGATGAAACCCCGGACCGCTTCCAGCCCCGCATCCAGGTAGGTCGCGGCGATGACCGCCTCCAGAGCGTCCACCAGCAGCGTCTTCTTGGCGCGCCCGCCGCTCATTTCCTCGCTGCGGCCCAACTCCAGGTAGCGTCCGAGTTCCAGGCGGCGCGCTACTCCGTGCAGATGGACCGCGCTCACCAGGTGCGCCTTCAGACGGGAGAGTTCGCCTTCCCGAAAATCGGGATTGCGGCGCACCAGCGCCTCCGAAACGAGAAATCCCAGGATGGCGTCTCCGAGGAACTCGAGCTGTTCGTTGTCGCCGGCCGGAGTCCCGCGACCGGCGCGGGTCTCATTGGCCAGCGAACTGTGGGTCAAGGCGAGGCGCAGCAGCCCCGGGTCGGAGAACCGGTGCCCGATCCGCAACTCCAGGGATGCCAGCTCCGCGCGCATGGCGGCGGGACGACTACTTCGCGGGCGCCGCGAGCGCCTTCGTGGCGGCCGGTCTCACGTTGTTAGTGATGAAGTCCTTGATGGCCGGATTGAGCTGCGGGTTGGCCAGGAGCTTGTCGCATATCGCGATAGCATCGGCGCTCCTGCCTGCGTTCTGATACGCCGCTGCCAGCCGGGCCGAATAGGTCAGTAGATCCGGGTCCTCGCTGGCCGCGATCTGGAATTCATCCACGGCCGCCGTGTACTTCTTGGGATCGGGATCCTTGTTCGCGCTGGCTCGCGTGAGCGCGACCAACCCCAGGCCGTTGTGCGCTTCCGCGTCCATCTGCTTCTTTGCCACTTCCCAGTCCGGATCGGTGATCTGCGGATTCGGTTTTGGCGCCGTCTTCAGGATCTCCATCGCGGTCTTCAGGTATTTCTCGGCCAGGGCGAGATTGTCGTCCCGGTCCAGATCTTTGTCCCGCGTTTGCGCCGCGATAATGCCTCCCATCTTCAGGTTGCCCTGAAGACTCTTGGGGTTCACCGCGACCACTCGGCCCCAGGCGACCTGCGCGTTCGCGGCGTCATTCTTCATCTGATAGGCCGCGGCCTCCAGGCTGAGAGCCATCTCCTTGAATTCCGTGTCGGCGAACTGAGTGACGAAGTCCTCGGCGGCCTTGACGATTGCGTCGGCGTTGCCCTGATTTTGCGCGGCCACCAGGGCCCTCAGCGCGGTCATCTCTTCAGGCGACTTGACGTGAGGTCCGCTGGGAGCCGCCGGAGCGGCCTGGCCGGCCGGCGCCGCTTGGGCCGCTGGAGCCGGTTGGCCCGCGGGCCTCGCTTGCGCCATGAGTACCGGAACACCGGCGGCCAGCGCCAGGATGCCGGTAAGAATTGTTCGTTTCATCTTGGGAACTCCTTCGATTCTCGCTTATTGTTTCGGATGATTTTGAAGGGCTTCCGAGGCCGCCTTGCGCGCCGCATCGGGGGCCCCATCCACTTTCAAAGCCTCTTGAAAACTTCGGGCCGCTTCTTCGCTGTCGCCCGCGGCCAGGGAAAGCCTCCCCAGGTATACCAGCGCCCAGGCCTTCACCTGCGGCTCGGGTTGCATCTCCAGCGTCTTCTGAAAAAGTTGTTCGGCGGTGTCGGGGTCTTTCTGGAGCGCCGCGATGCGCGCCAGGCCGTAGTACGCGGCGGCGTGCACGGACTGTTTGTCGGTTTGGCGCAGAACGTCGAGATAGAGCTTCTTGGGCTGTTCCAGGTTCGCCGCGTCTCCTCCGCGCGCCGCGACGGCGGCCGAATACAGGCGCTCCGCCTCATCCAGCGTCTGCGCCGCGCCGGCGAGCGGCGGCGCTGGCGGCGGCGCCGGAGATCTCACGGCCGCGGCCACCGGGGCCTGCCTGTCGAATTCCACGCTGTCCAGCCGCTTCACTTCCCTCATCAAGTCGATGGCCTTCACCATGTCGGCGTAGAAGGACTTCATCGGTTGTTCCTGCTTCTCGTAAATCGGCAATTCCTCGGCGAAGAAGGGCGCCAGGATGTACCCCTGGCGAAGCGCTTGCTGGATACCGTCGGGCTTGTGGTCCAATCGCGCCTCGATGGCCTTGATCAGCGACTCGGTCGTCAGCAGCAGGAAGTCCTCTTTGAAGGAAGCGTCCAACGCGGGGGCCCGCTGGGCCTCCTCGGCCAGAATCTTCTTGCGGTCCAGAGTCTCCTGTTCGAGCGTCGAGAGCGGATCGAGCAGGTAGTGCAGATACTCGTGGCGGATGTCGAACGCGCGCGGCTGCGGCGCCGGCGTCGCCACCACCGTGAATTGGTACCCGTAGCTGCGCGCCTGAATCTGGTTGGGCGCGGCCAGCGGTTCCACATAGATCTGGAAGTGAGTGTGGTCGATCCCGGAGGGTACATGCCTCAAATATGTCGTCACCTCCAGCACGGCTTGGGACGCCGCATCGTGCAACCGCGCGATCTCCACGTCGATGGCCGGCTGCGCGCGCCGCCACAGGTCTTCGATATTGGCTTGCCGGTAAAACACGGCCAGCAAGGGAGACAGGTTCTTGAGGGGGACCACATCCGGCGGAATGTCCACATCGCGCTGCGCGAACGCGAAATCCGGCGGCCCTTTCACGCTCAGCGCGAAGGAGATGTACTGGCTCAACTCGGCCGTGTCCGAGTCCATCCCATGCTTGTGATGGGCCTCGAAGAACTCCTTCAACGCCGGCAGACAGGCCAGGTTCCTCCCCAGAATCTCCGAGCGGACCTGGTTGCGCAGCGGGCTGTTGTTGGGCGAAGAGAGATCGGCGGAATACCCGGCCGCGTTGATCGCGGCCATGACCGTAAACAGAGTGGCATTGGCGTCGAGTTGCCCCTGTTCCGGGACGGCCGCGCTGCCTGAGGAAACAACCGCCAATATGGCTGGAAGGACGAACCGCTTCAAGGATCTCCGCCTAGGATACCGCTTAGTTTAGCGTACTTGGCGGGTGGTATGCCGGCTCCCCTGGAGTCTCTCCATTTTGGACTGGCCGCGCTCAGCGTTCCACGCCGGGCCGCGCCTCTATCGTTTCTTTGCCGCCGGCGCGGGCGGTTTTCCGGTGAAAATCGAAAGGTTGACGGCGTCCGCCATGGCTTGGTAGCCGGCGTCGTTGGGATGCAGGTGGTCGCCGGGGTCGAAGTCGGCCCGGATGCGCTTCGGGTTGGCGGGGTCCCGCGTGGCGGCTTCGAAATCGGCCACGGCGTCGAAGGCCCCGCCGGTGCGAATCCAGGCGTTGACCGCCTCGCGAATCGCCTCCCCGCTCTCCCGGCTGTAGCTCGCCCCTTCGTAGGGCGTTAGGGTACAACCCACCACCGCGATGCCGTGCGTATGGGCGCGCTCGATGATCTGCTTGTACGCCGCAATGAGATCCTCGGCCGATGGCGCTTCCGCTGGGGCGGTGGCGATCCTTCCAATGTCGTTTATGCCTTCGAGCAGCATCACCCACTTCACGCCGGCCTGGCTCAGCGCGTCGCGGTCGAAACGCGCCAGGGCGCTCGATCCGGTCCCGTCGCGCAGAACGCGGTTGCCGCCGATTCCCTCGTTGGCCACGGCGAAACCGGCCGTCGCCTTGTTGGCCCCGAGCCTGGCGGCCAGCAAGGCCGGCCAACTGTGGTTCGTGTCCGGGGTCGACCGGGCACCGTCCGTGATGGAGTCGCCGAAGGCCACGATCAGCCCCGCGTTGGCAGGCGCCAGCACGTCGACGGCCGAGAGCCAGTAATACGATTGCGTGGTCAGCGCGCCGGCGAGCGCGGCTTGCCCAGTGGCGTCCCCCTCCGTCGAGACGTAGGTGGTGTGCAGGCCGGTGGCGTGCGACGTCGGCGGGCCGGTTTGGCCGGGGAAGTAGAGGCTGACGGCGAGATCGCTGGACGGCGGCACAGTCAGATCCACCGGATCGCTCAACATCACCATTCCCGGTCCGAGCGCGCAGGACGGCTTGCCGCCAAACGACAACGCCCGGTCCGAGCCCGGTACGATTTCGGAATCCTTGGCGCGGAGCGCGATGTGCGCCGCGCCGACTGCCACCGGGGCGCCGCCGAAGGCGTTGGACAGCGTCACGCGCAACCGGCGGCCGCCGATGCTGGTGCGAACGATCATGCGCACGGTCTGATTGTTGAAGCCCAGACTGTTGATGGCCTGTAGCCACGCCGCGGCCTGCTGCGCGGGTGTGGCGGGTTGCGCGGCCGGAGGAACCCCTGGAGGCGGAGCCGCCTGGAAGCGGGCCAGCAACTGCGCGGTGGCCCACGTGGCGACCCAGTGTTCCTGCGCCGGCCCCTGCGCGCCAGCCAGGGCGAAATGGCCGGCAAGCGCCAGCGCCAAAACCAATGTCAGTCTAACCTTCATCGGATGGAAGCCCCCAAGTGAGGAGGTTATCATGTCCCGCGCCGCCCAAAGGCAGCCCGGCCTAGCCCAACTTCCACATAATTGAGGGCGCGGCCCTGCGGAATCAATCAGTTGCGTGGTCGTTCAGTGACTATGCGGCTCCCTACCGGCTCGATAATGATTTCCGGAATCCTCAGCACTTGGTAGATCGCCTTGTGCGCGG
>CAIRXZ010000012.1 GCA_903882645.1 uncultured Acidobacteriia bacterium | reverse complement strand
GGATCGTGGGGCGGGCAATCCTGCCCGCAAGCCGGCCTTCCGGCCGGCTGGACCCGCTGGAAAGCGGGTCCGCAGGCTGAAAAGCCTGCCCCACGACCTCCGCCGGATTGGCAGCCTCCGAGAACTAAGTGGCATTGCGCTTCAGCGTGCCGCGGCTGGCTTCAGCCAGCCGGAGTCCGGGCGCCGGCTGAAGCCGCCGCCGGCGCGATGAATCGCGCGCCACAACGGAATGCTAGAATCTCTCCTGTAACCTCTCGGAGTGGGGCGTTCGTTGCCGTTTCGCAGTTCTGTTTTTCGCAAACTCTTGCTGAGCGCGCTCGCGCTAATCGCCCTGACGCTCGTCACGGTCGATTTCTACTGGACGCGCTACGCCGCCAGCCAGCAGAGCGACGCCTTGAAACGCCAGTTGACAGCCGAAGCGCTGGTTCTGCGAGGGGAACTCGACGCGGTTCCGCGCGCCGGTCTGGAAGCTTGGGCGCTGGCGGCCGAGCCGCGCGCGGCGGCGCGAATTACGGTGATCGATTGTAGCGGCGTCGTGCTGGCCGATTCGCAACACGACCCTGAGACGATGGAGAACCACGGGCAGCGTCCGGAGGTTCTGGACGCTTGCGCCGGCCGCGCCGGCATGGCCATCCGCCGCAGCGCTACGATCGACCGGGACCTCTTCTACGTGGCCGTTCCGCTTGCCTACGGTGGACGGCCGGGTTTCGTCTTGCGCTTCGCGGCGCCGCGGGCTGAGTTGACCGAGGCCGTGGCGGCGGTGCGCTGGCGCATCCTTGGGATTTCGCTGGTCGCGGCTGCGATCGCGCTGGTCATGGCGTTCTGGTTTTCGCGGAGCTTCACGCGGCGCGTGCGCCGGCTGCAACGTTTCGCGGACAACCTGGTGCAGGAGCGGTCCTCCGAAGAGTTGCCGCGCGACGGGGACGACGAACTGGGCGCGCTGGCGGCCTCGCTCAATCGCACGGCCGTGCGGTTGCGCGATTTCATCGACCGCCTGAGCGTGGAATCGGCGCGCCGCGAGGCCATCCTGACGAGCATGGTGGAAGGCGTGCTGGCGGTGGACAACGAGATGCGGGTGATGTTCTGCAACCCGGCGTTCGCGCGCGCCGTGAACGCCTCCGCGCCGGTTCCGGAACGGCTCCCCGTGCTCGAGCTCGTGCGCGACCCCGTGTTTCTGGACATCCTCAGCCGGGCCGTGGTCACCGGCAAGTCGGTGGTGGAGAGGCTTCAGGTGGCCGATGCGGGCGGGCGCTCCTACGCCGTCCACGCCGCGCCGCTGACGCGCTCGCCGAGGGGCGGGGCCATCGCGGTGCTGCACGACGTCACCGACCTGGAACGGCTCGAGCGCGTCCGCCGCGATTTCGTGGCCAACGTCTCGCACGAACTCAGGACGCCGCTTACGGCCATCGGCGGGTACGCCGAGACGCTGCTGGACGGGGCTCTCGAAGACCCCGACAACAACCGCAAGTTCGTCGAGATCATACGCGCGCACTCGATCCGGCTGAACAACATCGCTTCCGACTTGCTGACGCTCTCGGAGTTGGAGTCGGGACGGCCCGACCTTCCGTCTGAGCCGGTGGCGCTCCCGGCCGCGCTGGAGGCGGCGGCGCGCGTGGTGGAATCCGAGGCGCGCGTTCGCGGCGTGACCATCCACTGGGGCCGCGTGGACGACGCGCGCATCCTGGGCCATCGCATCCGCCTGGAGCAGGCGATCGTGAACCTGCTGGACAACGCCGTCAAGTTCAACCGGCCCGGCGGCGAGGTTCGCATCGAAGCCGCGCGGACAGGCGACGGCCAGGCCAAGGTGACCATCGCCGATACGGGCATCGGGATTCCGTCCGAGGACCAGCCGCGCATCTTCGAGCGGTTCTACCGCGTGGACAAAGCGCGGTCGCGGGAAGTCGGCGGCACGGGCCTGGGTCTTTCCATCGTCAAGCACGTCATCGAACGCATGAATGGCTCGGTGGGCGTGGAAAGCCAGTTAGGCAAAGGCTCCAAGTTCACCGTAACGCTGCCGGAAGCGGTTTGAAAGCTGTCGGCGATCGGCTTTCAGCCAGCCCGAGCCGAAGGGGTGTGCGACACGGAAAAGATGCGGACTTGGGTGTTTGGGTGAGGCGAACCCCTTTCATGTCGCGCACAAAGCTGAAAGCCAGGCGCGCTTTGCGCTAAGCTTTTCAATCGAGGTGAACCCATGCGACGCAGAGACGTATTCCCCCTTTTGGCGCTGCCCGCCATGGCGGCCCAGACGCCGCCGCCCGCGCAAACCGCCGCCCGTTTGAAACAAACAGTCACCAGAGGCGTGTTCGGCCGGAACATGAGCTTTGAGGACACTTGCAAGGAGGCCGCGCGCCAAGGCATCAAAGGATACGACCTGATCGGCCCCGCCGACTGGCCGATGCTGAGGAAGTACGGGCTGGTCCCCACGATGTATCAATTCCAGGGCAGCACGATCCCCGACGGCCTCAACGCCATAGCCAACCACGCCGCGCTGGAGAAATCGATGAACGCGGCGATTGACGAAGCCGCCGCGAACGGCGTGCCGAGCCTCATTACGTTCTCGGGCAATCGCAGGGGGATGGCCGACCAGGAGGGCGCCGACAATTGCGTGGCGTTTCTGAACCGCGTGAAGGCGCACGCGGAGGACA
Source organism: uncultured Acidobacteriia bacterium (assembly GCA_903882645.1). Classification (GTDB taxonomy): domain Bacteria; phylum Acidobacteriota; class Terriglobia; order Bryobacterales; family Bryobacteraceae; genus BOG-224. The sequence goes on along the minus strand of CAIRXZ010000012.1, from coordinate 706 downwards.
AGGGCATCAACGTCTGCATGGAATACCTCAACAGCAAGGTGAATCACAAGGACTACATGTTCGACCACATCGCCTGGGGCGTGGACGTGATGAAGCGTGTGAACTCGCCGCGCGTGAAGATCCTCTACGACATCTATCACGCGCAGATAATGGACGGCGATATCGTGCGCAACATCCGCGACAACCTCCAGTGGATCGGGCACTTTCACACCGGCGGGAATCCCGGGCGTCACGAACTTGACGACACCCAGGAGCTGAACTACCGCTTCATCGCCCGCGCGATCGCCGACACGGGCTACGCCGGCTACGTCGGGCACGAGTACTCCCCCGCGCCCGGCCGCGATGCGGTCGCCAGTTTGCGGCAGGCGATCGAGATCTTCACCGTGTGACGGCGGGGCGCCAAAGCCGGCGGTGGAACAAAGACAGCTTCGTCGGCGTCTATCTTAATACTATGAGACCTCATACTCTCGCAGCCGCTGTCTTGGCGCTGCTGGCCGCCGCCGCGCCGGCCTTGGCCGTGGATCTCTCCGGCAAATGGGTCGGGACGTGGGAAGCGGTGAACAACCCGCGGGTGTGCGACATGAATGTTGGAGCTTTTCGCGGAGGCTGGATTGTTTCGGCAATTCTAGAAGTATATAATACTTCTAGAAAGGAGGCCCATGCCTCAGTCCCTTCCCAATTTGGAAACGCGCAGGACCGAACTGCT
>CAIRXZ010000011.1 GCA_903882645.1 uncultured Acidobacteriia bacterium | reverse complement strand
GGCCGTGGCTATAAGAACATGCGTTACCTCCTATTGAAAGCACGCCGCATGGCCGTGACCAACACCGAATATGTCACTTTTCAGAAAACCAGGAAAGCCGCGTAGAATGCCACTTCTTACGAATTCCTGCGGAGAGCCCGTTTTTTATTTCCTCGGATCGGAGAGAGCGAAAACTTCGCCACGCTCGCCGTAAGTTCCCAGTCAGCGGCTCGCCCACAATAACCAGTCCGCGTCCTGAGCACCGAACGGCAGCCCAGCGAGGAAATGTTCGGCGCGTTCCCGTCGAATCTTCGATAACCACCGCCGTTTGGCTCGCGAGTATTCGACGGAGTGGCGATCCGAAAGTCAGTCCCGCCATACTACGCAACCGCCTTCGGATACGCGGCCTTCCGAGCCTTACGCTTTCCTCTTGGCTTGCCGCCGCCCCGGATCGCGCCACTGATCGCCGTGAGCATCGCGCGTACCTCTGCGTCGGCGACTGTGAAAGTCTGCCGCCGCCATTCCGACGGAAGGCGCGCCGCGATTCTACTCGCGAGCGCCAGCGCGCCGTCTCGGACCTTGACGCCAAGTTCCGTAATGAGCGATTCGGCAACCCCCGCTTCGATCAGCTCGCCCCGCTTCCGCGCCGCTTCCATTTCTCGCAGTTGCATCAAGGCGATTTCTTTTCGCCGCCGGCTTTCGGTTATGCTCATCTTGGCCGCTTCGTCTTTTTTCGATAGCTTGGGCATAAGATCACTCCTTCCCCCCAGTTTTTGGGGTATCTATCTGACGCACACGCACAACAAGTTCACCCGCTCGAAAACAGTCAGGTTTCAGGTCCCGCGCATCGCCGCGCCCGCCCGGTTCCTTCCCATCGCCCGCCCCGCTCCGAAGCAATGTAGGGCCATTTCCGCGCAAATGCGCGGCATTCTCGCCGCCACAACACGCGCAGTGCTCCAAGCAGAAACATCCGCCGCTCGCTTGGCCGTGCTCATTCCGCTAAGTCCTTTGTTTTTGGTTTTCGTTATGACGGGTTAGCGCATATGACGGGTTATGACGGCTTTTCTCTGAAAGTCCCCATATAGCGCCACAAAAAAAGTTTCTAGAAAAAGCCGTCATATGACGGGTTAACCCGTCATGCTGGCGCGCCATGCCCTACTCTTGAACCTCGGTTTTAAGCCCGATGCCGGAGTAAACCGCGCCCTGCATGGTGTGTCTCTTACCGAAGCCGCGCTCTGCCAGCGCCGCGGCGAAAGCCGTTTCCGTGACGGCGTGCTCGCCGCCCTGGTCGCCCCACGCCCGATAGGCCGAGTACAGGGCGCGGGCCTTCGCTTGCGCGAAATCTCCAGTGATGCAGCATTCCGCAATAAACCTGCCCATCCGGTCTGACTGTGCGCGCCAGGCGTCGCCGGCCTGTTCCACGTCGGACGGTTTTCCGAGTCCTTCGGAATACCAGCGAACCGCGCCGGCAACAGCCCAGGTGAGAATGCCGTCCGCTTCGGCTGCCAACTTCGCCGGGAGTTCTTTATCCTGTTCGGCCTTCGGGATGGTGGTATCAAACGGTACGGGGTGAAGCCGGTTCCAGATGGCGTTATCCGTACCGCGCACGCCGGGCAGATGGTTCGCATCTATCCAGAGCTTGTGAGACTCGGGAAATTCCGTGGGGTTTTCATACTTCCTGGTTGCCTTGATCCGTCCCATGCCCTGAGTGATGCGCTTGAGTTTTCCTTCCGCGAGTCGCTGCCCTTCCTCGGTTTCGGAAGTCATAACGAACCGCGCGCCGCGGAGGTCCGCAAGGTCCGCTTGAGTATTGTTACTCTCTTGGCGCACCATGAGCGTGTCGATTTGAAGCAATACGGAATACTCTTCCGCGAGCTTGAGGAACGTCGAAAGCAAGGTGCTCTTGCCGTTGTCGCCGTGGCCGTGGAGCAAGAAAACGGCCTTCTCAATGGTGTGGCCCGTCAAGCTGTAGCCGAATGCGCGCTGGAGATACCCCACAAGGCCCGGATGGTTTGTTGTGACCCGTTCCAGGAACGCCAGGAACGTCGGACACTTCGCGCCCGGCAGGAAATCGTGGTGAACCAGCTTGGTTATGAAATCGTCGCGCCGGTGTTCGCGCAGCCGTCCGGTTTTCAGGTCAAGTGTTCCGTTCGCACAGTTCAGTAGGTCCGGGTGCCTGTCCAATTCCGCCGGCCGGATCGCCAAGTGCGGTTGCCCTTCACGTAGGGCGTTTGTGATCCGCTGCGAGTTCAGGCAACTTGCCGCGAATTTCGCCGCCGTCTCATTCTTGGCGGCCAGGGCTTGCCGGGCAAATCCCAAGATGGTTTCTTGCGAGAGATCGCGGGCGCGCTCACCGTCATCCACGGCCCAGCGCCGCCCGTCCCAAACCAGCCACTTGGCGAACGCATGGCAGTAACGGAGGTCCGCGCCGTGGACCGCTATCACACGCTGCGAATTGCCATAATCGCTGAAATGTTGGCTCAAGAGTTCCGGCGCGCCCGTTGTCGATGCGCTCGCCGTCGCCGGCTCATACCGGCCTTGAATATCCTCCGCAATTGCACGTAAGTTCTCAGCCGGTACGGGCGACTCGAACCGTTCGGCAAGTTTCAGCAAGGCAGCATAGATTTCCTCGGCATTACAGCCCCGCCGCCGCATCGAACCCGCCAACGAAACGCATGTCTTGTGCTTTTCACCGTCCGGTATCATCTGCGGGATTTCTTTCGGCTTTTTGCCGGTTCCCCTTTTCGGGACGATCAAATCGAGCAACCACGCGGGCGCGGGCATGATCGGAGTATTGAAACCGTCTATCCCATCCCAGTCGTACTGGCCGCCACTCGCATGAATAGACGGCGCCGCTACCACTTGGCCGCCATCGCCTCGAATGTCCAGACCCGGCAAGATGCAAACTTCGTTCGGGACGGTTCCACCGGGATGTGCGAAGTAGAAGTGTCGCCCGCCGCCGCCCGTGGTAGCCTGCAACGTCTCAGGCAAAGGCCCATGTTTGTGAATCAGCGAGTCTAGCGATTCCGTCCCACCGTTTTTTGGGTCCACGTCCAAAACGAAAATGTGCGACGCCGCGCCCGTGGCGATGCCCACATTGGAGCCCGCGAAGCCATTGCTAAACCACTTCCTGATCGTGGTTGCATCGGCGGTAGCGCGTTCCTGCCATTTTGTGACCCTCGGATGTTTGCCCGGAGTCGGACAAGGCCCCTTGCCGTTCGCGTCGCGCCATCGCTGGCACGTACAGACGCCGCCCGTTGCCGCGTTCACGGGAATGACGCGCAAGCCGCGGGCCGCGTATTCGAGCGCAGCCACGCCACAGGCCATTTCGTCGTTCATTGTTGCCGTGCTCAAACTGCCACCCCCCCTCCGCCCGGTTGCGCTGCTACCCATTTGTCGAACTCGTCAACCGAATAGCGCACGCTTCCGCACAACCGCCGCCATGCCGGACCCTTGCCTCTGAACCTCCACCCCTGCAAAGTTTTTACTGAGACGCCAAGCACGTCTGCCAGGTCGCGTTCGGAGTAGAAGCGCTGCTTGGACACACTTCCAGCACCCGCATTCTCGCGGGTCTGGGTTGCGTGCGCCATGATTCAGTTTTGGTGGGGAAGGTCTCTGTGTTGCAGTCCAGATTTCGGCGCGCCGATTATGACGCCGCCGCGGTCCCGAATACGCTCCGTGGTGTTGCTACCGCCGCGCCATGGCCGCTCCAGCGTGGGTTCATCGCAATTCAAGACGAGGTACTTTATTCCGTTGCGCCCGACGGGTGACACCAGCGCCGCCGCAATCAGTTGCGGCGCCTTGGCCTCGGGGATTCGGCCTACAAGCTCACCCCGGCTGTTGCGAACGTCAAGAAGACAAGGCTCTCCCGATGTTGCCGGGCTTCGGGACCGGACCGTGGGGTAAAACTCTCTCATTGGGTCTCACCCTCGTCGCGCGCCTTATTCGCCAAAAGCTCACGGTCAGACAAGGCGGTCAGTTCGTGCCCCAGAGACAGTATTCTGTTAACGGTCACGTCCAGCACGTTCTCCACCTTTACCACGGAGGAGCGCACGCCCCGCACGTGTCTGTCTGTCAGTGCCGCTAGGCAACCGCGTAGAAACTCATGCGCCTCAACGTGGGTCGCGCAATTTTTCCAGATTAGTTGTCCCCCGACTTCGTGACGGTAAACCTCGCAGTACACGAGCACGGGAACGGCGCCGGGCCGAACAAGCCCAGGATGTTCGCGAATAAACTCCCAAGCGCGGCGGATCGGAATACCGCAAAGTTCCATTTCTGCCGCGAGCGCGAAACGTAGAGTATCGCTAAAGCTGTATAGCCGTTTCTCCGTCGAAGCTTCGCCCGGCCAGGTCCAAAATTCTTGTTGCTCCCATCCCTGGACGCGGCCACGCTCCAAGCCCGTGACCTTGAGCACTTCGCGGCGCCGAAGGACGGGCGTATCATTAGTTGCTTCCGTCTGGCAGTTCATACTGTCATCTTACGAAATGACAGTCCATCCTGTCAAGAGTTATTTTTGGGGTGTTCTTCAGTGGTCCGGTAATCCACCGCGCCCGCGCCCGGCGAAGGCCCGCGACCAATTACTATTGGCTTAGTACTAATGTATTAGTTTTCACTTTGGGGGAAACCGTGGGGAGTAGGATCAAAAAAGCTAGGTAAAATCAAGTAAACGGCAGTAGCGGTCTAGGCGCATAAACCGTTGTGGGTCAGCTTGATAGAGTGTGTTTTGAGTGACTTGCAGAAACGCCCGGCTGTGCTTAAAAGGCACATGCTCTGCCACCTGAGCTACCGGCCCTCTGGTTGGAAGGTGAACGGCTCCTTGCTCAGTGTATCAGAGCGGGCGCAATCCAGGCGTACGCGCGGAGAAACGGCAGCGCGCCTCCGGCCAGCCGGCGCATCCCGGCGCGGCCGGGATGCCAGCCACGCCGGCGCGGACTGTTTTACGATGGAGCCTATGACGGATGGCGCGCGTGAACGTTTGAAAACCCTGCGAAACGGCCTGCTGCGATTGCACCTGACGCTGCTCGAATCCGAGCGCGCCGCCTATGAGCGCGACGTGCGGCGCATCACCAGCCCCGGCCAGTTCCTCGGTCTGGCGCTCAACGACCCCTGGTTCGCCTGGCTGCGCGAGTTGTCACAGCTTATCGTGCTGATCGACGAGACGCTGGCCCTCAAGGCGCCCGCAACCGCCGCGGACGCCGAGGCGCCGATCGCCCGGGCGCGCGATTTGATCTCGCCGTCGGAAACCGGCGAGGGCTTCGCGCGCCGCTACTGGGAAGCGATGCAGCGCGATCCCGGCATGGTCCAGGCGCACCGCGACGTGATGGGGGTGTTCACCGCGCTCGGGCAGGGGCGAGCGTCCGAGCCTGGCTGAGCCGCGCGATAATGCGGATTCATGATTGCGGAGATCCTGGGCGCGGCTTGCGTCGCCGTCTGGCTATACCTGCTGTGCGGCCGCGGCGGCTTCTGGCGGATGCGCGATTCCGCCGGCGCCGGCCCGCCGCCGGCGGCGCCGCCTTCCATCGTTGCCGTGATTCCGGCGCGCAATGAGGCGGAGACGGCGCCGCGCGCGGTGGCGTCGCTGGCCGGGCAGCGCTACGCGGGCGCGTTCCGCGTGGTCCTGGTGGACGATGCCAGCTCGGACGGAACCGCCGAAGCGGCGCGGGCCGCCGCGCCCGCCGGGCTTTTGACGGCGATCGAGGCCGCGCCCTTGCCGCGCGGCTGGAGCGGCAAGTTGTGGGCCGTTTCCCAGGGCATCCGCGAAGCCGGGCGCTCGAAGCCCGATTATCTGCTCCTGACCGACGCCGATATCGTGCATCCGCCCGGCAACCTGGGCGCGCTGGCGGCGCGCGCGGTATCCGGGGGCTACGACCTGGTCTCCTACATGGCCACGCTCGAGTGCCGGTCGCTCGCCGAGCGCGCCATGGTCCCCGCTTTCGTGTTCTTCTTCTTCATGCTCTATCCTCCCGCGTGGATTCGCGATCCGCGGCGGGGAGCCGCGGGGGCGGCGGGCGGCTGCATGCTGATCCGCCGGGAAACGCTCGAGCGCATCGGCGGCATCGAATCCATCCGCGGCGAGCTGATCGACGACTGCGCGCTGGCGCGGGCCGTCAAGCGCGGCGGCGGCCGGGTGTGGCTGGGCTTGAGCGCGGCCACGCGAAGCATCCGGCGGTACGGGACTTTCGGCGAAGTCTTCCGCACGATTTCGCGCACGGCGTTCACCCAGCTCAAGCACTCCCACACGCTGCTTGCCGGGACCGTCGCCGGGCTGGCGCTGACGTACCTCGCGCCGCCGGCGCTGGCGCTGGGGCCGTTCGGCGGCGCGGCGCGCGCGGCCGGCGCGGCGGCATGGCTCCTGATGTGCGCCTGCTACCTCCCGGCCCTGCGCTTCTACCGGCGTTCTCCGCTGTGGGCGCCGCTGCTCCCGCTGGTATCGGCATTTTATATGGCGGCGACGGCGTATTCCGCCGCGGCGCACGGGCGCGGGGCGGGCGGCATGTGGAAAGGGCGCGCGCAGGGGTAGAAGCCGTACAATGTGTGTTTGGCCCGCCGCCCCGGAGAAGGGCCATGCGCACGATTCCATGCAAAACCTCGAACTCCTACTGAAGGGCGTCGCGGCCGGTCTGGCGATTTCAGCGCCGGTGGGACCGGTGAATGTGCTGTGCATTTCACGCACGCTTACGAAGGGCCGGCTGGCGGGGGTGATCGCCGGCCTGGGCGCGGCCACGGCCGATACTTTTTACGGCGCCATCGCGGGCTTCAGCATCAGCGTGGTGATCGGCCTGCTGATCCGCAATGAATTCTGGATTCGGCTGGTGGGCGGGATTCTGCTGCTCGGGATCGGCGCGCATTACTACTTCAAGCGGCCAACCCCGCTCGCGGAGGCGCGCAAACAGACGGCTCACTCGGATTACGCGACCGCGCTGTTGTTGTGCCTGACGAACCCCACCGTGATTCTGTCGTTCCTGGCGGTGCTGGCGGGGTTGGGGATGCGGCATCACAGGGAGTGGTGGCTGACGCTGCTGGCGATCGGGGGAATCTTCTGCGGCGCCATGCTGTGGTGGACGACTCTGGCGCTGGTGGCGGGCCGGTTTCGCGCGCAGTTCAACGACGGCGCGATGGTTTGGATGAATCGCATCGCGGGCCTGGCGATCGGCGCTTTCGGCGTAGTCACGCTGATCCTCGCGGGCGGGTCGCATCGGTAAAGTTGTGGCTTGGCATGCCCGATCCCCAGGGCGGCGGGCGGCTTCGGATTCGGTCCGGACCGGCGTGGATGGCGGCCGGCCGCGGCAGGAGGCGGAGGGAGACGGGTTTGTTGACGGCGAATTGGGGGGCAGGCCAGTAGGCCCGCCCCACCGTCACGATACGGTTCCAGGCCGGGTGCTATAATGTGAAAGTTCTATCCTGAAGCTCTGGGTCCGTCCTTATGTTCCTTAGCATCAAAGAGATGGAGCACCGGAAGATCCGTTTCGACGAGGTTTTCCAAGCGGGACAGATGGATTTTTCGGGTGAGGACTTGGAACAGGGTTCTCCCCTGCGGGCGGCCGGGTCGGTCGAACTGCTGGTGCGCTCGGATGGCGAACTGCGCGTCCAAGGGCGGTATTCGGTGGAAATGGCTGCGCGGTGCGACCGTTGCCTGGGCGCCGCGCGGTTTCCGCTGGATGCGAGCTTCGATTTGTACTACCGGCCCATGCGGGAGATCGCCCACGAGGAAGAGGTCGAGATCGACGAGGGCGAGACGGAAATCGGGTTTTACGAGGGCGACGGCATCGAACTGGAGGATATCCTTCGGGAACAGGTGCTGTTGGCCCTGCCCATGCAGCGGGTATGCAGTGAGCTGTGCAAGGGGATTTGCCCGGTTTGCGGCAAGAACCGGAACGAGACCACGTGCGATTGCAGGACGGAGAACGCCGACGATCGCTGGGGAGCGCTCCGCGATTTAGAAATCCGGTAACTCCGAGATTGGATTCCGCGGAAGCGGACAAGACGTGTTGAGGTAGAGATATGCCGAATCCCAAACGCAGACACTCCCAGCAGCGGACCAGCACCCGGCGGGCCCACGACGCGCTGAAGGCCCCGGGCCTTTCGGAATGTCCGAATTGCCACGAGCCGAAGCTGCCGCACAGGGTGTGCCCGCACTGCGGCCAGTACAAGGGCCGCGAAGTGGTGGAAGTCGCCGAGGAGTAGAGTTCTTCCGACATGCAAACCATTGCCGTGGACGCAATGGGTGGGGACCACGCCCCGAAAGCCGAGGTGGAAGGGGCCATTCGGGCGGTGAGAAGCCTGAATGTCAAAGTCATCCTGGTCGGACAGGAAGATCTGGTCCGCCGGGAACTCGCCCTGTACGAAGACCACCGGGACCTGCCTATCCAAGTCGCGCACGCCCCCGACGTCGTCACCATGGAGGACAGCGCGGCGCGCGCGGTGCGCAAAAAGCCGAACAGCTCGCTGCGGGTGGCGTCGCGGCTGGTGAAGAACGGCCAGGCGCAAGGGCTGGTGTCGGCGGGCAATACCGGCGCGGTGATGGCGACCGCGAAGATCGTGCAAGGGGTGGTGCCGGGGGTGGACCGGCCGGCGCTGGCGGGCGTGTTTCCGACCATGACGGGCGCGCCGGTGGTGGTGGTGGACGTGGGCGCGAACGTGGACTGTTCGGCGCGCCAGTTGGCGCAGTTCGCCGTGATGGCCGAAATCTACTCCCGGATGATCATGCGCTCGCGGGCGCAGCCCCGGGTGGGCGTACTTTCCATCGGCGAGGAAGAGCACAAGGGCAACGACCTGACCCGTTCGGTGGCCGGCCTGCTGAAGCACAGGAACCTGAATTTCATCGGCAACGTGGAAGGCAGCGACATCTACAGCGGCGAAGTGGATGTGATCGTGTGCGACGGCTTCGTGGGCAATGTGGCGCTCAAGGTGAGCGAAGGCTTGGTGGACATGGTCAAGCAGCTCATACGCGACTCGATCGGAGCGTCCATCACCGGCAAGATCGGCTACGCCATCGCGAAGAGCGCGTTCACGGCATTCCGGAAGCGGCTGGATTACTCCGAATACGGGGGCGCGCCGCTGCTGGGGGTGCGCGGCGTGTGCATCATCTGCCACGGGCGGTCGAATGCCAACGCCATCAGGAACGCGATCCGCGTAGCCAAGGAATTCTCCGAGGGCAAGGTGAACCAGTTGATCGAGGAAGAGCTGGCCCGGTCCGCTTTCGGTGAGAATGGGAGTTAGGGGGGGCCCTTTTGACGCGGAGGCGCGGAGAGAACGAGGGATTCACCGCCGAAGCGCGGAGACGCCGAGAAGAACGTTTGAATGGGTTCGGTTGGTTATTCGCATTTGTGCTTTTCCCGGGGTTCGGGCGCACAGGGGGCGGAGGAATGGAGCCACGAGGGAGGCGACCCGGTTGACATCGCTAGACGATTAGAGGTATTGTCAAGCCCAAATGGCACTAGAACTTCCCAAAGAGGATGCGGGGTCCATCACGACGCTTAGAGCACTGCCAAACGCGTCCATGGAGAAGTTCGTCTCTGCGTTGACGAATGCTCCGCTCGCTTCAAACCCTCGTGAGATGGTAGCACACATAGCCAAGCGTGTCCCCTCAATACCGACGGACCAACTCACCAGCGTGCTCGCTACAATCTACACGTTTTATCACATCCGCGAGATTGCAGGCGTTGAACATTCACAGTTCCTAGACGACCTGATGGACGCAATTCGGCAGAATCCGAACCTGCAATTGTCGCAGAAGGGAACGCCCAAGCTCCGCTCTCTGCTTGAGAGGATCATGAGCATCGATTCGCTCAATATGGTCGCGAAGGCAGGCCGGTTGCAGCGCGACGTGGAACGTCTCTACTGCACGGCCAAGATTCTGTCCGACATAAGGCCGGTCTTCGGCTCAGATCCAGCGGCCCGGCCGGTGGGTGCGGTTTTGACCCATACATTAAAGGTTCGCTACCATGAAGGCGAAGGTAAGGAGCATCGGGAATTTCATGTCGTCCTCGATTCAAACGATTTGGATGGCATAGGAGACACTATCCAACGCGCCCAAGCGAAGGACAAGTCACTGCGCGAACTACTGAAAAGCGCGCAGTTGCCCAGCCTGGACGATTAGGGGGTGCGGACCAATGACTTATCCATCGAAACGATGCGAAAAACGGGAATACCGGCGCAGCCACAAAGTGGATAAAAGAGACCACGTATATGCTCTGGTGCAAGCCAACCTCCCTAGGCGCACTAGGCATTTAGGACGTGGGTACCTCGCCGCTAGCCACTTTGCCGAAGTCATAGTAGGACGACGACGGGATGATGATTCGGCATTAGGACAATTGTTTCACGAACACGTTGAGCGATGGAAGAATGAGACCGGTCATCTTTCGTCCGTCGCGAAGATGATCAGCCATCCATCGTATCTTCGCATAATCGGCTTTGGTCGGGAGGGCCTTCCTTTAATATTAAAGGAATTGCGGGAGCGCCCAGATCACTGGCTTGTGGCTCTGAATGCGATTACGGGAGAAGACCCTGCTCCAGACGGTGCGAACTTTAGGGAAGCAGTTGCGGCATGGATCAAGTGGGGCGAAACTAAGGGGTATTGCTAAATCCCTATGCCCGGACATCTCGCCCACCTTGAACGACTGTTCCCCGCGTTGTCAGAGTCGGCATATTCGAAATCCAGCGAGCAAGACCCCGCATATAACTGCTTTGCGTTCGCTGTACATGATACAGGGCAGTATTGGCAGAAGATTGCAGTGCGTGGGTATTACTGGCCATTAGAGAGGGATGATAGAGTTGAGGACTGGATTGAAGCCCTGAGACTACATAACTTCAAGATTACCGATAACGGGGACTTGGAGCCAGGATTCGAAAAGGCGTGTATATACGTAAACGATGATGGCTCCCCAGAACATGTTGCGCGACAGGTAGAGTCTGGAGAATGGACCAGTAAAATTGGGAGGCGGGAAGACATCCAACACGCAACGCTTGCCGCTTTGGAAGGGAAAGAATACGGGCATGCCACGATCTTTATGAAGCGCAAGAGGCCCACTTAAAGGAATATGAAATCTCAGGCCGAAACAATCGCGGACTTGGCCGTCCGATGCGCCGGACCGAACGAGTTCGAGAACTTCGACCGCGCCTTCCGCAGATCGCTTACCGTTCCGAAGGAAGCGGCGCTAAAGGAAGAGGCACGGTGGAAGCGGGAACGGGCAAGGCGCACGAAGCAACGGACGCAGAGGACCGGCTGACTGTCGCGCCCGGCCCGTCGCGCCGTACCATAGTATCCTGCCATCCGCCGCTTAGCCAAGTAAATAATTCCCCTACTTTGGGTAAGAATTACCTGACAAAACCACACGGATTCCGAGCCGCGATCCTGCGGAAAGGGGCCAAAGAGAGGCTCCAGCGGGAGAATAAGCGCGGCAGAAAGAAGCACGCATGAATAGTACGTGGCCTGCCCATATCAACAAATCGTACCCAGGCGGCTACACGATCAAAGATGAGATTGTCGAGCCACACGGGGCGAAGAAACTCATCTACCTTCAGAAGGTTGAGTTCAAGGATAACGGGCGAACAGAGTATCGATTCACCTACTACGTGATAGGCAAAGGGACAGACCATTGGGTGTTTGCCCGGAACTCGGTGTTCGTTCCGACGGAGATATTGCCCATCCTTCTCGAAAAAGCCAAGGAGAAAAATTGGCCCGGCTTCTAATAGGTAAGTTCTGCCCCACTGTGACCATGGCGAGCGCTAGATCCTTTGCGTTGGTTCTATTGGCCGCTGGCGCGCTGGCGCAGGCGCAGGACCGCGTTGCGTGGACCCTGGAGGCCGAGCCGGCTTCGGCCGCGCCGGGCGGCAGCGCGCTGGTGCGCGCGGCGGCGCGCATCCAACCGGGGTGGCATCTCTACGCGGCCTCTTCGGCAGCGGGAATTCCGGCCACGTTCCAGGTGGAACCGGGCAAGCTGGCCAGGGTGCTCCAGCCGCCGCCGAAGAAGGGGTTCGACAAGAACCTTGGCGCCGAGAGCGAGACTTACGAGGGCGACGTGGCGTTTCTGCTCGAAGTCAAGCTGCCCGCCGACGCCCAGCCGGGGCCGGCGGCCCTCTCGGTCAAGATCCGCTTTCAGACCTGCAACGACGCCGAATGCGATCCCGGCAGATGGACCGGCACGGCGCCGATCATAGTGGACCCGGCGGCGCACGCGGCCGTGACGATTCCGGCGGGGTACGCGGAAGCCAAGCCGGCGGCGGCCTCCGCCGTAACCGAAGGCCCCGTCCCGTCCGCGCAAGGCTGGGCGGCGTTTCTGATGGTCGCGTTCGGATTCGGATTGGCCGCGATTTTCACGCCGTGCTGTTTCCCCATGATCCCCATCACCATGTCGTACTTCCTCAACCGCCAATCGGGCGGGCGCGGGGACGGCGTAAGGCAGGCGGTGGTCTTCTGCCTGGGGATCGTGGTGCTGTTTTCCGGGATAGGCCTGCTGGTCACGGCGATTCTGGGGCCTTTCGGAGTGGCCCAGCTCGGCGCAAGCCCGTGGGTCAATGGGTTTATCGCGACGCTGTTTACGGCCTTCGGACTGAGCCTGCTGGGGGCGTTTGAGATCGCGATTCCGTCGCCGATTCTGACGCGGCTGAGCCGGTCGTCGGAGAAGGGCGGCTTCGCGGGCGCGCTGCTCATGGGGTTGACGTTTTCGCTGACGTCGTTCGCGTGCGTGGGGCCGTTCGTGGGCACGCTGCTGGCGGCTTCGGTGAGCGGCGGGGGCGCGCGGCCGCTGGCCGGCATGGCGGCATTCGCCACGGGACTGGCGCTGCCCTTCTTTCTGCTGGCGCTGTTTCCCGCCTATTTGAAGCGCCTGCCGAGGAGCGGCGACTGGCTGGCGCGGGTCAAGGTGGTGATGGGATTCGTCATCCTGGCGGCGGGCCTGAAGTACCTGAGCAGCCTGGACCAGGCGATGCAGTGGGGCTTCCTGACGCGCGAGCGGTTTCTGGCGGCGTGGATCGTGCTGTTCGGCATGGCGGGGCTGTACTTGCTCGGGCTGTTGCGCCTGGAAGGCGTCAAACCAGACCAGACGGTGGGCCTGGGACGGCTGCTGACGGGCATGGCGTTTCTGGCGTTCGCCATCAGCCTTGCGCCGGGCATGTTCGGCGGGCGGCTGGGCGAACTGGACGCGTACGTTCCGGAATCCGCGGCGGGAACGGCCGGCCCGGGTGGAGCGTCCGCGCGGGATGCCCTGACGTGGATGAAAAACGATTACCGCGGGGCGCTCGACCGCGCGCGGCGCGAAGGAAAGCTGGTGTTCGTCAACTTCACGGGCTATGCCTGCACCAACTGCCACTGGATGAAAGCCAACATGTTCTCGAAGCCGGAAATCGCGGCCGCGCTCGGCGGGTTCGTTCTGGTGGAACTCTACACCGATGGCACGGACGCGGCGTCGGAAGCCAATGGTCAACTCGAACTGGCCAGGTTCCGGACCAGCGCCATTCCTTTCTACGCGATTGTGGACCCGGACGAGAGGACCATGGCCACGTCGGCGGGAGTGACGAGGGACGCGCAGGCGTTTCTGGCGTTCCTGCGCGCGGGGTCCGGGGGGCAGACGGCGCGAAATGCGCCCGAAGATGGGCAGGCCGGGAGGCCCGCCGTACTGAATCTGCCGCGCGTGGCGCTGGATGGCAGCGCGCTGGCGTTGGACGGCAATGTGGTGGTGGCGAATTTCTGGGCGACCTGGTGCGTGCCGTGCGTCGAGGAGATTCCCAGCTTTAACGCGCTGCACCGGGAGTTCGGGCCGAAGGGCGTGGTGGTGCTGGGGATCTCGACGGACGACGACAAGCCGGCGATCGAGCAGTTCCTGAAGAAACACCCCATGGATTATCCCGTGACGCTGGGGCCGGGAGACCTCGCCGGCAAGTTCAACCTCGATTCTGTTCCAGTCACGCTGGTCTTCGACCGTTCCGGAAAACAGGTCAAACGCTTCGACGGCTTCGCCGAGGCTGCGGCGCTTCAATCCGCGGTCCGGCGGGCGATGTTGGCGGATGAATGAGGCACAGGGCTGCACACCGAGCCGCGACCGTCAGGGAGCGGTTCCTGGCTGGGCGGAAGCCGTCGATGAATTAGGCGAACCCCGATAATGGCTATTCTCAGCGGAATCCATCCCATCTCGGAGGCGTTGCGGGCCGGCCGGCCTCTGGAGCGGGTACTGGTGGCGCGGGGCGCGGGCGGGCCGCGCTTGCAGGAGATCATCGACCTGGCGCGGCGCGCTTCGGTTCCCGTGCGCTTCGAGCCGCGCGCGTCGCTCGACCGGCTGGCGGGCAGTCCGGCCCACCAGGGAGTGGTCGCGCTGGGCGCCGCCAAGCGGTACGCCGATTTCGACGCCGCGGGAGAGGCCGAGCTGGTGGTGGTGCTCGACGGCGTGGAGGACCCCCACAACCTGGGCGCCATCATTCGCACGGCGCACGCGGCGGGGGCCGGCGCGGTGATTGTTCCGGAGCGGCGCGCGGCCGGCGTGACGGACGTAGTGGCCAAGGCCGCGGCCGGGGCGCTCGAACACCTTCCCGTGACGCGCGTGACCAACATCAACCGCGCGCTCGAGGGACTCAAGGAGCGCGGCTTTTGGATCTATGGCCTGGACGAGCGCGGCGCGGAGACTTACGACCGTGTGGAATACGCCGCTCCCACCGCGCTGGTTTTCGGCGGCGAGGGGGCGGGCCTGCATGAGCTGGCGCGGAAGCATTGCGACGCGCTGGTTCGCATTCCCATGGCGGGCAAGATCTCTTCGCTGAACGTTTCGGTGGCGGCGGGCGTGGTGCTCTTCGAATGGAAAAGACGCCGTTCCAAAGCCACATAGTAGAATCAAGGTGAAGATGAAACACGCGCTCTCGACGCACTTGTGGAGCAACCACCGGCTCACCATCGCCCTGCTGACTAAGATCGAGCAAGCCGGGATCGCGGAGGTGGAGATCTTCTGCGCCAGGCAGCACCTGGACTACCGCGACAAGGCGCAGATCGCGGAGCTGGGCCACTGGTTTCGCGATTCGGGCTTGACCCTGCATTCGCTGCACTCCCCCATGTTCACCGACGAAATCTGGGGCCGATCCGGTCCGCACTCGGTGATCGATATCACCGAACCGGTGAAGTCGCAGCGCCTGCCCATGGTGAACGAGATCAAGCGCGCGATCGAGATCGCGGAGACCATACCCTTCCGGTACCTGATCCAGCATATCGGCGTGGGCGGCGAGGAATACGACATGCGCAAGGTCGACGCGGCCTTCACGGCGCTCGAAGAGCTGCGGGTCTTCGCCGGCCAGCTCGGAGTGGAGATCCTGCTGGAGAACATCCCCAACGAGCTGTCGAGCGCGGAGCGGCTTCGCGAGTTTCAGGATTTGACTCATCTCGGCCTGAATTACGCGTTCGACACCGGCCACGCGCACATGAACGAGGGCGTGGAAACTGCGTTCCAGCTTATGAAGGAGCGCATCCGCTCGACCCACATTCACGATAACGACGGGAAGGAGGACGCGCACCTGTTTCCCTTCGACGGCTCCATCGATTGGAAGCGAACCATGGATCTGCTGCGCGGCTGCGGCGGCCAGTTCCCGTTGCTCCTGGAATTAAAGGAACGTCCCGATGCCGTTAGCGCTCTCGATAGCGTGAAGGAAGCTTTCGACAGGCTGGAAGAGCAGTAGGAACGGGCGGCGCCCGGAACGCCGGCAAGAAAGCCGGCAGACGGGGTGAATACCCGACCCTAGGCCGGCGCCTTGCGTGTGCATTCGCTCGGATTCAGGCCGCTTTGCCTATCAACCAGGGGTTGTAACGGCGTGGAGATGTTACCATAAAAGTGAAGAGACGGCCCGGCCCCGTCGCCGGGCGGCTCCGAGCGGTCTTTAGCGAAATGCGGTGCGAGCAGTGCAACAAGGAAGTAGTCCGCGTGGCGCGCGGCGCGTGGGAGCGGTTGTTGTACTCCGCCGTCTACTGGTGTCCGGAATGTGAGCGCAAGACGGCGATTCCGAGATACCCCCACCTGTTTATTTCCCTGCGTCGCCGCTGCCCAAGATGCGCGGGCCACAAGCTGGAACGCCTGCGAAGGCGCGACCGGATCGATCCGCTTTACCACAATCCGATAAGTCTCGTGCAAGCGCTGTTCGGGGCGCGCCTGTGGTGGTGCCCGCTCTGCCGGTTGCAGTTCTACGATCTGAGGCCCGGCGCGCAGTCCAGCCGCGAGGAGAAGCCAGCCGCAACACGGGGTTGATTACGGCAGGAGTCGGGCATGCCCGGCCCCTACGGGGCTCGAGATCGGCTTAGGCCAGCAGAACCTGCACTTTGTGGGATTCCAATAGCGCGCGGTGCTCGGGGGACAGGCCGGCGTCGGTGACAACTACGTCGGCTACATCCAGCGGCGCGAGGTGGATCATGGAAGCGCGGGCGAACTTCGTGCGGTCGGCCACCACGACGACCTTGCGCGCCACTTCGATCATCTTGCGCTCGTGGCTGACTACCAGCGTGTTGCTGTTGCTGAAGCCCGCTTCCGAGACGCCCCCGATGCCCATGACCAGAACGTCGGCCGCGATGCCGCTCAGCATCTGCTCGCACAACGGGCCGACCATGAGGCGCAGGCGCGGGTACAGATAACCGCCCGTCAGCGTCACTTCGATTTCGCGCGACTGGTGGAGCACCTCGGCGATGGGGAGCGAGTTGGTGATCACTTGCAGCGAATGGTTCTTGAGCGACCGGGCGACGCAGGCCACCGTCGAGCCGCCATCCAGGATGACGGTCTGGCCGTCTTCGATCAGGCCGGCCGCGACCGCTCCGATGCGTTTCTTCTCCTCGGCCATGCGCGCGCTCTGCCAGTCGAAATCCAGATCGTGGCCGGGCGCCTCGACGGCCATGGCGCCGCCGTAGACGCGCTTCAAAAGACCCTCGTTCTCGAGCGCGATCAGGTCGCGGCGCACGGAAGATTCCGAAGCGTCCAACTCGCGGCAGAGAGTCCCCAGGTCGATGAACTCCTGGGCTTCCAGAAGCCCGCGGATCCTCAGTTGGCGGCCGGCGGCCCTCATGCCTTCGGCTTGCCGGCGAGCGACGCCATCACCGCGTCCGTCACCGTCTGAACGATGGCCTCGATGTCGCCGGCGGGCGGCGCTTTCGACGGCTTGGGACAAGTGGGCGGAGGGATCGCGATGCTGCCGGGCTGTTCGGGCAGGTCGCAAAGCTGGCACTCTCTCATTTCCACGCGCACGTCCGGCAGGCCCAGTTTGCGCTTGATGGCCAGCAGGTCCGAAGCCTTCTCGGGAGCGAAATGGGTGATGGGAGCGCCGAGCTGGCTCGCCAGCATGAGCGTCCAGCAATAGGTGTCCAAGACTTCGGCGTACCATTCGGCGTGCGTGACGGTGTCCGCCCAGCAGACGATGCCGTGGTTGGAGAGCAGAATGGCGTTGTGGTCCTTGGCGAACGGAATGACCGTCTCGGCGAACTTCTGCGTGCCGGGCGTCTCGTAGGGCGACAGCGCCACCTTGCCCACGAATACTTCGTACTCCGGAATGACGCAAGTGGGGGGAACGCGGCCGGTGATGGCGTACGCGGTGGCGTGCGGCGGGTGGCAATGCACCACCGCCTTGGCTTCCGGAACCGCCTTGTAAATCTCCAGGTGCAGCAGGATCTCGCTGGTGCGGGGCTTGCCGCCGGCGAGCTGGTTGCCGGCCAGATCGACCAGGCAGAGGTGCTCCGGCTTGAGGTCGGCTTTGCTGACCAGAGTCGGCGTACACAGCACCGCGTCCGGCGCGATCCGGTAAGAGATGTTGCCGCCGTTGCCGTCGACGTACTGACGCAGCCAGAGCTTGCGCCCCACGTCCACGATCTCCGCTTTGATGGCCTCCGCCTCGGGGGAGTTGAAGAGGCGGTCCCAGGAGCTCGCGGCCGGCGCATTCGCGGCGCCGGATTCGGCCGTCACCGCGAGTCCTTTCTCCGCGATGGCGTCCCGCGCGGACGGAGTGAGGATGGCCCCTTCGCGGATCAGCAGCTCGCGCGCGCCCGCGCGCACAGCTTCGCCAATGTCTTCCATGGTTATGACGCGCTGTTGCCGAAGATCGAAGCTTGTCATAAGCCGGTCTCTCTCCTCATGGCTTCTCCACAATGGTCCCTTCCACTTCCACGGAATCGACGATGCCGACGATGGCGGCGTCTACCGGCACTCCCTTGGTGTTATGAACCAGCCGGGCCGAGTTGCCCTGCGTGAACAGCACGCATTCGCCCACGCCCGCTCCCACGCTGTCCACCGCCACGATCGAGCTGCCCGCGGGGACCAGGGTCTTGTCCTTGTTGACATAGGGCTGGATGAACAACAGCTTCATCCCCTGGAGCTCGGGGCTCTTCTGCGACGCGACCACGCTGCCGATGACCTTCGCCAGAAACATTCCACCCTACTTCGGGAGCACAACCACAAGGTCGTCGTGCGGCCTCGCGATCACGTGCACGCTCACCAGTTCGCCGATGGTCCGCGCGGACGCGGCTCCGGCGTCCACCGCCGCTTTCACGGAAGCGACGTCTCCGGCGACGAAGGAGGTGCACAGACCGCTGCCGACTTTTCTCCATCCCTTGAACTGAACCTTGGCGGCCTTCAGCATGGCGTCGGTGGCGTACACCAGCGGCGCCAGGCCTTTCGTTTCGATCATTCCAATCGCGGTGAGTTCCATGTGTTCTCCTAGCGAGGCTCTGCCTCGGACCGAAAACCTGCAAACGCGACGCGGAGACGCGGAGGCGCGGAGTCCGGCGCGGAGAAGACTATACGGCATTGGCCGTCTCCGCGCGCTCCGCTTGCTCCGCGCACTGTCCACGGAGACGAGAAAATCGGCGAGATTCCCGGCAGTACAGGGACCCGCCGCTGAGCCAGCGGAGCTCGCGGAGTTGTCGTGGTCGCTCCGCGTGTTTCTCCGCGTCTCCGCGTCTCCGCGTCGAATAGAATCCGATTCATTTGCCCAATTCCCCAGTTACACGACCCTAGCGCAGCATTCCTTCGACCATTCCCTCGTGCGGACGGGGGATGATGTGCGACGAGACGAGCTCGCCGACCCTCCGCGCGGCCGCGGCTCCGGCATCCACCGCGGCGCGCACGCTGCCGACGTCCCCGCGGACCACGGCGGTTACATAGCCGCCGCCGATCTCAATGGTGCGAACCAGGCGCACGCTGGCGGCCTTGCACATGGCATCGCTCGCTTCCACCAGGCCGACCAGGCCGCGCGTCTCGATCAACCCGAGAGCGCTTTCGCGGTCCGGAGCTTCGGCGTTCTTGGCGGAGGGCGGCTGATAGAACGGCCCCAACTCGTCGTGCGGCCGCGGAATCACCACAACGCTCGACAGCTCGCCGACCCGCCGGGCCGCGGCCGCGCCTGCGTCGGTGGCGGCTTTCACCGCGGCCACGTCGCCTTCGACGAAGGCCGTCACCAACCCGCTGCCCACTCTCTCCCAGCCGGCAAACGCGACGTTCGCGGCTTTCAGCATGGCGTCGGACGCTTCAAACAACGCGACCAACCCCTTGGTTTCAATCATTCCTAAAGCTTGCTTCATTCCCGTTCTCTCCTATTTGACAAGCTCAATTTCCGTGGCGAGGTGCAGGCCGCAGGCGTTGGCCTCGTCGGTATCCATGTGGACGTTCAGCAAAGTAGACGGGTCGACGCGCACGCGCACCCGCTCGAACGTCACGGCGGCCGCTCCGCCCACGCGCAATTTCATCTCACCGCCGTGCTTCACGCCGTAATAAGCCGCCTCCGAGGGGTTCATGTGGGCGTGGATGGCGGCGCGAATCACGCCATCTTTCAACTCGATAAGCCCGCGCGGTCCCATGATGAAGGCGCCGGGCGTATCGTTGAGGTCGCCCGACAGCCGGATGGGCACGTTCTCCAGTCCCAGGCTGATGGTGTCGGTAAAAGCCAACTCGACCTGTGAGCGGCCGCGCAGCGGTCCCAGAATCCTGAGGTTCGAGATCAGCCGGCTGCGGGGACCGATCAGCGTCACGGTTTCCTTGGCGGCGAAGTGCCCCGGCTGGTAGAGCGGGCGGTGGACCGTCAGTTGGTAGCCTACCCCGAAGAGCTTGTCCAGGTGCTCGCGGCTGAGGTGCATGTGACGCGCGGAAGCGTCCACCACCAGCGTTGGCGCGATGGCAGTGCGCCCAAGCCGCTCCGTCACGAATCTTCTGACGATCTCCTCGACGGCCGGGCGGCTGATGAGTGGGGGTTCTGCCATGACCATCCTCAGCTCGAAACCTTTTGAACGACTTTGAAACAGTTCGGCCGGCTGTTCAAAACCTCGGCCGTAGCCCGCGCAACGATTCGTTCCTCATCCGCGGGCACGACGTAGACCGCCGCCGGCGAGCCGGCCGCCGAGATCCGCGCTTCGGCGCGCGCCGCCAGATTCGCCGCGGGGTCCAGTTCGATTCCAAAGGCCTCCAGGCCGCGGCAAACAGCCGCTCGAATCCCGGCGTCGTGCTCGCCGATGCCGCCGGAAAACGTCAGCGCGTCGAGGCCGCCCAGCTCGACCAGGAACGCTCCGATGTAGTGCCTCACGGCGCGCACGAAGACGTCCACGGCCAGCCGCGCGCGGCGGTCCCCCGAAGCGGCCGCGGCTTTCAGATCGCGCATGTCGCCGGTCCCGCCGCCGAGGCCCGCCAGGCCCGATTGCGAAGCCAGAATCTTCGCCATCTCGTCCACGCTCAACGAAAGACGCCGCATCGCGTAGAGCGCGGCGAAAGCGTCCATGTCGCCCACCCGGGCGCCGTGCGGAATTCCGGATTGAGGCGAAATGCCGAAGCTCGTATCGACGGCGGCGCCCGCGCGGATCGCCGCGAGGCTGGAACTGCCGCCGAGATGGCATGAGATGTGCCGCAAATCGCGCCGGCCGAGCAGTTCCTGGGCGCGTTCCGCGGCCGCCCGGTGGCTGGCGCCGTGAAAGCCGTAGCGGCGGACGCCGAGTTCTTCCTTCCACTGGTACGGGACCGCGTAGGTAATCGCGCTTTCGTCCAGCGAATCGAAAAACGCGGTCTCGAACAACGCCACCAGAGGAAGCCCGGGCAGGCGTTGCCGGAAGGCGCGCATGGCGGCGATGTAGGGCGGGTTGTGGGCCGGCGCGAGAAACGCGAACTCTTCCATGGCGCCGAGTACCGCGTCGTCCACCAGCCGCGCGCCGCTCAAAGGGCCGGCATGCACAGCCTTGAAGCCGACCGCGCTCAAGCCGGCGGCGTCCTCGGGAATCGAGGACTCGATGGCCGAAGCGTAATCGGGACAGCCGCCCGGCTGGCCGATGCGCTCCACCAGCCCGCGCGCGAGCACGGAACCGGTCTCCATGTCGTAAAGCCGGCACTTGAAGGAGGTGCTGCCGATATTGGCAACCAGGATCTTCATCGGGCTTTTCCGTCCAAACTGCAATTGTACACGACGTAAGCCTTCAAAATCAATCAAAATCGTTCAACTGGAGCCAAAAGGGGATCGGGACGGCAAAGATTTCGCGGGCGGATTCGCGGCCTGTTTCGTGGCCGCGATCCGCAGCCTGCGATAGCCGGGTCCCATCCGCTCATTCGCTCAGAATACTACGGCCGGGATCCCGGCTTGCCGCCGACCGCGGCGGCATCGTTCGCGTTTCCCCGCTTGGTCACCGTAGCGCCATTCTGGGGAGTCGCGGGAACCGACGATGGGAGAGCATTCGACCACTGCCATTCTCATCGCATCGGCCGCTCGTTCCCCGGTGCGGCGATGCGGCAGCTACGCGGATTTCCGCGCCGGCAGAAAGCGGATCTCGACCCGCCTGTTCAAGGCGGCGGCGACCCGGCGAAGCATGGCCAACGAGTGGCCTTCGTAATCGGCATCCTCGATCCTGCAGATTACCGAAGCGGTTGTGCCGATCAACTTGCCGAGTTGAGCTTGCGTAAGTGCGGCCTTGGTGCGCAACTCGCAGATCTTGCGGCCGACTTCGTCATTCGCCTGCATCGCTTCAAGTGCGCGGATTCGATCCGGCCTGCCTTCGTAGAACCGCCGGTGCAGGATCTCGAGCGCATCGTTAGTCGGCTTACGGCTATTGGTCATCGGATTTCCTCCCGGGTGTGCCTCTGTGGATCCGCCTCGAACAGGGCCTTGCGCCGAACTGCAATTTCAATCTCCCGGTCCGGCACGCGCCGCTCCTTGACCAGTCCTTGCGCCATCACCGCGGCCACTCTGCCGTGAAAAAAGTAGAGTACGCGGTAATGAACGCCTCGGATGGAAGCGCGCAGCTCCCAAATGCCGTCGCGCAGATAATCCGCTTCGGGCCGCCGGAGTTCGTGCCCCAGTTCGCGCAGTCGCCGCAGCCGGACAGTCACCTTGTCCTTCGCATGATTGGGCAGGGCGCCGAACCAATCGATGAACGGCGACGCTCCGCCGGCCTCACAGAAAACGATCAAATTCGCCGGCGGCATCCACTCTCAAGTCTATTCGCAAATCTGCGAATCGTCAACAATGGCGCGCATGAGCCGGCCCACCCGGTGCGCTGACTTGAGAATCCGCGCCGATTCCGGGCATCGATATCGGCGGCGCGCGCCTCAAGGCCGGCATGGTGGACGAATCCGGCGCGATCGTGGCCTCGCGAGTCGTTGAGACCCCCGCGGATCCGGACAGTACGCGCATCGAGATCCTTCCGGGCGCGCTCCACTATCTGGAAGGCGTCCGGTTGAGCGACCTCGCCGGCCTGCCCATGGAGGAGCCGGTCTTCGCGGATCGTCACGCGCGCGCGGCCTTGACCGGCGGGGTGGTCCGGGGCGCCGCGACGCGATCATGCCGGCGCTCGGCAAGGGCGTGGGCGCGCCGTGATTGCCAACGGCCGCTTGTTGCGCGGCCACTCGGCCGTAGCGCCCTAGGGGATGTGCCCTGGCCCTTTCGGGCCATTCAGTAGCTCTTTAGAGTCATTCTGAAGAGCGCGCGTAACCGGGCCGCGCGCCCTTCCGTCCACATGAGCGGATGAGGCCCCAAGTCCATTTCGGATGCGCGTGTCTTTTTGTGGCCGCCTGCCTGCCCGGCGCCGGCGCGTGCGCGGAGGCCGCCCCCGATCCGCTCGTCCCGCCCATCCCGATCGCCGCAACCGTGAGTCCGGCCCTTCCGGTCCTGGCAGCCAAAAGCTCTCCTTCATCCAGCCCCCTGAACACGAAGCGGCTTCTCCTCGTCATCCCCGACTACCAGACCGTCGATGCCAACGGTCCCGTGACGCCGCTCACGGCCCGTCAGAAGTGGGACCTCGCTTACAAAGAAACCGTCGACCCGTACAACCTGGCCACCGCCATGATGACGGCCGCTTTTTCGCAGGCGGGCAACCAGACGCCCAAGTACGGCGAGGGCGGAGTGGCGTACGGCAAGCGCTTCGGCGCCGCGGTGGCCGACGGCGCCACGCAGAACTTCTTCAGCGCCGGCGTTCTCGCCAACCTGCTGCACCAGGACCCAAGATATTACCGGTTGGGACCGGGCGCCGGTATTGTGAAGCGGGCCGTTTACTCCGTCACGCGCCTCGTGGTGGCCAGGCAGGATTCCGGCGCCAGCGCTTTCAACGCCTCCGGAATATTCGGCATGACGCTCGGCATAGCGGCGTCGAATCTCTACTATCCGGCCGCGAGCGTGAGCGGCTCCGTGATGGCCGGACGCATCTTTACCTCCCTGACCGGCGGAGTCGTCGGCAACCTCATGACCGAATTCGTACCGGACCTTCAGAGGATGTTCCTCCGGAACAAGTTCGTCCAGAACCACCTCCTCCAGAACAAGTTCTTCCACTATAAGCCCGCAAGCCAGACCTGACCTTCGCCTCCCGGTGAAACCGTCCGCTGCCGGGAATGTCCGCCGTCGGGAACGCCTTCACCGGAAAGCGAGGTGTAGACTAGGCTCATGTCGAAGCATCGGATGTTTCCGCTCGCGTTCGCCGTTCCGCTTCTGCTTGCCGCCCAAGTACCCAGAAACCGCGCCCCCTACGCCAACGAGCAATGGGTCCGGCTCTTCAATGGAAAGGACCTGACCAATTGGGTGGAGGTCGGGCGCGAAAAGTGGACCGTCGAAGACGGCGCGATTCACGGCCAGGGGGTCACCCGCGAGTACGGCTACCTGCGGACCGAAAAGGCGTACAGGGATTTCTGGCTGTCCATCCGCTTCAAGTGCGAAGACGATGGCAACAGCGGCATCTACTTCCACACCGAGTTCAAACCCGGAACCGTGGACATCGCCAAAGGGATGCAGTTTGAAATCGACCGCACCCTGAACCACCACACCGGCGGCCTCTACGGCGACGACCGCGGCTGGATCGCCTGGCCATCCCCGGAATACGAACAGGTCATGCGGCCCACGGACTGGAACGACTTCCTCCTGAAGGTGGAGAACAATCACATGACGGCGATCCTGAACGGCATCGCGATTCTCGACTTCACCGACCCCAGTCCCAAGTCCTTTGAAGGCTATATCGCGCTGCAATTGCACTCCGGCGGGTCCGGGAACATGCGGTTCAAGGACATCTACATCCGCGACCTCTCGGCCCCAGCGCCTGCCGCGCCGGCTCAACGGTGATGCGCGGCGGATCGGCCCCCGCCGGAGGACCGCCGGCAAGGCGCACCGGAACCGGAGCGCCGGTGTTCAGCGTGGCCTTGCCCGGCGGCGGAGGCGCCGGAGCCGCATGCTCCGGTTCGGGGCGCGGCCGCGGGCTGCCGGCAGCGCCTTGCGCGGCGGCTCCGCGCGCCTCGCTTCCCACACTCAGTCCGACGGCTCGCCGCGCCTCTCCGTTTCGCGCGGCCAAGCCGCTTGACGTCCGATCAGACCAGGACCTGAACGAAGGTGACAGGTTTTGGGATATACCGCTGAGACGCAGAGACGCCGAGTTTGGAAGGGGATCCGTCTCTGCGTCCTCGGCTTGCTCTGCGCTCGAACCGGGGAAGAAGGGAAACGGGATGTGTTTGAGGTGGGCTGTTCGGGAAATCCGGGCGGGGCGCGGAGGGAGCAGAGGTCTCAGAGTTCCGGATCTGGTTTCACTCTGCGTCTCCGCGTCTCGGCGGTGAACCTTCTTATCGGTTTGAGGTCCAAGACCTCGCTAGAATAAAGGAACCGAGAGTATATGTCCGTCTTCCCCGCCGGTTTCGCGATTGGGCCCGTGAAGGTTTCTCCCGCCACGGTCCTTGCCCCCATGGCGGGCGTGACGGACACGGTGTTCCGGCGCTTCATCCGCGACCTGGGCGGGTGCGGTCTGCTCATGACCGAGTTCGCCAGCTCGCACGGCGTGAGCGCGTCGCTCGGAGCGCGCAAACCCACCAGGACTCTGCGCTACCTGGCGTTCGAACCCGAAGAGCATCCCATCTCCGCGCAGCTCTTCGGCGCCGACCCCGAGGTCATGGCCGGCGCCGCGCGCGTCTGCCAGGACCTTGGCTTCGACGTCCTGGACATCAATTTCGGCTGTCCCGTCAATAAAGTGGTGAAGTGCAACGGCGGATCGGGCTTGCTGCGCGATCTGCCGCTCGTGGAACGCCTCCTGCGCGCCGTGCGCGCCGCCATCTCCATTCCGCTGACCATGAAATACCGCGCCGGGTGGAACGCCGATGAAATCGTGGCCGTGCCCATGGCCCGCATGGCCGAAGACGCCGGATTGCAGGCGGTGGCGCTGCATCCGCGCACTCGCGAGCAAGGCTACAGCGGGCGCGCCGATTGGAATCTCATCGCCGAAGTGAAGGCCGCCGTGCGGATTCCGGTCATCGGCAACGGCGACATCTCCGCCCCCGAAGACGCCGTGCGCATGGTGCGCGAGACCAACTGCGACGCCGTCATGGTCGGGCGCGCCGCGGCCTTCAATCCCTGGATCTTCCGCCAGATCCGCGACTATGTGGAAACCGGAACCTGGTCCCAGGCCACCCAACTGGACCGCTACAACATGATGCGGCGATACTACGCCATGCTGATCGAGCGCGAGGAAAGGGACACGGTTGGAAAAATGAAGCAGTTCGCAACCTATTTCACGCACGGCGTGCGGCGTGGGGCCGAGCTTCGCGATTCCATCCACCATGCGCGCGAGGCGGCGGCCATCCTCGGATTGGTGGATGGCTTTTTCCAACGGGAACCGGCGCCGGCGCAATGAAGAAACTCCAGATCGTTACCGACGGCGCTTGCCTGGGGAACCCCGGCCCCGGCGGCTGGGCCGCCATCCTCCGCTACGAGGGCCAGGAGAAGGAAATCTGGGGTTGCGAACGCCACACCACCAATAACCGCATGGAGCTGCGGGCGGCCATCGAAGGCCTGAGCGCCCTGCGCGAAGAGTGCGAGGTGGAAGTCGTCACCGACTCCCAGTATCTGAAAAACGGCATCACGTCCTGGATTCGAGGCTGGAAGCGCAACGGCTGGATGACCGCCGCCAGGAAGCCCGTCGTCAATCGGGATCTCTGGCAGGAACTCGACGAGCAGGTCTCGCGCCATCGGACCAGGTGGGTCTGGACGCGCGGCCACGCGTCCCACGCCGGCAACAACCGCTGCGACGAGCTGGCCTCCCGCGCCGCCCGCGAGCAGCTTCGCGGCTCGCGCTAGTCCCCGGCGCCTCCGCGCCAACCCTCCCTCGCGGGTATACTCGATATCTTGAAGCTCCTCGTCTTCTCCGACATTCACAACGACTGGGACGCCCTCGCGCGCCTGATGCGCGTGGAGGCGGATTACTACATCGCCGCCGGCGACCAGGTCACCTGGTCGAAGGGCTTGGACCGCTGCGGGTCCATCCTGCAGGCGCGCGGCGAAAGAGTGTACGTGCTTCCCGGCAATCACGAATCCGCGGGCCAGGTGGCCGGCATGTGCGCGCGCTACGGATTGCACGATTTCCACGGCCGCCATTTTCAGGCGGGCCGATGGCACGTGGCCGGGCTGGGGTATTCCAACCCGACGCCCTTCAACACGCCCGGCGAGTACAGCGAGCCGCGGCTTGCCGAGCGCCTCGATCGGTTCGCGGACTTGCGGCCGCTGGCGCTGATCTGCCACGCGCCGCCCTACGGCACGGCGCTCGACCAGCTTCGCCCCGGCGTGCACGCCGGATCGACGGCCGTGCGTGATTTCATCGCCGCCCGCCAGCCCGAGTACTTCCTCTGCGGCCACATTCACGAGGCCGAAGGCGCGTCCATTTCCATCGGCCGCACCCGCGCGCGCAACGTCGGCAAGGCCGGGTATTTGTTAGAATTGGACTGAACCCCATGACATTAGAAGAGCTAGACCGCGCATACCTGCCCCTCCGCGAACAGGCCCTGGCCGTGCGGAGGTATCTTTGACGTCTCCGCGCAGAAGCGGAAACTAGCCGGCATCGAAGAGCAGACCTCCGCGCCCGGCTTCTGGAACCAGCCCGAAAAGAGCCAGAAGATCATGCGCGACCGCAAGCGGCTGGAAGAATCCATCGCCAACGACGACCGCATCCGCTCGCTCACCGACGATCTCGACACGCTGTTCGAGCTCGCGCGCGAAGGCGAAAACGTCGGCGACGATCTCGATCGGGAACTGAAGTCCTACGCCGAGTTTCTGGAGCGCACCGAGACCGCCATGCTGCTCTCCGGCGAGAACGACGCGCGCGACGCCATCGTCACCATCCACCCCGGCGCCGGCGGCACCGAGAGCCAGGACTGGGCCGAAATGCTCCTGCGCATGTACCTGCGGTGGGCCGAGCGCGAACGCTTTCAAACCGTGGTCACGGACCGC
>CAIRXZ010000010.1 GCA_903882645.1 uncultured Acidobacteriia bacterium | reverse complement strand
ATCTGGTCACTCTGTTACGCAAGGAGATGGCGGAACACCCCGAACTTCTGACGGAGTTCGAGGTCAAAATCACGGAAAAGCAACTCGTCCGCAGTGCCGCTGCCTGAGAAAATGTAGAAACTCCAGTGGCGGGCTGACGCCCGCCCCAGTAGGGGACGAGGATGCACGGCCCGTGCGGCGGTTGGCAACCGCCGCGCAGGATGACATCCTGCCCCACGGACCTCCGCGCTGTACCATGAAGGTATGCTTTCACGGATTGCGTGCATCCTCTTCTCGGCCGGCCTGCTGATGGCCCAACCCACCGCGGTTCCGGACCCCGGCTCGGCCGCTCGGAAGGCGTTGGACTTATTCCTCGGCCAGAAATACGCGGATCTCCGCCAGATGTTCACTCCGGAAGTAGCCGCGGGCGTCCCGGAAGAGCAACTGAAAGGTATCGGATCGGGGATACAGGCTCTGGGCGCCCCGAAGATTGGCGACCCGCAGGTGAACCCCGTGGGCGACAACCGGGTCGTGGTGATTCCGCTCACGTTTTCCAAGGTGGTAATCGGCTTCCAGGTGACCATCAATCCCGGCGGGCAGATCGCCGGTTTTTTCTTGCGGCAGTTGAGCTCGACTCCCGCGGTTCCCTGGGAGCGCCCGGCGTACAGCAAGCCGGATTCGTTCAAGGAACGCGACGTGACCGTGGGCAGCGACGAATGGAAACTGCCTGGCACGCTGACCGTTCCGGCCGGCAAAGGACCGTTCCCGGGAATCGTGCTGGTGCACGGCTCCGGCGGCAACGACCGCGACGAGACGGTCGGCGGCGCCAAGGTCTTCAAGGATCTCGCCGAAGGGCTGGCTTCCCGGGGCATAGTGGTCCTGCGTTACGAGAAGCGCACCAGGCAATACTCGGGCAAGATGGCCGGCCTCGCCAACTTCACGGTGAAGGAGGAGACCACCGAGGACGCCCTCAGAGCGGCCGCGCTGTTGCGGACGCAACCGGAGGTGGATCCCAAGCGCGTCTTTCTGCTGGGCCACAGTCTTGGCGGGAACATGGCGCCGAGGATCGCGCAAGCGGACGCCAAGCTCGCGGGCCTGGTGATCCTGGCGGGCAACGTGCGAGCGCTCGAAGACGCGATCATCGAGCAAAGCGAGTACCTCGGCGCCCCAGCCGCCGACTTGCAAGTCATGCGCAACCAGGCCGCCAAAGTGAAAGCTCTCGAGCCGGCCGACACGGATGCGCCGCCTCTGCGGGTGGGGCCGGTCAGCGCGCCGGTTTCCTACTGGCTGGACCTGAAAGGATACGACCCCACGGCGCTTGCGAAGAAGCTGACCGTCCCCATGCTGATTTTGCAGGGCGAGCGGGACTACCAGGTCACCATGAAGGAGTTCGAGCAATGGAAATCCGCGCTGAGCGCCCGGAAGAATGTCACGTTCCGAAGCTATCCGGCGCTGAACCACCTGTTTGTCGCGGGGGAAGGCAAGAGCATGCCGGCCGAGTATGAAAAGCCCGGTCACGTGGCTCCGGAAGTGATCGACGATATCGCGAAATTCGTGGCCAAGTAAGGATGGACGGACCGCGAGACACACTTGTGGCTTGAAGGCTGGGGGAGTGGGGAAGAAGGCAGACCAGGAGGTCCGCCCCACTGGGCACACTACGGGCTTGGAGATTGCCCCACGCAGGGTCGGGCATGCCCGACCCCTACGGGGATGGGCATGTCGAAAACTTCGTTGCGGCGGCCGGGGCTCTCGGACTTTTCGCCGTGCGTCACCGGCCACCAATGGTTTGGACCGCATCTACGTCGATATTGGGCCGCTGGCTGGCGGTCTTACCGGGTCGTTTCGATGCTTGATCCTCTGATAT
>CAIRXZ010000009.1 GCA_903882645.1 uncultured Acidobacteriia bacterium | reverse complement strand
GACCCCGCCAAGCCCACCCAATGCCCATCCGAAGTTGCCCAGCTCGCCCAAAACCTCGGAATCCCTTTCGATACCGCTGCTTGCCCGCACCCAACTGCCACGGATGCGGAATCGCTGGCGGTGAGCGCCCCGATAGGACGCGGATTCCGATTTGCGCTACCATCGGAGTGACGCTACAATCGCGAGTAAGGGCGAATAAATGGCGAAGACGCTGCGTTTCCGATTCAACGCGGAGAAGTTTGCAAACGCCGTCGCGTATCTGGCCCAGGCCTGCCCGATGAGCAGCAAGCTGACGGTATGCAAGCATCTCTATCTAGCTGATAAGGAACATCTTGTGCGATATGGAAGGCCGGTGATCGGGGATCATTATTACAAACTCCCGCACGGCCCTATTCCGACCCGTGGTTTAGACATGCTGCGAGGCAAGGCGGGCGCAGCCGAGAATGCGTTGTTTGAAAAATACGTCTCCGTGATCGGCGACTCCGTGCATCCAAAGCAACCGGCGAATCGGAAGGTGTTTTCGAAGTCGGATCTCGAGGTGCTGGATTGGGTAGTCAAGAAGTACGGGGGGTGGTCGGCCTCCGCTCTCCGAGATGAAACCCACGCGCAGCCGCCGTGGCGCGAGTCTGAGGATTCGTGCCCGATTGACTACGCCCTGTTCTTTGAAGGGCGCCCGGAAGCCGAAGGCGTAAGAGAACTCGCGGAGCGGGAACAGGAATCAAGGGACCTGCTGCGCCCCTATGTCGCGAGATAGGGTGGATCTGACGGCAGGCGCCGTCCTGCACATCAAGGGTTTTTCGTCCCGTGGCCACCCGGCGAAGAACAAGTACCTTCTGATTCTTGGCTGTATCGGCGATTCGGAAGTCCTTGGGTTCCTGATCTCGTCGCAACTGGGCTATTTGGAGCAGGAGAGCCACAAGAAAGAAGTTGTACGGATTCCGGATCGGGCCACAGCCTTTCTCCGTTCGGAGAGCATTATTCAGTGTTTTGAACTGGAGTGCCTCTCGATTGGCAGCCTGTGCGACGGATTCGAGCGCGCCCTGGTGACGAACGAGGGAAGGCTGCCAACTCGTTACTTGCACAAGGTCAGAGAAGCCGTCACCGAATCGCGCCTGCTGCCGCAGATCGACATCGAGCGGGCTTTGCGGATATTGCCGCCAGCTTCACCAATGCAACCGTGAGATGGCGTGCCAGCCGGCCTGCGACGGTGGCGGCACGGGCCATTGTTTTCTGGGAAGATTAGCTCATGGCAGAGTTAGACCCTTGGTACAAGGTCGCCATCCCGCGCGATGAAGTGCGCCAAGGGCGGTCTTTCAATCCGGATGAGTTCGCGATCCACCTGGAGCAGGTGGTCGCCAACAAGGGGACCGACGACTATCGCGACCCCGCCAAGTTCTTCTTGAGGAACGTCTTCACCCGGGCGCTGAAAGAGCACGCGGGAATGGTGCTGCAACGGCTGAGCGGCGTCACGCAGAACGCGTCCCCGGTGCTGACATTGGTAACGCAGTTTGGCGGGGGCAAAACCCACACTCTGGCGACGCTCTACCATCTTGCGACGTCGGGAAAAGCCGCGTCGGAGTACTCCGGCGTCGGCGATCTTCTAGTCGCCGCAGGTTTGCCCGAGTGCCCCAAGGCGAAGGTCGCGGCTTTCGTAGGGAACGCTTGGGACCCCCGGCCTGGGCGGGAGACCCCTTGGCTGGATGTCGCCGGCCAACTGGCCGGCCCTGAAGGGATCGCGTTACTGGGCCCAGCCGCGCAGCAGTCCGCCCCCGGTACGGAAGCGTTGGCGAGGCTCTTCGAGGCGGCTGGGGGACAGGTCCTAATCCTCTGCGATGAGGTGCTGAACTTCTGCAATCGGCACCGAAACCTGGCCGACGGTTTCTACGCGTTCTTGCAAAATCTCACGGTCGCAATGACCGGGACGACGCACAGCGCGGCGGTGATCAGCCTGCCCCGAAGCCAGGTCGAAATGACGGACTGGGACTTGCAGTGGCAGGACAAGATCACCAAGGTGGTCCGGCGCGTTGCCAAGGACCTCATTGCGAACGATGAGGGCGAAATCAGTGAAGTCGTGCGCCGCCGGCTCTTCGAGAGCTTAGGGCCGGAGAAGCACCGGCGCCAGGTCGCCACGATCTACGCCGACTGGTGTTTCGAGCGGCGGGCCCAATTGCCTTCGGAGTGGACGTCTGTGGACTCGGCCTCGACCGGGGTGAAAGCGCGGGAGTTCCTGCGGGCGCGGTTTGAGACGTGCTTTCCATTCCACCCGGCGACTCTATCGGTCTTCCAAAGAAAATGGCAGGCGCTGCCCCAGTATCAGCAAACGCGTGGAACGTTGGCGATGCTGGCCCAGTGGGTCTCGTGGGCGTTCGCCAAACAGCACCGGGAACAGACCGTTGAACCGCTCCTAACGCTAGGATCGGCGCCCCTGCACGTAATGGGATTTCGCAGCGCTGTCCTCGGCCAGGTAGGTGAATCCCGGCTGAATACCGCGATTGAGACTGACATTGCCGGTCCTATGGCGCGCGCACGCGCCTTGGACGCCGATACCAAGGGCGCGCTTAAGGACATTCACCGCCGGGTCGCGACGACCATCTTCTTTGAATCCTCGGGCGGCCAGCGTGAACGAATCGCCCACCTGCCGGAACTCCGCTTCGCCTTGGGCGGACCATCGGTTGATACCACTTCCATCGATTCGGCGGCCCTGAATGTGGAGGCGACCGCATTCTTCATTCGCAAAGTTTCGAATGACGGCTTCCGCATCCACTATCAGCCGACATTGAAGAAGGTCGTCAACGACCGCAAGGCGTCGTTGGATTTCGAGAAGGATGTCCGCCCGCTGATGCGGAAGATCGTGCGGGAGCAATTCGAGAAGGATACCCCCATTCGGATTGAACCTTTCCCGGCCGCCTCCGCCGACATCGACAACTCGCCGCGGCTACAGGTGGTTGTGGTTGATCCGGACAGGGAATGGACCATTACCGGCGCCACGCGTGACATGATTCGCGATTGGACGCAAAAGCGGGGGGAATCGTCCCGCGACTATCCGGCCGCGCTCGTCTGGTGCGTAAAGAAGCCGGGCAAGGAGTTGCGGGAAAAGGCTGAGCTTGTCTTGGCCTGGCGGCGCGTTCAGAAGGAACTGCAGGAAGGGACGCTTGGCGCCGATGTTCAGGCCGCGGATTTAAGGGGCGTCAAGGACAGCGTCCTTGATGCGGAAGACGAGCTCGTTGTAGAGGTGTGGGCGAGCTACCGGTTTGTTGTCATCGCCGATTCGTCCGAAAGCGATGGCCTCCATATCATCGACCTTGGCTCCGGTCACGCAAGCAGCAAGGATACGCTTGGCGGGCGGATTCTGGCCGCTCTAAGATCCGAGAGTCGCTTGAATGAGAGCGTCGGCGCGAGCTACCTGGAACGGAACTGGCCCGCCGCATTCAGGGAAACGGGCGCCTGGCCGCTGGCAAGCCTCAGGAAATGCTTTCTGGATGGCTCGCTGACGCGCCTGGTAGATCCGGACAAGGTGTTGCGCGAAAAGATTCCGGAATTGGTGGCTCGCGGAGAACTGGGCTTCGCCACGGGTGAGCTGCCGGGCGGCAGTTTCAATCGCTTCTGGTTCAACGAGAAGCTTCTGCCCGAAGACATCGATTTCGTCTACGACGTCTTCGTGGTCCGGAAGGATCGGGCCAAGGCGCTCCGGGATACTATCGCGGCGCCCGGCGCCGGCCGGACAACCCCCCCGGAAACAGGCCCGCCGCCTTCCACATTCACCCTCGTCAGCCCCGAATCCGGGGGACCGCCGCCCGGTCCCGGTGTTTCGGAGGCGCCCAAGAAGACGCTTCTGCGTGTAAGGGGCGTGGTGCCCGCGGAGTTGTGGAACCGGTTCGGGTCGAAGATCATACCCAAGCTGCGGTCCGCCGAGCGGCTCCAAGCACGGGTCGATCTGAGCGTTGAAGTTGAAACCTCGGCATTGGCCTCGCTTGAGATGGAGATCCAGCAGGTGCTGTCCGACCTGGATCTCGGCGGGAAGGTTGTCGTGGAGAAAGATCGCTAGCTGTCCGCAAAGTGCGGCCGCCGGCCGGTGCGGAGCGGGCTCAAACCTTTTTCATTCACAAGCAACTTCGCCTATTTTCACTATCAAAACAAAGCACTTAACCAAATCCCCCGCAAACCTCTGTTCTATCATGGAGTAGGGAACTATGCCGTCGCTCCGCATCGTCGAATCCGCGCGCGCCAATGGCGACCCCGCCAGCCCCCGGCGCCCCCGGAGATACCAAACGAACCTAATCCCATTTTCGGACACTTGGCGCCCCCGGAGATACCAAACGAACCTAATCCCATTTCCGAACACTTGGCGCCCCCGGAGATACCAAACGAACCTAATCCCATTTCCGGACACAGTGGGGCGGACCTCCCGGTCTGCCTTCTTCCCAGCCGCCCCCCAGCCAATGCGCGATAATACCAGGGAACCGTTCGCCGCGGCCGACCGTAAGAATCATGAAGAAGAAACCAAATGAGAAAGCTGATCGCCTGTAGTCTGCTTGTCGCCGGCGCTTTTATGGCGCGAAGCGCCGAAGTCTCCATTCCGATCGAGAAGTACCAGCTCGCCAACGGGTTGCGCGTCATTCTCTCGAAAGACAATGCGGTCCCGGTCGTGGCTGTGTACATCATCTACGACGTCGGCTCGCGCTCGGAGGAAAAGGGCCGCACCGGATTCGCGCATCTGTTCGAGCACATGATGTTCGAGGGGTCCGCCAATGCGCCCAAGGGCACGCACTTTGCCACGGTGGAATCGAATGGCGGGAGCCTCAACGGCTCGACGCACCCGGATTACACGGATTACTTCGAGGTCCTGCCCTCCAACAAGCTGGCCACCGCCCTGTGGCTCGAGTCCGACCGGATGCGCAGCCTTTCCATCAACGACGAAAACCTCAAGAACCAGAAGGAGGCCGTGAAGCAGGAGCGCCGCCTCAACTTCGACAACCAGCCGTACGCGACCGCCATTGTGGACGTGTGGCCCACCCTGATGTACCGCAACTGGCAAAGCTCTCACTCGCTCATCGGCTCGTTCGAAGACCTGAACGCCTCGAGCGTCGCCGACGTCTCCAAGTTTTTCCGGACCTACTACGCTCCCAACAACGCAGCGCTGGTGATTGTGGGCGATATCCAAAGCGCCGACGCCAGGAAGCTGATCGAAGCCTATTTTGGCGACATTCCCTCTCAGCCCCAGCCGAAGCGCCCCGACCTGGCCGAGCCGCCCAACGCGGAGCCGCGATCGCAAGTCTACAAGGACCCGCTGGCGCAGGTTCCGGGCGTGGTGATCGGGTATCCCGGACCCAAGCGCCGCTCGCCGGATTACTACGCGCTCAACATGATCGACGCGATCCTCACGGCCGGCGACAGTTCGCGCATCCGGCAGGACCTCGTGAAGGGCAAGAAGTCGGTGGTGCAGTACGAAGCCGCGCTGGGCTGGCCGTTCGCCGGCGCGCAGGACTTCCGCGATCCGGAACCCTACGCCATGTTCCTGCTCTACAACCCGATGTTCAAGGCCGCGGACATCGTCTCTCAGGTCCAGGATGAGATGGCGAAGTTGCAGAACGAAGCCGTGGACGCGAAGGAGTTGGAACGCGTCAAGATGCAGCTTCGGGCCGGCCGCATCAAGGACCTGCAGGAATCCATCA
Source organism: uncultured Acidobacteriia bacterium (assembly GCA_903882645.1). Classification (GTDB taxonomy): domain Bacteria; phylum Acidobacteriota; class Terriglobia; order Bryobacterales; family Bryobacteraceae; genus BOG-224. The sequence continues at coordinate 18,857 of CAIRXZ010000009.1, read as the reverse complement.
ACCGGGCGCGCGCGCTGGCGCAGTACGCCATCGCGGACGGGTCCCCGGAATCGATCAACACCGAGTTGGACGCCATGCTCGCGGTAACACCGGCGCAGATCCAGGCCGCGGCGAAGAAGTACCTCGCTCCGGAGCGGCGCGTGGTGCTCGAGATTCAGCCCGCGCCGAATCCGGCGCCGCCGGCGGAACCCGCCAGGAAGGAGGGCATGTAAATGTTGAGACGATCTTTCGCGGTTCTCCCGCTGATGGCGCTGGCGCTGGCGGCCCAGGCGCTCGACCGCACGAAGCCGCCCGAGACGCCGCCGATCCCCGGCTACAAGCTGCCTCCGGCATTCGAAACCAAGCTGCCGAACGGTTTGACCATCGTGCTGTTGGAAGATGCGCGGTTCCCTCTGGTAACCGCCAGCCTGAGTTTCCAGGCGGGTTCCCGGTTCGACCCGGACGGCGCGCCGGGCCTGGCGGAGGCCGCCGCCGCGCTGCTGACTGAAGGGACCAGGACGCGCACGTCGCGCCAAATCTCCGAGGAGACCGACGCCATGGGAGGGTCTCTGGGAGGCTCCGCCGGCGCCGACGGATTGGCGCTGGGCGGCAACGCTCTCTCCGAAAACCTCGCGCGGCTGCTGGCCCTGATGGCCGATTGCGCCATGAACGCCAACTTTCCGGCGGACGAAGTGAGCCTGTACCAGCGGAATCGCGTCCAGAATCTGCTGTCCCAGCGTTCCGATCCTTCCTTCCTCGCCGAAGAGAAGTTCTCGGAGCTGGTGTACGGCTCTTCGCCGTATGCCCATATCGCGCCTACGCAGGCGTCTATCGCGAAGTTCACCCCATCCGCGCTGGCGAGTTACCGCGACGCGCGCCTGGTTCCAAACAACGCCACGTTGCTTCTCATCGGAAAGCTCCCGGCGCGCGACGAGCTGCTGAAGACCATCGCCGCGCAGTTCGGTTCCTGGAAACAGGCGCCGTTGCCGGCCGAGCCGAAGATGGATACGCCCGCGCCCAAGCGGCAGATCGTGCTGGTGGACCGGCCCGGCTCGGTGCAGGCCGATATCCGCGTCGGCCGGCTTGCTCCCACGCGGGTGAGCCCCGAGTTCTTCCCGCTGATCGTCGGCAGTAACGTACTCGGCGGCGGCACGAACTCGCGGATGTTCAAGGACATTCGCGAAAAGGAGGGCTTTGCGTACGACGCCCACAGCGGTTACAACACGCACCGCGTCTCCTCCGATTTCGGGGCCGTCACCGAGGTGCGGAACGAGGTTCTGGAGCCCGCGCTGAACGCCGTATTCGCCGAGCTGGAAGGCATGGCGGGCGCTCCCGTGCCGGCCGCCGAGCTGGCCAACGTGCAGAACTACATGGCCGGCATGTACCTGCTCCGTCTGGAAACGCAGGAAGGCGTCGCCGCGCAGTTGAACAACATGAAGACGCTCGGGCTTCCCAACGACTATCTGGAAACCTATGTCCAAAAGGTGCGCTCGGTGACGCCGGACCAGATCCAGGCCGTGGCCAGGAAGTATATGGCCCCCGCCGATGCCGCGGTGGTGGTGGTCGGCGACGCCTCGAAGATCGGGGACGCGCTGAAGAAATTCGGAGACGTCACCGTCGTCAAGGCGAACTGATCGGCGGGCCGCCCCGCCGGGCTCAGCGGAGGAGCCACAAGAGGGGGACTAAACCGGCGGCGGCCAGGGCGGCCAACAGGCAAAGGCTTTGGACGCGGGTCCTCCGGCCGGACATGGAATAGGCGTAGAAACCCTTGACCAGGTTGTTGCTGGCGGCGGCGATCAGTATGGCCGCCGACGCCACGGCGAGCGGAGCGCCGGTCGCGGTTCCGGCCGATTGCGTCATCCCCATGATGAAAGGGTCCACGTCGGTGACGCCCATCAGCCCGGCCAGAGTGTACACGCCGGACTTGCCCAGGTGGGCGACCACCAGGTCGGTGACGACCATCATGGCGAGGAACAGGCCCCCGAAGAGGAACGCGGCGCGCATCTCGAGGGGATTCTTCGGCTCGAACTCCCGCGCAACTTCGCCGCTCTTGGCGTCGGGAATGTGCGCCCAGAGCCAACCAACGCCGATTCCGGCCGCCGCCAGCGCCGCGAATGGCATGCCGAGGGTCACGATCAGGCTCCGGTTGAACAGCGTGACCAGGCCGGCCAGACGCAGATACATGACTCCGGAAGCGAGCAGCGTTCCGCCGGCGAACAAATGAGGACGGTCCTCCCGGGCCGACCGCTTGGCGAGAACCACGGTTGTCACGGTGGAGGAATAGGCGCCTCCGAGCAATGCGGCCAGCATCATGCCGCCCTGCCCCTTGGTCAGCTTCTGAATGACGTAGCTGCCGTAGGACACCGCGCTCACCGCCACCACCACCAGCCAGCTCTTGAAAGGATTGATGTGGAACGGACCGAACTCCTGCCTGGGGAGGACCGGCAGAATCACCACCGTGAGCAGGAGGAACTTGGTGAACGTGAATATCTCCTCCGGGGCGATGCGTTTCGTGAGGCCCTCCAGCGCGGCCTTCAGCTCCAGGAGGAACATGCTCGCGACGCACAGCGTGGCGGCGATCCAGAACTGCTCGCGGTAGACCAGCGCGCCGGCCAGGTAGGTCGTGAGCGCCGACATCTCCGTGGTGATCCCGCCGAACTGCGAGGTGGCCAGTTTCTGGCGGTAGGCCAGCATCAGAAAGCCGCCCACGACGGCGAAGCCCAGCATGTCGGCCAGGTACTGCCCGCCGGAGAGCAGAGATACGGCGTACCCGATGAGGCCAATCAGGGGAAATGTGCGCACGCCGCCGAACGAGTAGGTTCCATTCGCGGCGCGATGTTCCTCGCGCTCCAGGCCGGTGAGAAAGGACAGGAACAGGACCAGCAGAATCTTCACGCCTTCCGGCGGCAGCAGGCGGTACAAGTCCAGCAGCATGGTTTCACACTCCCAGCAGGCGGGGCAGGCGAATCAAGTCCTCCGGCTCGCTGTCGTTGGGCACGGAACAGCCGGGAGTGAGGATGAACTTGCGGCCGGCGGCCTGCGCCGCGGCTTGCCACTGGCGCTGCAGGTCGTCATCGGTCAGCTTGCGGAAGTTGACTTCGTCGATGCCGCCGGCGATCACCCAGGATGGAAACTGGCGGCGCACTTCGCTCATCGGAATGCCGGAGACGTGCAGCGAGTAGTTGATGACGGGCGCCTGGAAGTTGCGAAACTGGGCCAGGTATGGCGGCTCGACGTGAAGGTGCAACGTGTTCAACTTGGCGCCGGCGATGGCTTCCATAAAGCGCTTGTCGAAGGGGCGGCTGAACTTCTCGTAGTCCGCCGGGGACATCTCCTTGGCGTTGGCGTTGGCCACCGAGAACAGCACCCCCGAAGCTCCCGCCGTGAAGGCGCGTTTCACGTGCAGGATCTGAGATTGATTGATGACGTCGAGCGCGTCCAGGAGCGCCTGCGGGTTCTCCTGCTTCAAGCGGAGCACTTCTTCGGGCGACGACAATTTCTGCGCCACGTTCCAGGGATTGAAAACGGTCTCCATGAAATAGGCGTCGCCGGCGAGGCCGTCGCGGACCAATTCGAGGGCGCGGATCTGATCGGGGAACGGATTGGGCTCCACTTTGAGCTTGTACCAAGGGCCGGATGGCTTGGGGTACGGGAAATCGCTCATCACCTTGACGATGTCGGTGCGATAGGCGCGGTGAAACTCGAGCGTGCGCGCGGCATGGGCCGAGGCGGTGGGGAGACCGAAGTGATGCCAGAAGGTGAACGGCGCGCGGTCCACGTCCTTGCCGGCCAGCGCGCGGTCGACGCGGTCCTTGTGGGAAAGCGAGGCCGGGGCGGCGAGCGCCGGCGCCGCCGCGGCGAACCCTCCCGCGGCCAACAGAAAATCGCGTCTCAACATCGGGCAACCTCCGCCAATGGCGTTACGAGCAATGTAGCACGCAAAGGGGGCCCGCGGAGTTTCGGCGCCCCGGCGGGCAGGGGTCGGGCCTGCCCGGTCCCCGCCGCGAGGTGACGAAACATTTCTCACGACGAATGTTTTATATCCAACTTTTCCACAAGCCCGGCGGTCCAAGTCCAATGATATGTTGCCCAAAAAAACTGTTGAAAAGCGCTTTGACGGGCCGAAACGATCTGGCTTTTCGTGCGCGGGCGCGCTACAAAAAGAGAGTTCGATTTGATCCGGCGGCTGCGCGGCCAGGAGGCAAATCTCGGGGGAGGTCGCCTCCCTGGCCGCGCAGCCTTGCTGTTTCTACGCGACAAACACCGCGCGTCCGTTCGGAGCTCGGTACGCACCCCTGTTAAAATGTTGCCTATGGCGGAGCACGAAACCGGCGACGAGCCGGCTGCATCGTTCGAGACTTGCCTGGACGAACTCGAGAAGACCGTCAAGGAACTGGAAGCCGGCGACCTTTCGCTCGAACGCTCGATTGAGCTTTTCGAACGCGGCATGAGCCTAAGCGGCGCCTGCCGCGGACAACTGGAGGAGGCGGAGACCCGCGTCGAAACGCTGATCCGCAAGGATGGCAAGCTGACGGTCGAGCCGCTGCGCCTGGAAAAAAGCGAGAAATGAACCTGCTCGAGCACCTCGCCCAGCAGCGACGACTGGTGGATTCGGAACTCGACCGCCTCGTCCCCACGGAAACGACGCCCCCGGAGACCATTCACCGCGCCATGCGCTACAGCCTGTTCGCGGGCGGCAAACGCATCCGGCCGATCCTGTGCATCGAAGCGGCGCGCGCCGTGTCCGATGTGCAGGACGGCGTGGTTCCGTCCGCGTGCGCGCTCGAACTCATCCATACTTATTCGCTCATACACGACGATCTCCCGGCCTTGGATAACGACGACTACCGCCGCGGCAAACTCACCAACCACAAGGTTTTCGGCGAAGCCATGGCGATTCTGGCCGGCGACGCGCTGCTGACCCTGGCCTTCCAGGTTCTCGCCGAACTTCCGGCCACGGGCGAGCGGAAGGCGCGGCTGCTGGCGGAACTGGCCACAGCCTCCGGGACGGTGGGTGGGATGATTGGCGGGCAGGTGGCCGATCTCGAGGGCGAAGGCAAGCCGCCCGACGCGCAGTTGCTCGAGACCATTCACCGCGCCAAGACCGGCGCGCTGCTGCGGGCCAGCCTGCGTCTGGGCGCGATCTGCGCCGGCGCCGCGGAAGAGCAATACGCAGCGCTGTCCCGCTATGGCGAGCACATGGGCCTCGCGTTTCAGATCGTGGACGACTTGCTGGACGTGGAGGAATCCTCCGAAGCGCTGGGCAAGACCGCGGGCAAGGACGCGGCGCAGCAGAAGATCACCTTCCCGGCGGTCTACGGTCTGGAAGCTTCGCGGCGCATGGCCCAGGAGGAATGCGAGCGCGCGCACCAGGCGTTGGCGTTGTTCGGCGCGCGCGCCGCGCGCCTGCACGAGCTGGCGGATTATATCGTCCGGCGCAAGTCATGAAATGAAGACGCGGCTGGACAGGCTGTTGGTGGAACGCGGGCTGGCCGAGTCCCGCGAGAAAGCCCAGGCCTTGATCATGGCCGGCGCGGTGCTGGCCGGCGGACAAAAGGCTTCGAAACCGGGGCAGCCCGTGGTGCCCGGCGTCGCGCTGGAGGTGCTGGCGCGGCCGCCCTACGTGGGCCGCGGCGGATTCAAGCTGGCCGCCGCGCTGCGCCATTTCGGCATCGATGTGACGGGCAAAGTCTGCCTGGACATCGGCTCCTCGACCGGGGGATTCACCGACGCCCTGCTGCAAGCCGGGGCGGCGCGCGTCCACGCGGTCGACGTCGGCGCGGGCCAACTGGACTGGAAGCTGCGCACCGATGCGCGCGTGGTCCCGCACGAGGGCGTCAACGCGCGCCGGCTCCGGTTCGAGAACATCGGCGAGCTGGTGGACCTGATCGCGTGCGACGTCAGCTTCATCTCGGTTACGCTGATTCTGCCCGCCGCCGCGCCGCTGCTCCATCCCGATGGGAAGATGGTCATACTGGTGAAACCGCAGTTCGAGGCCGGAAAGGGCCAGGTGGGGAAGGGCGGGATCGTTCGCGACCCCGCGATCCACCGGGCCGCTTGCGAGCGCGTCGAAGGGGCCGTGCGTGAGCGCGGATTTGAGACGGGCATGATCGAAAGCCCTATCCTCGGCGCGGAAGGGAACAAGGAGTTTCTGCTGTATGCTCACCATTAGGACCGTCGGGATTATTTCGAAGCCGGGCGTGAAAACGGCCGGAGAGATCGTCCCGAAACTTGTCGCGTGGCTGTACGATCGCGGCATCCGCGTGCGGCTGGACGAGCAGACTGGGTTCTACACGGGCGTGGCGGGCTTGCCGCGCGAAGAGGTCCCCGAGGGCTGCGACCTGGTAGTGGTGCTGGGCGGCGACGGCACCCTGCTATCGGCCGCGCGCGCCATCGGGCGGCGCGAGATTCCGCTGTTCCCGGTGAACCTCGGAGGACTCGGCTTCCTGACCGCGATTACGGTGGACGAGTTGTTCGAGGAGCTGCAACGCGCCTTTCGCGGCGAGCACAGGATCGCCAAGCGCAAGCTGCTGAACGCCGAAGTCGTGCGCAACGGGGAGGTTGTGGCGGCCTACGAAGCGCTCAACGACGCGGTGCTCGCCAAGTCGGCCATCGCCCGCATGACCGATCTCGAGGCGCACGTGGACGACCAGTTTGTATGCGCCTACAAGGCCGACGGGCTGATCGTCTCGACTCCCACGGGATCGACGGCATACTCGCTTTCCGCGGGCGGCCCCATCATCTTCCCGTCGGTGCCGGCCATCTGCCTCACGCCCATTTGCCCGCACATGCTCACGAACCGGCCCGTGATCGTGCCTGAGACCAGCGTCATCCGGGTGGTCTCGCGCAGCCCGGACGACAGCGTGTTTCTCACCATCGACGGCCAGGTGGGCGCCTCCATCAAGGAAGGCGACGCGCTGGTGTGCCGGAGCTCGCATTCCTCGCTGTTGCTGATCCGCCCGCCGCGTATGCAGTTCTTCGACGTGCTGCGGGCCAAGCTGAAGTGGGGCGAACGTTGAAACGGCCGTCGCTCACCGCCTGGATCTTCATCGGCATGGCGGCGGGCGTGGCGCTGGGCATCGCCGCGCCGGAATTCGCGCGGCAGCTCGGGCCCGTCGGCGGCGTATTTCTGCGGCTGATCCGCTCCATCGTCGCGCCGCTGCTCTTCGGCACGCTGGTGGCGGGGATCGCGGGCGGCGGCGACATGAAGCGCATGGGCCGCATCGGCGCCAAAACCCTCGTCTATTTCGAGATTGTCACCACCGCCGCCCTGTTCCTGGGCCTGGCGGCGGTGAACCTGGTCCGGCCCGGAGCGGGGGTTCCAATCGCGGGCGCCGCAGCCGAGGCGGTTGCGCAACCTCCGGCGACGTGGATCTCGGCGCTGGAGCACATTTTTCCATCGAGCATCGTGGACGCCATGGCGCGCAACGACGCGCTGCAGGTGGTGGTCTTCGCGTTTCTATTCGGCGCGGCGTGCGCGGCCATCGGAGAGAAGGCGGCGCCGGTAGTGGCGTTCTGCTCGTCGCTGGCCGCGGTGATGTTCCGGTACACGCGCTACGTGATGTACCTGGCGCCGCTGGGCGTGGGCGCCGCGCTGGCGGTGACGGTGGGGAGCAAGGGCCTCGGCGTGTTGTTCGGACTCGGCAAGCTGGTTCTCACCATGTACGGCTCGCTGGCGGTCTTCGCGGTGTTTGTGCTGGGAGCGGTGATGGCGATCGCGCGCATTCCGCCGGCCGCTTTCTACCGGGCCGTGCGCGAGCCTTTCCTGATCGCGTTCTCGACCGCGTCGAGCGAGGCCGCGCTGCCGCTCGCGCTCGAGAACATGGAGAACTTCGGCGTGCCGAAGCACATCGTGGCCTTCGTAATCCCCACGGGCTACAGCTTCAACCTGGACGGGAGCACGCTATACCTTTCCCTGGCCTCCATGTTCGTGGCGCAGGCGGCCGGCGTGCATCTCTCGTTCGGCCAGCAGTTGCTCATGATGCTCACCCTCATGCTCACGAGCAAAGGCGTGGCGGGCGTGCCGCGGGGGGCCCTGGTGATCCTGACCGGCGCTCTGACCACGTTCCATCTTCCGCTGGAAGGGGCGGCCGTGCTGCTGGGCGTGGACGCGCTGATGGACATGGGCCGCACGTCCATCAACGTGGTGGGCAACTGCCTCGCCAGCGCGGTCGTAGCGCGCTGGGAAGGGTACAAGGTGGGGTGAGGGGGTAGCGCCGCCGGTCTTTGCCGGCGGTGGTTTGAAGCCCGACACGGATGCGTCCGAACCGCGCACAACGGTGGTCCGCCCGCGCGGCTCAGACCCAGCCCGAAAAGCAAGCGCGCTCTCCCGGCGCCATCTTTCCGGGATGGGGACTTTACGAGAGGGATGTGCGTAGAGGGGTTTCGAGATTGTGTAGCCCGTCACCGAATTATCCTGTAGAATGAACCTGCGGTGGCCACTTCGCGAGCCGGAAAAGGGGACAAGGGAAGGGAGGGAAAAGGGGACGTCCAACGGTCTTCAGCGATTGGTCTCGTGACACGCCCTTTCCGGCAATTGGGCTCGACAAACGCACAACGGCTGCCGAGTGTATACTGGCTAGAGGAGAAGCAATTGGCTACCGCGACCAAACCACGATGCCGTACCGTAGCGGCGGCGCGAGGAAAGAACGGCTCGAACCCGCGCGTCGATGCGGAGTTCGCTGCCGGCTCGCTGGAGGCCGAGCTGTCGGCTATTGGGAAGGCGGTGCCGGCCCGGGAGTGGGCGAAAGTCCCAGCCGACTACTTCGCCGACCTTGACCATTACCTCCACGGCGCACCGAGAAAGAAGTGAAGCTGGTCTTCGCGGACACGCTCTACTGGGGCGCAGCGCTTCATCCAAACGATCAGTACCGCGCGCAGGCAGTTTGCGCTCGGGAGGCGCTTGGAGAGATCCGCCTCGTTACGACCGACGAGGTGCTCACCGAACTTCTGGACGGCTTGGCTCAGCGCGGTGCGCATCTGCGGGAGATGGCCGCTCGGGCGGTCCGCAGGATCATGGACGACCGGCGCGTGACGGTTCATCCGCAGTCGCGTGAATCCTTTCTGGCGGGCTTGCGTTTGTATGAGCAGCGCAATGATAAGGGCTACAGCCTGGTGGATTGCATATCCATGACGACGATGCGTCGCCAAGGGATTCTGGAGATCCTGACCAACGACCACCATTTCATGCAAGAAGGCTTTAGGGTCGTCCTCCGTTGAGCGCACCCATACAGGGCGCACAATTTACCGCTGGTGAGATCGCATTGGCGTTCCAGTTCTGCGAGCGATGAGGCGGCCGTAATGACGTATTCTTTTGTCGGGAAAGTGCCTTTGTCGGCCCGTTGCGATTCCTGGCGATAACAGCCCTTCCGTCGAACAGCCATATCAATCCCGCCTGTCACGGAAACTGGCGGGGGAAAGCCGCCTTGGGCTCTACTTCCCCGGCTGTCCTTTCCCCAGCGCTTGCGCCACGCGGCTGTGATGGCGGCTGTAGGTGAAGTAGACCACCAGGCCGATAATCAGCCAGACGAACAGCCGGGCCCAGTTGACCCAGCCGAGCTTGTACATCATGTAGCCGTTGAACAACACGCCGAGAGCGGGCGCCACGGGCACCCACGGCGTGCGGAAGGGGCGCGCCTGGGCGGGGTTCGTATGACGCAGCACGACTACCGCGACGCACACGATCACAAAGGCCAGCAGCGTGCCGATGTTGACCATCTTGCCGATATCGTCGATGGGAGTCAGGCTGCCCACGACGGCCGCCAGCGATCCCACCAGAATCGTGTTCTTCCACGGCGTGCGAAAGCGCGGATGAATGGCGGCGAAGAACTTCCGCGGCAGCAGGCCGTCGGAGGCCATCGCATACAGCACGCGGGTCTGGCCGAGCAGCATGACCAGCATCACGCTCGTCAGCCCGGCGAGCGCGCCCAGCGTGATTACGTGAGAGGCCGTGCTCAATCCGCGGTCCATGAAAGCGCGCGCGATGGGAGCCTCGATGTTGACGTCCCGCCAGGGAACCATCCCCGTCAGAATGGCCGCCACGGAGATATACAGGACCGTGCAGACGAGCAGGCTCGCGATGATGCCGATGGGCAGATCGCGCTGCGGGTTCCTGGCTTCCTGCGCGGTGGTGGATACGGCGTCGAAGCCAATGTACGCGAAGAAGATGTAGGCCGCTCCCGCGCCGATTCCGGAGAAACCGTGCGGCGCGAACGAGGACCAGCTATGTCCCCAGTTGCCCGGCGCCACGTAGTGGGAACCCAGTCCGATGACGAACAGCACCACCGACACCTTGACCGCCACGATCACCGTGTTGAAGCGGGCGCTCTCCCGGATGCCGATGGTCAGCACGGCGGTAATCGCCAGGGCGATGAGCAGGGCCGGGAGATTGAAACCGAGTTCCAAGCCGAAAACGCGCGGGGCGCCGACCAGCGCGTGAGCGCGGCTCACCAAGTCCGGCGATTGCGCATCCACGATCTTGGTGACGCTGTCCACAAACGCTTGCGTGCCAGGCACGAGCGAAGAACCCGCCTGAACGCTCCGGCGCGCGATGATGTTCTCCGCCGTGCGCAGCGCGGTCCAGTGATCGTACGCCAGCCAGAGCGGCATCCTGATGTGAAAAATGTCCAGCAATTCGATGAAGTGGTTCGACCACCCGGAGGAGACGGTGCTGGCGCCCATGGCGTACTCGAGAGTCAGGTCCCAGCCGATGATCCAGGCGAAAAGCTCGCCCAGCGTCGCGTACGCATAGGTATAGGCGCTGCCGGCCAGGGGAATCATGGCCGCAAACTCCGCATAGCAGAGTCCGGCGAACGCGCACCCAAGGCCCGAGAGCACGAACGACAGCATCAGGCCCGGACCGGCGTATTGCGCCCCCAGCCCCGCCATCACGAAGATCCCGGCGCCGATGATGGCGCCCACCCCCAGGGCGGTCAGTTGAAACACCCCGAGAGTTCGCTTCAGGCTGTGTTCGCCCGCGTCGCCGGCTTCCGCCGTAAGCATGCTGAGTGGTTTGCGGATGAATAGGCTGGACATGGCGTTAACGCACAGATGGCGAGTATAACATGGGGGCCAGGCGCGGCAATCGAACCTCTTCTTCCCGCCGGCATCGCGCGCCCGGGTGCGCGACAGAAAAGTGAACGCCAAGGTAATTCATTGGCAAGACAGCTTGAGTCTGGGCGTATATGTACGCACAGGCGGACGCTCTTGTGGGGCCAGCCCTTTCGGGCTGCCGCCGGCTTTTGAGCCGGCGTTCTTCGTGTTGTCGCGCGACGCCGGGCCAAAGCCCGGCGGCAGGCCCGAAGGCCCGACCCCACTCTCATGTCGCGCACCGGGCGCGCCCGGCCGAGCATCCCCGCGTCCGGCCGCCGTGCTATATTAAGCGCAATGCCGCGCGAGTATCTGCCGATCCTGATTTTCCTCGCGATCGCCATCGCGTTTCCGGTGGCCGCCATCGCGGCCGCCAGGCTCATCCGGCCCGCCGCCCCGTTTCGCACTAAACTGGAAGCCTACGAGTGCGGCATCAAGGCGGCTTCCGATTCGCGCGGGCGCTACACCGTCCGGTTCTACATCATCGCCATCCTGTTCGTGATTTTCGACGTGGAGACCATCTTCCTGTTCCCCTGGGCGGTGCGCTACAAGCAGCTAGGCTGGTTCGGGGTGGCTGAAGTGGCGGTGTTTCTGGCTATCCTGGCGGTGGGCTACGTCTGGGCCTTTAAGAAGGGCGCGCTGGAGTGGGTCTGAGGACCTGCCCGCCGGCGCCCGCGCCGCCCGCTTTCGTTGAGAAACCGCCCGCAACCCACTACCATAGGATTTGACCCGCGTGAAACACTCCCCGACCTACTGGCCTCAGGTTTATCTGTGCGTAGCCCTGACCACCATGGCGACCCTCCTGCTAGAGTTGTCGCTCACCAGGATCTTCTCCGTGGTTTTCTACTACCACTTCGCCTTCCTGGCCATCTCCATCGCTCTGTTCGGTCTGGGCACGGGCGGCGTCTTCTCTTACGTCGTAGCCGGCTGGAAGGGTTCCATATTCACCCACATGGGCCGCCTGAGCGCGGTCAACAGCCTTCTCGTGCTGGGTTCGCTGGGGGCCATCCTCGCCCAGCCGAACGACCCCTCCAACTGGGATCTGGCCATCGTCTACTTCACCACCGCGCTGCCTTTCTTCGTCGCTGGAATCATCGTCTCGCTGGCCATTTCCGAGACCATGGAGCGCGTCAACCGCGTCTATTTCTGCGACCTGCTCGGCGCCGCGGGCGGCTGCCTCCTGCTGATTCCGCTGCTCGACAGCTTCGGCGGCCCCAATACCGTGATCGCCGCCGCCATCACCTACGCGGCCGCCGCCGCCATCTGGCACAGCATGGCGGGTTCGGTGAAGGGCCGCGCCGGCAGCGTCGGCCTGGCTCTCGCCCTGGTCGCTTTCCTCACCTACAACAGCCACGGCCGCCACGTCGTGGACATCCGCCACGCCAAGGGCCAGACCCTCGCCACCGAGTTCTTCCAGAAGTGGAACAGCTTCTCGCGCGTCGGCGTGGCCCGCATCGAGTCCGAGGGCCGCGACGAAATTCGCATCGACGCCGACGCCGCCACCGGCATCGCCAATTTCGATTTCGAACATCTCACCGACAGCGAGCGCCACGACCTCCTCGATCAGGGGCCGGCTCTGCCCTACGCCGTACGCCCCGGCGCCAAGACCCTCATCATCGGCCCCGGAGGCGGCTGGGACGTCGCCCGCGCCATCGCCTCCGGCAGCCACGACATCACCGGCGTCGAAATCAATCCCATCATCGCCACCACCATCATGCGCGAGCGGTATCCCGCGAGGAGCCGCAATCTCTACCTGCGCCCCGATGTCCATATCCACGTGGAAGACGGCCGCAGCTTCGTCCGGCGCAGCGTGGACAAGTACCAGGTGATCCAGGCGACCCTCGTGGATACCTGGGCATCCACCGCCGCCGGCGCGTTCGCGCTCTCCGAGAACAGTCTCTATACCACCGACGCCATGCGCGACTACCTCTCGCATCTCACCAACGATGGCTTGGTGGCCTTCACGCGCTGGGGATTCGATCCGCCGCGCGAATCCCTGCGCCTGGTTTCGCTCGCCATCGACGCGCTCGGGCAACTGGGGGAGGCGGAGCCCTGGCGGCACGTGATCGTGGGACGCGAAGGCTCGGTGCAGGGCTGGGGCGCCAAGGATACCGTGCTGATCTCGCGCAAGCCTTTCAGCCCGGCCGATCTCGACCGCGCCCGCGCCGCCCTCAGCCACATGCAAACCGTCTACCTCCCCGGCGCGGGCATCCACAACCACTTCACCGACCTGCTCAGCAGCCCCGACCCCGCGCGCTACCAGCGCGATTACATCTTCGATATCTCGCCCATCACCGACAACCGCCCCTTCTTCTTCTACACCGTGCAGCCGCGCGACCTGTGGTCGTACATGATGAACGCCTCGCATCAGACCGCCGATTACAAGGTCAACAAAGCCGTGCCCTTGCTGTTCACCCTCATGGCCGTGAGCCTGGCGGCCACCGCGCTCATCCTGCTCCTGCCGCCGCTCGTGCTGGGGACTCGTCTCCCGCGCCAGCGCGGCGTGCGCGGCTTCCTGTTGTACTTCCTGTTCATCGGCGCCGGCTACATCCTGATCGAGGTCGGGCTGATCCAGAAGTTCGTGCTCTTCCTGGGCCATCCCACCTACGCGCTCACCGTGGTCATCTTCTCGATGCTGGTCTCGAGCGGCCTGGGAAGCGCCCTCAGCCGCCGCATCCTGGGCGGGAGCGAAGGCCGCCTGATCAAGGCGCTGGGATGCGTGGCCCTGCTGGTCTCCTTGCTGGCAGTCGTGATCTCCTCGCTGCTCACCGCGCTGGTGGGTCTGCCTCTTCTCCTCAAGATGGCGATTACCACGGCCCTGATCGCGCCGCTCGGCTTCGTCATGGGCATGCCGTTCCCTACCGGGTTGCAGCGCCTCGAGGAGTGGCACGCGCCCTCGGTCCGATGGGCCTGGTCGTTGAACGCCGCTTCGAGCGTGCTCGGGTCGGTCGGGGCCTTGGTCCTCTCCATCTATCTCGGACTGATCCAGACCCTCATCGCCGGCGGCATGCTCTACCTGGCCGCGCTGGCCGTGGCCGCCCGCGGCCGCGCCAACCCCGGCGCCGCACCCGGCCCCGGCCGCGTCGCCCTGGCCAAGTAGCGGGGCAGACCGTCGCTTTGCGTGGTCCGCCTCTTGGTGGTGTGGACCTCCCGGCCCTGTCTTCCGGACGCTCCCCCCAGTGGGGTGGACCATCGTTTCTCGTGGTCTGCCATTCGACGCTCCGCGGAGGCTCCCAACGCCGCCGGTTTCTCTCAGTCCGCTCGCCGCCCACAGGAACGATGCTGGTACAATCGAAGGCGGAGCGGGACTGTGACTGATCGCGTCGAGGTCAATCCGAACGTCATGCAGGGCAAGCCTGCGATACGCGGGACGCGGATACCCGTTGAGCTGCTCCTCCGCAAACTAGCCGAGGGCGCGACCGTCGATGATCTCCTGGACGCCTATCCCCGGTTGGTCGCGGATGATATCCGGGCGGCTCTGGACTACGCGGCTGACACCATTGCTCACGAGGCCGTTTTGACGTTGAATCCTCAATAGATCCTGCTAATGCGTTTTCTCGCGGACGAATGCTGCGATTTCGCCGTGGTTCGCTCTCTTCGGACAGACGGGCACGATGTGCTTGCCGTGAGCGAGTTTCAGAGCCGTTCTGTGGACGACGAGGTGATGGAACTTGCCCTGGCCGAGAACCGGATACTCCTGACCGAAGACAAGGACTTCGGCTGGCTTGTGTTCGCCGCGCGCGTCGATTCCCCAGGCGTGATCCTGATCCGATTCCCGGCCTCCGCGCGGTGCTCGCTCGCTGAAGCGATCTCGAAGCTGGTCCGCGAATATGCTTCTCAACTGGCGGGAGCTTTCGTGGTCTTGCAGCCCGGCGCAGCCCGGATCAGTCTCGGCCCTCACCACGAGCAATGAGGCCGGCCGCTGCGGCGAATAACCCCTGTATTCTCCGCACAATCTGCGGCGAATCCTTGCTCGGCGCCTGTGGGGCCGCTTTTCGTGGCCGCGAGTCTGGCTATCATTTCAACCGTTTCAAATCCTGCTTGGCGGGAGAATTCGGGTCGAGCTTCACCGAGGCTTGCCATTCGGCGATGGCCTCGGGCTTGTGGCCTTCCTTTTCCAGCGCCTGGCCCAGACGCCAGTGCGCCCGCGCGTGGTCCGCGCTGTAGGGCTCCGGTTCCTGAGTCATGTACTTGCGGAAGTAACGTTCGGCTCGGGCGGCTTCGTTGGGGCGCGAGAGGCAGGAGAGGCCGGCGCGGAAGTAGGGCGTGAGATCGTCCGGCACGTCGTTTTCCGCCCGCGCCAAAGCGCCGTCCAGATCGGCCCACTTGTCCTGTGCGATTAGCGAAACCGCCAATGCCGTGTGACCGCCGGCGCGGCTTGGATCGATTCGGATCGCCGCGCGGGCGAGAGTTTCGGCTTCGGCGTACTTTTTCACCGATCCGAGACAGAAGTTCGCCAGGTTGAGGCGCGCCTGGTAACTGGAAGGCCCGGCGTCCACGGCCTTGCGCAGCAGTTCCTCGACGCGGTTGTCCTGCTTGTCGTAGCGCGCCACCATGAGTTGCGCCGCGTAGCCCTCCACGGCATCGATGCGCATGATCCGCTCCGCCATGGCGCGGCCCTGCGCCTTATCGCCGCCCATGATCCCGGGCGCCTGGAAGTCGTACATGATGGCGTATTTCATGGCTGCCACGTTCTTCGGGTCGAGAGTCAGGGTAGTCTCGAGTTCCTTCTTAAACCGCCGGGCCAACCCCGGCTGGCGCAGAATGCCGGCGGTCTGGGCCTCGCGTCCGAGCGCCTGCGCCAGGCCGAGGTGGTAGCGCGGGTTCCTGGGATCGGCGGCGACGGCCTTCTCGGCCAGTTCCAAGGCTGCCTTGTGGTCGTCCCACGACAGCTTTACGAACGACATCATCCAGAGCGCTTCCGGATCGTTGGGATGATCCCGATACAGCGGCTCGGCGATAGCCCTGAGCCGCTTGTGATGGCCGTTGTCCATCAGAGCCTGCGGCGTGTCGGCGGCGGCGAGAGCCGCGGCGCACATGAGCGCCAGCGCAAATCCCCGTGTCATGTGACGTGTTACGCCACGGATCGCGATCCGGTTGCGGCAAGAACGCGAAAAACGCGAGAGGGCCGGTTAAACTTCGTTCATGCGGCCGAAACCGCGGCCTCCGGCCTTCACTGCGCTTGCCGCGCGACGGGCGGCTTGCCGCGCGTGAACTTGTCGAAGACCGTCATGACGGGCAGCGCGTTGCCATCCGGACCGAAGAAGCCCCGGCCGCTCAAGCTTCCACCCCTCGGCGCCACTCCTGGCTCCCAATAGAAGACGCCAATGCCGCGCCCATTCGGCGTGGCCATTACCGCCCGATTCACTTCCTCCAGGAACTCCTTCTGTCCTTCCGGACTCTCGGGGAAGGGAGCGGGGCTGTTCCGGTACTCGGCCGGCGCGCAGTTGTAGGCTGCCTCCGCGACAATGATGTCCTTGTCGTAGGCGGCGGCCATGAAGTTCAGGTTCTCGCGCAGATCGTACAGGCTTCCGTGCCACCAGGGATAGTAAGACTGCCCGATCACATCGTAGTCGACATGGTAAGTCGCCAGCTTGTCGAGAAAACTCTTGGTCGCGGCTTTGTCCCCGCCTTTGTCTATGTGCATCATGATGCGCGGGCGCGGCAGGTCCGCCCTGCCCGCCTCCACGCCGGCGATTCCGGCCTTGACGAAGTCGGCGAAATTATCCCAGTTCGCCGGGAGTCTGGCGTCCGGCCAGAGCATGCCGTTGGTAATCTCGTTTCCAATCTGCACCATGTCGGGTAACACGCCGGCCTCGCGCATTGCGGCGATCGTGTCGCGGGTGTAGTTGAACAGCGCTTCCACCATCCGCGCGTGCGTCATCCCCGCTCAGGCTTTCGGAACGATCTGGTGTCCCGGGTCCGCCCAGGTATCCGAGTAGTGATAATCGAGCAGGAACTTGTAGCCCAGTTTCCTGGCCGACTGCGCCAGCGCGATGGTGTATTGCAGATTCTGGGCCATGGTTGGCGTATGGAAGAGACGCAACCGGATCCAGTTATAGCCGTGGTCCTTGAAGATCTGCAATCCGGGTTTGGCCTCGTTGTTGTCTTTGAAGACAAAGCCCCGATCCTCGGCCTGCTTAAGACCCGATAGGTCCGCGCCGACGGCATAGTCGGCCGCGCGCGCGCCGCCGGCGGCCCAGAGACCCAACCAGCCAAATAGCAAGAGCGTTCTTCTCATCCTGCGCCTCCATCGGCAAGCGGCTATTGCGCGGACAGCAATACCGCCATCCTCAGCCGCTGCCAGCCGAGTGTATCCGCATTGCCGCGCCGGGCACAAGCGCCCGGCCGTCCCTGCCGCGACCCTTGCGCTACCGTCCCGGTCGCCGCTTGCGGGCCTCGCCTATCCTTGAGCTTCGAATGTCAGCCGCAAGTACGATTTCGCCTGATACTCGATGCGCAGCGGGATCGGGCGCGGCGCTCCTTCCTCAATCCACAGCCGGAACTCGGTGGGCGCGCCGCCCTCCTCCCGGCGCAAGGTCCCGGATATGCGCGTCACAACCGCCGCGGGCGGGATCAAACGCTGTTCGCGAAATACACGCGCGGCTTTCGCATCCGGCGATGTTTCCACGCGGAGGCGGTACAGGCGGCCGCCGTATGCAAACCGCGTTTCCGAAGATCCCGGCCGGTTCAGCAGGCCGGCCAGGGCGTGGAGGAAGGGCTGGGGCGCCTCCTCGACGGATGGCAGATCCGCCTTCCTTTTCGGCGCGTCCGATAGCGCCTGCCGCGCGCGTCCGATCAATTCGTCACGGTCCGCCAGCGAGGTCCGCGCCGGCGCGATGAACCGGGCGCCCGCCGTCTCGATCGATCCCGCGGCGAGATGCCCCTCGATCGCGGAATACAAAGCGTCGTTGGAAGCCGGGTGGAGCGCCTTTCTGGCCTCGGCGGCGTTTTCTTCCGGAGACGATGTCATCAATCCGAAGTAGATCCATTCCGTGCGCGCCTGGCCGGCGGTTCGCGAAAGTTCCTGAACGAAACCGAACCGGTTCAGGCCGGCGGCGCGTTCGGGCGCCGAACGTCCGCTGAATTCCAGCAACCTCACGCGCGCCCCATCTTCCGCGGGCGACTCGCGCCAGATCGCCTCGCCGTCACCCACGCCCTGGCGGCGCAGCAGCGGGATCGATAGCACGATGATTTGCGCGTCGGCGCGGTAGCGCCGTTCCAAACCCGTGCTGGGATCCGGCTGGGCCGCCCAGGTGAGCGGACCGCTTTCTTCGGCGCGCAGAAAGCGTTTCCCGAACAGCAAGGCCGCGGCGCAAGTCCGGCCAAAGGCGCGTCTGGTGAGCGTACGGAGCGATGTCGTCATCCCGTGAGTCCTTCCATGGTAACCCGCCGTCCCGCGGGGGCGCCCGTCCTCGGATATCACGATGATGTATCTTTGTAGGAAGGATGCGGGGGATCGAGCGGGAAAGCACCCCCTTTCCCGGCACGGGCGTGGAACGTATTGCGGCCCTGAGCGGCGGTGTGTTTGCAGTCGCGATGGCGCTGCCCGTCCTGGGCGTTAGCGTCCCGGCGGGACTCGATTCTCCGCCGCCACGCAAGCGGCGGCGATCGTCTTGAAAGATCGCGGCTCGGTTCGGATGGCCAGTCCCGTGACCGCGGAATTAGGCGCCATTGACAAGCCGCTCGTTCGCGCTCAAACCCCCATCGGAGCCGCGACCTTCAGAAGCTGCGATAGAATCGCGAAACGCAGGCGAAACCGCCTGCGCCACCTCTGGAAGTCCTGTGTT
>CAIRXZ010000008.1 GCA_903882645.1 uncultured Acidobacteriia bacterium | reverse complement strand
TCCTGCGCGGCGATTGGCAATCGCCGCGCGTGCCGGTTGCCAACCGGCACGCAGCTTGCCAAGCTGCCCCACAAACGGACCTTTTCCAGCGGTCAAGGCACTAACCCGGCTTGCCTCTTAGTATCCGCAACTGCGAGCCGGGGGCCAGCGCGCTCATCACCGCGCGAGTCGCGCTTTCCTGGCTGATGGGCGCCTGGTCGAGTTCGACCAGGTCCACGGCGGCGATGTTCGCGAAGTCTTCGTTCGCCATGGACATGCCCACAAGCGCTGTCTGCAGCGGCGAAAGACTGGGATTGAAGGCCGCATTCTCGATATACGAGCCCGAATAGACTCGCCCGCTAACCGACCTGACCGCCACGCCCGATGGCGATTTGGAATAAGGCGCGTACGATTGTCTCGCCATCTCGAGCGCTTGCGCCGCCAGTTCATCCGCCGAATCGGCCGCCAGAGTAATGGACTGTCGTTTGCGCGAGAACGGGGACTCGGTCATCCCCAGATCTTTCGGGCCGAACGGATAGGGCAACAACGCGGAGAGCCGGCTTCGGAGGCCCGTCTTCAATAGAATTCGAATATCGCGCCCTGCCGACAACTCATTCAGGAACTGACGGCAGTGTCCGCAGGGGGCGGCCGTCACTGCCAGCGCCGCGATCCCGCTTTCGCCGCTCATGTAAGCGTTGAACGACGCCGACTGTTCGGCGTGAACGCTAAAGCCCAGAACGTTGGCGGGCACCTCAAGATTGCCGCCAAGATAGAGATGACCGCTTGTGCCTTGAATGATCGCGCCTACCCGATAGCCGCTCAATGACGGCCGCGAAAAGCTCTCCGCCAGCGGCAGCAGATCGATCGTCAACCGGCCGGTCCCTTTACGCTCCCGCGCCGCAATCCGTTTCACATCGGAGGCCGGCAATTGCCCCCGGAAGCCGGCGCCGCTCAGGATCTCCGCCAGCCTTTCATGAGACTTCCGGCTAAAGGCGGGCAGCGCCCGGCTAATACTTTCAAGCAGCGCCGGTTTCGGAGTAATCCCGGCGATGACGCCTCCTGAAAGCGTAAAGATAGCCGGCGCATCACTCCGCGTGAGGGCGCGTGAACCGGTCCGAGGTTCGCTCATCGCCTTCAATAGAGCCATTATAGCCGGTCGCGAAAATGCGAGCCGCCGCGGTCCGGCGAACCATGCGCGCGTGACACGCGGCGGGCCGGTGTGGCATAATCCATGGCATGTCTCGGGCTGTCTTGAAGCGGGAGTCGAAATCGGAAGGCATCGCCCAATTGGAGGAAAGCGCCGGCGTGAAAATGCCGGTGTAGCCGCGAAACATGGCTCTGGAGATCGAGCAACGGGAACGCGAGGGCATCGCCGTTCTGGACCTGAAAGGCCGCATCACGGCCGGCCCGGAGGCCGGCGCCTTGCGCGATAAGGTGGCCGCGCTGAACGCCGCGGGCGAGCGGCGCCTGGCGCTGGAGCTCGGCGGCGTAAGCTACATCGACAGCACGGGCCTGGGCGCGCTGGTGATGTGCGCCACCACTCTGCGCCGGAGCGGCGGCGACATGAAGCTGGTGAACCTCAACCGGCGCAACATCGAGCTGCTGGTGATGACCAAGCTGGTTACCATCTTCGAGATCTTCGCAGACGAACAGGATGCGGTCAACAGCTACTATCCCGGCCGCGAGATCAAGACGTTCGATATCCTGGATTTTGTCCATAAGATGAAACAGCAAGAGGAATAGCGGACGATGTCATTGGTGGTCATTGGGGGCGTCGCCGCGGGGCTTAGCGCCGCCGCGCGCGCGCGCCGCATCGACGCCACCCTGGACATTGTGGTTCTCGAGAAAGGTCCCGTGGTCTCCTGCGGCGCCTGCGGACTGCCCTACTTCGTGGAGGGACGCATCGCCGAGGCGGAGCAGTTGATCGCGCACACTCCCGAGTACTTCCGGCGGGAGCGCAACATCCAGGTGCGCACGGGGGCTTGCGTGACTTCCATCTCCCATGCGCGGCGCGAGGTGGCCCTGGAATCCGGGGAGCGCCTGCGCTATGAGCGCCTGGTGATCGCCACCGGCGCGCGCTGCGATACTTCCGGGATCGCCGGCGCGGGCGCGCCGCACGTCTTCACGCTGCACACTCTTGACGACGCCCAGCGGATGCGCCGCTTCCTCCGCGAGAAACGGCCCGCGGCCGCGGTGGTGATTGGAGGCGGATACATCGGCCTGGAGGCGGCCGACGCCCTGCGCCGGAACGGCCTGCGAGTCACCGTTCTGGAGCGTTCCGCGAACGTCCTGCTGCGCGACGACCCGCCGCTCACCGCCGCGGTTCGAGAGCAGTTGGAATGCCACGGCGTGGAGCTGCGTTGCGGCGTCGAGGCGCGCGAGATCGCGCCCGGAAGCGTGGCGGATGTGGCTTGCGGCATGGTCGTGATCGCCGCCGGGTTCAAGCCCAATGTGGAACTCGCCTCCGAAGCCGGCGTCGAAATCGGCCGCACCGGCGCCATCCGCACCGGCGAGCACATGGAGACGAACCTCTCGGGCGTCTACGCGGCGGGCGATTGCGCGGAAGTGACCCATGTGGTGACCGGGCGCCCCGTGTACATTCCGCTGGGGACCACCGCCAACAAGACCGGCAGGATCGCCGGCGCCAACGCGGCCGGCAAACGCGAGCGATTCGGCGGAGTGGCGGGAACCTCGATCGTGTCCGTGTTCGGCATGGGCTTTGCGGTCACCGGGCTATCCGCCGCTCAAGCCCGCGCCGAAGGCTTCTCGCCGGCAGCCGCCAGGATCGAAGGATACTCGCGCCCGGGGTACTTCGGAGGCCGGCCCGTGACGGTGGAGCTGATTGCCGACCGGGCCACGCGTCGCCTGCTGGGTGGATCGGTAATCGGCGAAGACGGCGCCGCCGGCCGCATCGGCGTAATCGCCGCCGCGCTCCAATCCCGCATGCGCGTGGAAGATTTCGAACAACTGGATTTGGCCTATTCGCCGCCGTTCGCCCCGGTCTGGGACCCGCTGCTGATCGCGGCGCGGCAACTTCTGAAGGAGTTGTAGCCGGCGGCAGCGGGGCGCTTCGGCCTCGGGCGCGCTGAGAACCTTCCGAGTTGGCCGGGGACCGGGGCGCCGGCGCAACATCGTGAGGTCATGGAACCAAGCCTCCGGGACTGTCCGCGCGCCCAACGTCGGAGTTGCGGCGAGGACCTTTCAGGCAGCCGTGACAAACACCCGCCCCGGGCGGCGAGTCCGTAGCCTATTGCGGACGATAATCTCGACGTCCTGGTTGAGCGACGTAAGAAACCGCATCAAGCGCTCCACGGAGAAGCCCTCCAGGCGGTATTTTGAGAGAGCCGAGACTTTGGGCTGGTTGATTCCCAACAGCTCCGCTGCCTTTCCCTGCGATAAGCCGCGCCGCTGCAGGACTCCGTTGATCGCTATGGCCAGGCGAACCTTCGTCTGCCGTTCTCCGGCGTCCGCTAAGCCGAGGTCGGCGAATACGTTCCCCGAACTCCGCACGATTTTTCCGCTAACTTCCGCGCTTGGTTTTGCCATATCGATCCTCATGGTCCTGTCTGGCCAGTCTTAGGCGCCGCAAAACGAGTTCCACATCCGGTTTAGGCGTCCGATGCCCCTGCGCGACTTCTTCTGAAAACAGTGCAGCACATATATAGCCCAACGGAAGCGAACGGTATAGACGGCGCGATAGGTGTTTCCGTCGTGATCCTCCACAACCTCGAGCACTCCGGAACCCGCTCCCTTCCACGGCTTCGCCGCGGGGTGTTTCCCGCCAAATTGAGCGACGCTCAGAGCAGTGCCAATGCCGTCCTTGACCGCTTCGGGAAACGACAGCAAGTCCCGTCTCGCAGAGCCCACCCAATACAAGGGTTGTTCGCCGTGAGCTGGCCTGCGCATCAAGTCTCCATCCCAGTTCTAGGATACCATGAACCCGGCGGTGGCGGTCTGAAGTACAAGAAGTGCTGCGCGGCCAAGTAGGGCGGCCTGGTTCCGGAACCGTGACCGGCGCTCCAGACTCCCATTCAGAGCCGCGACCGTGAGGCAGCGGTCTCCGGCGCCAGCACAACATCGTGCATCGTCGACTCAGGCCTCCTGGCCCGCCCGCGCGCCGCTTGGGTATCCACACGACAGGAATCCGTGAATTGAGGTTCCCGGCGGAATGGCGACTTGTCGTTCCTAACCCTGCCGGACTCCGACAGACTCCCTTCGCGACCGAATACCGCTAGGTCTGGTCCGGCCCGCCGGCATTGGCGGTCTTTGACTGGTTCTCGCAGAGCGCAACAAAGGTGGGCATGAGATCCGCCAGACGATTGTAGCTTCGCTCAAAAAACATCAGGGCCACGCTGAGACTGATGACGCCGATGTTCTTCGGGCCGTCGGCACCGCGGATGTTTGCGTCGAAGTCCGTCCACAAGTTGGGCTGGTCCGGCTTGGAATAAAGAAGGGCCGTTCCCGCCCAGTTGGGATGGGCGAATTCGCTGAGAAGGTCGTACTGGTGCCGGAAACCCTGCACGTCCTTTTCCACGTGAGCGACAAAGGTGATGACACTGATCGCCTGGGGCATCGCGGGCTCGGTTCTGCTGCCCATTGACAGCCGCATAAGGTAATCGTCGATGTTTCCAACGGCCCCAGCTTTGACCGCAGCTTCGAGCTTCGCGCACAAATACCAGAGGCCCGCGCTCGTCTCGACGGCCGCCCGGGTCAAAAGGATGGCGACCCCGAGCTTATTCTTCTCGAAATTCTCGAACGCGCCGCGGCTTAGTTCCGCCATCCTCCAGATAACGGCCGCGCGGTAAGTCAGGGCCTTGAATGGCAGTTTCGAGTCCGGGGACACCATGGCGTCTACGCGGCTTGGCAGGCTTGATTCAATTAGTTCAAGCCGCCCGCGAATCTCATCCACGAGGGAATCGAGCGATTCTCCCATAGCTGCGCCTTTGAATGGCAATTCGTCTTACTTCATTCATCGATCCTCGATCATAGCGCCCCTGTAGGGGCCAGAACAACGTTTCGTTCGCTGGTCCGCGCCGCGTGGCTTGGTCGCACACTCGCCCGCTGGCCCTGAATTGTATTCGGAGGGACTACTCCTGGCAACATCCGCTTCACGCGATTTGGCTCCTTAACGGGGGGTCCTTGCCGGAAGTGCCCGTGCGAGAACAGCATCGCGAACAAGGGCCCGTGCTCTGCAACTGCCGAACCATCCCGCATGGCCGAGTTGCCCCTACCGGCGCGCGTCTATCTTGTCGCGCGCGTCAACCGTAGCGCTTTGGCCCAGCGCCGCTTCGTCGCCGCAATGATCCGTGCGCGACCCTTCGATGACAGGACCCGCCGTGGCCGTGGCGATTCCGCGTCCTGGCTGCCGTGCAGCCGGAGCCGGACGTCGTTGATCCTCCGGTCGAGTTCGGCGGGTCGCGCCGAATACCCGGCGAGAGCACGTTCGAGCAGTTCGGTTTCGGGGATCGTCACGTTGACAGCCACGCTTGTCGCCGTAGGTTAGAATACGTCAGAGCACCGGCATGAGCGGTCCGAGCGGCGGTTACTGCCCCATCTGCGGGAAGAATTATGGCCCCGACGCGGACCGCTGCCCCGTGCATGGCTTCCTCTTCCAGGGCCGCGACGCCCTCCGGCCCGGCGTGGTCATCGACGGCACGTTCGAGATCCTTCAGCGCCTCGGCGCCGGCGGCATGGGCGAAACCTACCTTGTCCGCCACGCGTTCCTCGGCGAAAACCTGGTTCTCAAACGCGTTCGCCCGGAGCTGGCCGAGGACCCGCTCTATCAGCAATCCTTCCTCCGCGAAGCCCACTCCCTGGCCGCGCTGCGCAAGCTGCCGGCGGTAGTAGAGATCCGTCACGCCTGGCAAACGCGCGAGGGGTATCTCGCCCTGCTGCTGGAGTACGTCGAGGGCGGCAACCTGCTTCAGTGGCTGGACGCGGCGCGCGGCGGCGGCCCGCTGGAGGTTCCCGAGGCGCTGACGGTCGCCGCCGACCTGGCCAGGGCACTGGCGGCGGCGCACGCCATCGGCGTCCTGCACCGCGATGTGAAGCCGCAGAACATCATGATGCGGCCGCTCGAGGGCGGCGGATTTCAGTTGAAGCTGTGCGACTTCGGGCTGGCGGTGCAGCGGGTGGAGGAGATGTCGCGGCAGGGGACGACGACGGCGCACATGGGGACGCCCGGGTACGCGGCGCCGGAGCAGTACGCGTTGCCGAGCCGGGAGCAGGACGCGCGGGTGGACGTATTCGGGCTGGGAATGACGCTTTACCGCCTCGTGGCCGGGCGGCTGCCGTGGGACACGAGCGCCGCGACTTGGCCCCAGGTTTGCAGGGAGCCACTGCGAAAGAGCCTGAAGGATCTGCGGCCGGCGCTGGCGCGGGAATACTGGCTGGAGAACCTGCTGGTGCGGCTGACGGCGGTGGAGCGCGACGACCGCATCGGGACCGCCGCCGAGGCGCTGGAGTTGATGCAGGAGGCGCTGGCCGAGGCGAGGCCGGTGCCGGCGACGATGGTTAGGCCGCAGCCGCGTGTTCCGCTGCCCGTCGAGTGGCGGCAATCCCCACCACCTCCGCCCCGTGCGTCCCAGGATGATGCCCAATTGGTGGCCTGGTACCGCAAGGCCGCCGAGAAGGGCGACGCCGGTGCGATGACCAACCTCGGCTGGATGTATGAGCACGGGCGAGGGGTAGCGCAAGACGATACACAAGCGGTTGCGTGGTACCGCAAGGCCGCCGAGCGCGGCAACCCCCTGGGGATGACCAACCTTGGCGGTATGTATGAGCAGGGGCTAGGAGTGGCGCAGGATGATGTGCAAGCGTTTGCCTGGTACCGCAAGGCCGCCGAGAAGGGCGAACCCGCCGGGATGAACAACCTTGGCGGGATATATGCGAGTGGGCGCGGGGTGGCACAGGATGATGCCCAAGCGGTCGCCTGGTTTCGGAAGGCCGCCGAGCGCGGCAACCCCCTGGGGATGACCAACCTTGGCTTCATGTATGAGAACGGGCGCGGAGTAGCACGGGATGATGTCCAAGCGTTTGCCTGGTACCGCAAGGCCGCCGAGCAC
>CAIRXZ010000007.1 GCA_903882645.1 uncultured Acidobacteriia bacterium | reverse complement strand
GCCAGCCAGCGGCCCAATATCGACGTAGATGCGGTCCAAACCATTGGCGGCCGGTGACGCACGGCGAAAAGTCCGAGAGCCCCGGCCGCCGCAACGAAGTTCTTAACATGCCCATCCCCGTAGGGGTCGGGCATGCCCGACCCTGCGTGGGGCAACCTCCAAGCCCGAAGTGTGCTTGGTGGGGCAGGCGCTTTCGCCTGCCAAGCCGGGCAACCCCCGGCCCGCCCATACCCTCAAGCTCGAAGTGTACCTGGGGCAGACCTCCCAGCCGGCCGTCGCTCCCCTACCTCCGCGGCGCTGGATCGCCCACCTCGGTTCCCAGGCCGGCGTATTCCTCCTTGACCTCGATGGCCTTGTCGCCCTTGAAGGTCACGAAAACGAACTTCCCCGGCGCTTCGCCGTACACCCAATACTCCAATTCCACGCCGTCCTTGGTCTGGCGCTCCTTGTGCGGGGGCCGGCCCAGCGCCAGGATCACTTGCTCGCGGTCCATGCCCACCAGGGCGCGCTTCTCCTTCACCGCTTTCCGAACCTCGGGCGGCAGGGTTTCCGAATAGATCTCGGTCACCGTGTGCCGGTCGAAATTCAGCACCGGGGCCAGCATCTTCTTGACCTCAACCGCCTTGATCGGCTCCAGGGGCTTGTGGAAAAGAATCGCGATGGAGGTGCCGAACGGCGCGTACTCGTCGCTCTCGCCCACGGGGATCCGGACCGGGACCGGGTTGGTGCTCGGGCCCGCCCCAACCGTCACCTGCCGGTGGTACCAATGGCGGCCGCCGTTGTACCCGCCGTTGATCTGGAGCACGATCTTGTCCGCCTCGAGATCGACCTTGGTCACCTGGATCATGTCGCCCGCGCGCGCCGCCGGGCCGTTCTCGCGGGCGATCTGGGTCCACCGATTCGCGTCGAATCCGGCTGAGGCGTCGAACTCGAGCGGCCTCCTCGAGCGGGGAAGCAGCACCTTGGCGGTGCCGTATTCGGCCAGCAGGCCGCGAGTCAGTTCCACGCGGTCGTCGAAGGTCAGCTTGTTGGCTGCCAGGGAAACGGCGGGAAGAAGGCTCAGTGTCGCAAGGGCGGCGAAGGCTCGCATATCGCACTCTCCCCGGGCGGGTCCGTCAGCGGCGAGAACTGCCGGCGAACCGGCGCTTTCCACAAGTACACGAACAGCGGAACCAGCGCCGCGGAAGTCAGGATGCTGGCTTCCGGACCGTAGTTCCCTCCGCTCCACAGCGCGCCGGCGCGCCACACCATCTCGTGGCCGGTGATCTCCTTAAATATTGTAATCCCGCTGAGGTTCGCGCCGAATAGGGGCACCGCGAAGTTCCAGCCGAAATGCAGGCCGATCGGCAGCCACAAGTCGCGGCTGCGCAGGTAGGCGTAGCCGAACAGGATGCCGAAACCGGCGGTATTGATCAAGCCAAGAGGGCTCGCCGACGGGTTGGCGCCGTGCAAGAACCCGAAAACCACGCCTACGGGCAGGATGGCGGCCCAGGGACCCATGCTCGCCATCAGGATCTGGAACCCGTATCCGCGGAAGAGCAATTCCTCGCCCGCCGATCCGGCCCCCATGCTGAAGAATGTAAACACGATGCCGCTGGCATCGGGTGGATGGAGAAACGCGATATGCGCGGCCCCGGCCGCGAGCGCAGGCGCCAAAGCCACGCATGCCGCTCCCGCGCCGCCCAACAGGCCCAGACCCAGGTTGCGGGCGGACATCCGGTTCAACCAGAGCCCCACGTCGAAGACCGGGATGTCTTCGTAGATCCTCAGCGCCAGCCACGTCGCGAACAGCGCCGACATCAGGACCGCGAAGTTGGTGCCCGCAAAGTTGGACGCCAGCCAGGCAAGCAGCGGTCCCAGGACGTACCTGAAGGCGCCGAGGAAAACGACGATGAACACGACCAACCGAATCGCCAGTTGCGGCAGGGCTTTGCCCTTGCCGGCGGGGGGACCGGGATTTGCGGTTGGTTCCATGGGGGGAGCCGAACGACTAATATACCGAACCGCGGCCATCGGATCTTCTCCCGCCCCGTGGCGGCGGGAGGTTTTGGCTGATGGCTGCTTCACCCCCGTGTTACCATTCCGTTTTAATCCAAAGAGATTCGCGGAAAGCAGGGAGCTGATAGCGTGAAGGTTTACGAAAGCAGGGACATTCGGAACGCCGGCGTGGTGGGCCACGGCGATTCCGGCAAGACGACGCTCACCGCCGGGTTGCTGTTTGCCGCTGGCGCGACCAACCGCCTGCTCCGGGTGGACGAAGGCAACACCATCACGGATTTCGACGAGGAGGAGATCCAGCGGAGAATCACGGTCTCCACCGCCATCGCCGTGGCGGAGTGGAAGAAAACCAAGATCAACATCCTCGATACCCCCGGCTACAACATCTTTATTAATGACGCTCGCGCGGCCCTGGCGGCGGCCGATTCCGCGCTGGTGCTGGTGGACGGGGTCGGCGGCGTCGAGGTCCAGACCGAGAAGGTCTGGCAGTTCGCCGACGACTACAAGTTGCCCCGCGCCGTGATCGTCAACAAGCTCGACCGCGAGCGCGCGGACTTCGGCCGGGCGCTCGAAAGCGTTCAGGCGAACTTCGGAAGGACCGCCGTGCCCATCCAGATCCCCATCGGCTCGGAGCGCGACTTCAAGGGCGTGGTGGACCTGATCCGCATGAAAGCGCACACCTACGCCGCCGATGGCGACGGCAAGGGCGCGGAAGGCGAGATTCCCGAAGACCTGGCCGAGGCCGCGCAGAAGGCCCACGAGGCGCTCGTCGAGATGATCGCCGAGGGCAACGACGCCCTCATGGAAGAGTTCTTCGAGAAGGGGTCCCTCTCGGCCGAACAGATCGTCGAAGGAGTGAGGCAGGGCGTCCGGGAGATGCGCATCTACCCGGTGATGTGCGCCTCCGCCCTCCACAACATCGGGACCGACCTGATCTTGAACTTCATCGTCGAGAACCTGCCCGCTCCCACCGAGCGCGAAGGCCTCCCCGCCATGGTCAACGGCCAGGAGACCTCGCAGAAGTTCAACGAAGGCGGCCTGCCGTCGCTGTTCGTCTTCAAGACCACCGCCGACCCGTTCGCGGGCCGGATCAACTACTTCAAGGTCGTGACCGGCGTCGTGAAGAACGACGCCAACCTCCAGAACCTTACGCGCGGCGCGGCCGAGCGCCTGGCGCACATCGCCAGCCCGCAGGGCAAGACGCTCCAACCCGTGACCGAGCTGCGCGCGGGCGATATAGGCGCGGTCGCCAAGCTGAAAGAGACCCTCACGGGCGACACCCTGGCCGAGAAGAGCGTCGATGTCGCCTATCCGCCGGTGAAACTGCCGGAGCCTTCCATCGCCTTCGCCATCCAGGCGAACTCCCGGAACGACGAAGACCGCATGGGCAACGCGGTCCACCGGATTCTCGAGGAGGATCAGTCGCTGCGTTTCTACCGCGACCCGCAGACGCGCGAGTTTCTGCTGGCCGGCTCCGGCCAGCAGCACGTCGAGATCGTGGTTAGCCGGCTCAAGAAGCGCTACGGCGTGGATGTCACCCTGAAAGCCCCCAAAATCCCCTATCGCGAGACCATCCGGGGTACGGCCGACGTCCAGGGCCGGCACAAGAAACAGACCGGCGGCCATGGCCAGTTCGGCGATTGCTGGATCAAAATGGAACCCCTGCCGCGGGGGGCGAAGTTCGAATTCGAAAACGACATCTTCGGCGGCTCCATTCCCAAGAACTTCATCCCGGCGGTCGAAAAAGGCATTGTGGACGCGGCCGAACACGGGTTCCTGGCCGGATATCCCATGGTTGATTTCAAGGTCACCGTCTACGACGGCTCCTACCACGACGTGGATTCCTCGGAGCTGGCGTTCAAGTTGGCCGCCCGCAAGGCTTTCAAGGCCGCTATGCAGGAGGCCAAGCCGGCCCTGCTCGAGCCGATCATGAACGTGGAAATCCAGGCCCCGGTGGAGTATGCGGGCGATCTCATGGGCGACCTCAACGGACGCCGCGGGCGGATTTCCGGCATGGAAACCAAAGGCAGCAGCCAGTTCATCCGCGCCCAGGTTCCCATGGCCGAGATGCTGAACTACCAGAGCGACCTGACGGCCATGACGCAGGGGCGGGCTTCCTTCACCATGGAGTTCGACCACTACGATTTTGTGCCGCAGTTGCAGGCGGAAAAGATCATCGCCGCCGCGAAGGCCGCCAAGACGGGCGAAGAGGAAGAAGAAGAGTAAGGGTGGGGCAGGCGCTTTCGCCCAATGCCACTTAAATAGCTCATTGGGACTCCTTGCGGGCGGGAAAGCTGTGACGACGATGCCAAGCAGCCCGTGGGAACGATCTGCGCTTCTTTCGGTTGGGGTGAACCCCTTCAGCAGCAGCGT
>CAIRXZ010000006.1 GCA_903882645.1 uncultured Acidobacteriia bacterium | reverse complement strand
GTGAAGTGAGCCGTTTGGTAGGGAAATTGCTTATTGTGTTTTGAATCGGATTTGTGATACGAACTGCGCCGATTGTGCGACGCAGGCCTCTTTGGGATGGGTTCGCATTGTAGTTGCCGCGTCAAGCATACCACGCGAAGCGTCTGCCGTAAGGCTTAGTTCAAGTCGAGTTTCACTCCCTACTCTTTCCAGGCGGCCGATGCCGCAAGCCAGACCCGGAACGCGCAGAACAACCAGGGTGCTTCCGGAGGCGGTATCAATCCGGACCAGCCGGCGCCGGGCGCCGGCGGCGCCGCGGCAGCGGCGGGCGGAGCAGCGGCGAAAGCCGGAGCGGGAGCGGCAGCCGGAGGAGGAAAGGGCGGCGCTTCAAATCCAACTGGCGGTAACCAATCGACTCCGTCCGACCAGAGTAAGTCAACGGACCTGGGGAAGGACATCTGCGACAAGTGGTTCACTGTTCACAAGATCTATCATGCCAACTTAATCGGCGGCTATGCCGTAAGCTTTCTGAAGGACCGGAGCTTCGACCTGAAGGATGCCCCGAGCGCTTCCGGAAGCCAGTCGACGCAAAAGCAGATCGTCCAGACCAACAATTCGGGCGTTCAGACGCACTACCTGGTGGGCCTCAGCTACTATCTTTCCGGCCCGGCGGACATGTTCCCCGGACACGTGCCGGTGTTTAGGCCCGCGATCCTGATCGGGGCCACGCCCGATTCCGCCATCAATTTCTTCGTAGGCATGAATCTTGAGACGAAGATTGGCATCGACCTGGCAGGCGGATTTCAGCTCGGCCAGGTAAAGAGCCTGCAGCAAGGGTACCAGGTGGGCGACATGACTTCGGCAACTTCCGCACCCACGCGAACGTCGCCGCATGGGGCAGCCTTCCTCAGCGTCGGTTTCGACTACAAGGTCTTTCTCGGGCTGTTCAACAAGGTGAGCGGGGTCAAGACGGCCGGAGCCCCGGCGCAAGGAGCCGGCAAGCAGCCATAATCCACCGGATCGATGGGGAACTGAGACGGCGCCATCCGGGGCGCGTGAGAATTGGCTCGACGCTTGACGCCCGCCGGAAGCGCCGGCATGCTCGCCTCAAGAGGCAAACGTGCGCAACATGATTTCGATGACGACAAGTCCGTGACCGCAGTGCGGTCACGGGCCTGTGGTTTGGCGGCTATTCCGGGTAGTATCCTTCTCTGGCGCGCACCTTGCGGCCTCTGGGCGAGCGCAGCACGACCTCGAGGGTCCGCCAGCCGTGGTCCTCGCCCGGAGGCGGCTGGAACGCCAGCAGGTAGCCGTGCATCAGGTCCTGCGCCACGCTCTCGAACACGGCGGGGATCTCCGATGGCGCGCGAATCGTGAACGATGCGCCGCCGGTGGCCTTGCCCACGCTTTCGAGCTGCTTCACGAGGTCCCGGTCCTCCACGGCATCGCCCTCCGCGATGGTGTACACCGGCACGCCGGCCGTCTTGGCGCGCCGGATGACGGTTTCGCCGGTCAGCGCGCTCATGTTGTCGGCCCCGTCCGTGAATACCACGATCACCTTCTTCCCGCCCCGGCCGGCCAAGTCCCGGTTCACGCGAACCAGAGCGTCGTAGAGCGCGGTCTTCCCGAACGCCTGCGTGCGCAGCACGGCGCGCCCGGCGGCGCTCTTGTCGGTGGTGAAGGGCTGCAACAAAGTCACGGTGTCGCTGAAGCTGTAGACCGCCATCGAATCGATCGGCCGCAGCTCGCCGATCAGCTTCAGCGCCGTGCTCTTCAAAGCCGGAAGCGCCGCCTGCATGCTGGCGGTGGTGTCCAGCAGCAGCGCGCAGGAGACGCCGGAGGCGCGATTCTCGAAAGCCGTCAGGGGCAGCTCTTTTCCACCCTCGCTCACCCTGAACTGCTCGCGGCCCAGTTCGTCGACGTACCGCCTGCCATCGGTCACCGTGGCGTAAACCTCCACCAGGCGCGCATTGGCCTGGAAGAACGCCTCCGGACGCTGGCGGGCCGCTTCCGTTTCGACCGGACCGCCTGCATTCCGCGGGCCGCCGGCGACCGGAGACGCCGCGGCCAGGTTGTCCGGTGCGGTTTCCCCAGGTTCGCCGGCGACAGCCAGGCGCCGGGCCTCCTCTTCGAATCGCATGAAGCCGCCCGCGAAGTAGGATCCGCCCCCTATGACGAGTTCCGAGGGCGGAAATAGATCGGCTGCGTCCAACTGCCGGACGAACTGGTGCCTTTCGGCCAGCCCCGAGTCTTCCAAAACCAGCAGGTAACGGGGTTCGAGCAGAACCGCATATACGAAGCCGCTCAGTGCGGCCAGCGTCTTGGCGGGGTCGGGCGAGGCCGGCAGGGAATCGATGCGCGGGGCGTGCTGCAACTCTCTCACGCGCTCGAACGCGGCGCGCCGCTCCCCGCTCAGCTTCAGGAGATTGGAGGCCAGGGCTTCGTCCAGGTTTGCCGCGGCGCCCGCCATCTCGCGCAGCGTGCCCAAAGCTCTCGCGGAATAGTCGCGGGCGGCAAGGCCTTCGCACGCCCGCAGGAACCACTGGGCGCCTCCCGCCGCGTCCAGCGAACCGGCTTGAGACGCCAGCACGATCAATTCCACAATGGAATGCCACTGGCCTAAAACGAGATTCCGCGAGGCCGGCGGCGACTTGGCGGCCGCATCGGAGAAGGCCGCCAACGCTTGGAATTCGCGCTTGCCCAACCCCGGCAGTTTCTCAAAATACGGGAACAAAGCCCGCCACTCCGGATAGCGCCGGGCCAGCAGCGCGGCCGATTCCTCGTCGAGCGGAGCCTTGCGCCGCTCCTCGATGCGCGCCACGGGAACGAGCGCCGCCAGCGATTCCACGCCGGGGAGAACATCGTCGCCCGCCGCGGCGGAGTCTGTCCACGCGCGCCTTCCGCCCGGAAAACGCACGTGGCCGGCATCGTCCAGCGGGACATCCTGGAAGAAGCTGGCGTGCCAGGCTCCCGTTTTTCGTATTCTGCCCAGCCGAACGTCTCCGGAATCCCGATACCAGGCGTAGAAGCGTTCCGCGCGCGCGGGCGATACGGTGAAGAATCGCTGGCGGGCGGCGTCCGCGCGCGATAGCAGGTAGTAGAACGAGAGCAGGGCGCCCCGGTCTTTGTCGAGCAGCGCCCGGAAGAATGCGGGCGGGACGTGCGGATCGGCCCCCGCGAGCTTGGCCCACGCAGTCTCCGCCCGCGCGCCGCCCGGCGTCACGACCGATCCGCCCGACACTCTGAATGCATCCGCGTAAAGCCCCAGTATGTCCGAGTACCTGGTGGCCACAGCCTGCAAGCCGGCCCCGGCGACCACGGAAACCGCCGCATCCGAGCCCATGGAACTCAGCGCGGCGTAGGCTTCGGCGAAGCGCGAGTCCCGCGTAAAGACATCCGCCAGGCCGCCCGGCGTCTCCGGGTTGCCCTTGAGCAGCGATCCCCAAGCCGCCCCGCCGATCAATCGCGCATTCTCGGACTTCACCTCGAACTGGAAGCCGCGGCCCGCTTCGAGCGCCTGTTTCATGGCGATTTCATCGATGCCGAGCGCCGAGGGAATCCGCTGCCGTAAGCCGTCCACCGGCTGGTCGCCGGGTTCGACAAAGTCGGCGCCATTCTCCTGGGTCATCTTCCAGCCAAACAACTGCAGGACCCGTCCTGTCCGCTTGCGCTGCTCGTCGCCGGACAGCGACAGGGTCACCAGGGCCGTGTCGCCCCGGTGCTCGCCCATCCCCGCCAGCTCCGCGACGGCGCTCATGAAGGCTTGCAGGCTCGCGTAATATTGCGGGATCACCTTGCCGTCTTCGGGAAACGCTTGCGCCGCGATAGCCTGGCAGAAATCCTGAAAGAAATCGGAATACGAAGCGGTCTCCTTCAGGCCGGCCATGGCGGCCAGCGCCTTGATTCCTCCTGGAACCCAGGTCTCTCCGGCGACCGCAAGCTGCGCGTCCGACGCGTCCAAGGCCGTGGCGATGTCCGTGGCGGCCGGTTTGCCGAGGTTCTCGATGCGCGCGCGCACCGCGTCCGCATCTCCCGCCTTCGGTTCCAGCTCCAGATACTTCCGCATGTGTTCGGCCGCGGAAACGTAATCGCGCTTCGCTTCGTGGAGCAGTCCCAAGATATACTCCGCCCGCGAAAGTTCGTGCGTCGTGTCGAGGCGTACCGCCTCGGATGCGTTCTCGATCGCCTGATCCAATCGATCCAGGTGGAACTGGATGACCGCCCGATCGAGATGGGCCTGCTGGTAACGCTTCTTGGAGTCCGCCTTGATCAGAGCGTCGGCGGTGGCGCCGGCGGCCGGCCAATCCTTCGCGTCCATCTGTGCGCGCATCAGCCGGAAGCGCGTCGAGAGCGTCTTGGGGTCCAATTCGACCGCCCGCTCCAGGGCGTCCCGCGCCTCTTTCGGCTTGCGCTGGTTGCGGCAGGCCAGCGCCAGGGCGCTCCACCCCAACGCGAACTTGGGCGACGCCGCGACCGCGGCCTGGAGTTGCGTTTCCGCCTGTTCCCAATTGCGGGCCTGAAGCGCCTTCAGGCCGCGATCCCAGGCCTTCTGGGCCGCGCGCGGCACGGTGGGACCGTTGTCGATCTCCAGACCCTCGTTCGCCGAGGGACGCTTGAGAACCAAGTCCGGCAGTCGGGGATCCTTGGTCAGTTGGTGATCCGAGAGATCGACGGTGGAGGATACAAAGCCCGAAAGCGCCGCGCGGAGCACGCAGCCGGTTCCGTACGAATTCCCCCCGCCGAACGACAGGGCCGCCGTGTCGCTCAGGAATGCCGCGGCCACCTCGGCCACGGCTGAGACGTCGTTGGCCGCCAAGGCCGAATCAAAAGCGGTTCCTTGATATTTCCAGACGTACGCGCCGGTCTTGCCGGTAATGGCCACGACTTGGCGCAGCCTGCCGGGGCAGGCGTATTCGATGCCGGCGGGTTTTACCGGAGGCGTGCCATCGGCCATCGTCACCTTGCCGTGGAACAGGATGACATCCGCGTGGGCAGGCGGGAGGAGAAACAAGGCCGGAGCGAGGACCGCCAACGCTGCCGGGAATCGCCTCATGGCCGGCCCGCCACCTTGGCGCCCAGGGCGCCGCCCGCAATGCTGAGCCCGATTATCAGCAGGAACCAGAACCCCAGCCACATCAGGAGCGCGACCGCCATCCCCGGACCGCTCTGGAAGAACTGCACCATCTGACGCTGCATGGCCGGATCCGCGGTGGGCGTGTTCTTGATCTGT
Organism: uncultured Acidobacteriia bacterium; assembly: GCA_903882645.1. Lineage (GTDB taxonomy): Bacteria > Acidobacteriota > Terriglobia > Bryobacterales > Bryobacteraceae > BOG-224. Next base: position 35,139 of record CAIRXZ010000006.1, on the reverse strand, counting down.
TCCAGCCACAGGGATCCCCACCGGTCCACAATCGCGGTGACCGTCAAGGCCAGCGCCCCCAAGGGGAACATCACCAGGCCGGTGATCCATCCCATGTGCACCCCCGCATAGACGTCCAGCAGGCGCCTGGTCTTCCGTTGGTACCAGAAGGCGGCGAAGAACCCCGCCGCCAGCCAGTTCACAAACGGAAGGAACAGAACCAGGATCGTCGCGGCCACCCCCACGCGCAATGCGATGAGCACCGCGGCGCGGTCGTGAAACGTCAGCCGCGCCTCATCCATCGCCGGCGGCGGAGCCTGCGCGAACACCGGCGCGGGAACCTCGGCGGCCTGGGTATCCGGCGTCACAATCTCCCGCTGTGGCTTGCCGCACTTGTGGCAAAACAGGGCGTCCGGCGGGAGCGCCGCGCCGCAGGTACAGAAATCTGGCATTGTTGGCACTCTCAGTTTGACGCAGGGCCGGTCCGGACGCAACTGTGCGCCGGAACCCCAAAGGACCGTCTCAGTCCACATTGGGACCGGTCCGTTATATAATGATGGTTTCAGAGGGACGCGATGAAAAAATACGGCAAATTCGCCGCTCTTATCGTGGTGGTTCTGGGGACTCTGGTGTATTTGGCGGTGGCTGGGGGGAATTCCAACGCCACATATTACAAGACCATCGCCGAGCTTGGCCGGATGGGGGACCAGGCTTACGGAAAGCGGTTGCGCGTCGGCGGCGATGTCGAAAGCGGGTCCATCGAGCGCGCCGGCAGCCAGGTGCATTTCGTGCTCGTGCAGGACAAGACGCGGCTGAAGGTCGCCTACACCGGCTCCGATCCCCTTCCGGACACGTTCCGCGACGGCGCCCAGGCGCTTGCCGATGGCAGGCTCGACAAGGACGGCGTCTTCCAGGCCGGCAAAATCCAAGCCAAGTGCGCGTCCAAATATGAAGCCAAACCGGGCCAAATGCCCGGGCAGGCCCCTTCCAGCATCAACACCGGCAAGCGCAGCATTTAGTACGGGGAATCTATGGAAAACCTGGGTTCGCTGGCCCTCCTGCTGGCCTTCTGCGTGGCGATTTACGCCGCGCTGGCCTCGGTCGCCGGCCGCATCAAGCGCAAACCTTTCCTGGTGGTGAGCGGTCGGCGCGGAGTCTACGCGGTCTGGGCGCTCATAACCGTGGCTTCGGGCGTCCTGGTTCACGCGCTGATGGCCGGCGATTTCCGCTTCGCCTACGTATGGGAGCACAGCAATCGCTCCATGCCGATGCTCTATAAGTTCGCCGCCTGGTGGGGCGGACAGGAAGGGTCCCTGCTCCTGTGGAGCTGGCTGCTGGCGACGTATTCCATGGTGGCGGCATTCACCAACCGCCGCAGGCGCCGCGATTTCATGCCCTACGTCACGGGCGTGCTGATGACGGTGCAGGTCTTCTTCCTGCTCCTGAATAATTTCGTCGCCAACGCGTTCAAGGTGTTTGCCCTGGACGGGCGCATCACGGCGCTGCCGGACGGCAACGGCCTCAGCCCGCTGCTGCAGTACCCCGCCATGGCGATCCATCCGCCCATGCTGTACCTGGGCTACGTCGGATTCTCGGTTCCCTTCGCCTTCGCCGTCGGTTCGCTGATCACGCGGCAACCGGGCGATGGCTGGATCCATACCACCCGCCGTTGGACGCTGGTCGCCTGGCTCTTCCAGAGCGCCGGCATCATGCTCGGCATGGCTTGGGCCTATCACGTTCTCGGATGGGGCGGCTACTGGGGTTGGGACCCCGTGGAGAACGCTTCCCTGCTCCCCTGGATCAGCGGCACGGCGTTTCTGCACTCGGTCATGATGCAGGAAAAGAAGGGCATGATGAAGGTCTGGAACATCGTGCTGGTTTCCGCCACCTTCTTCCTGTGCATCCTGGGCACCTTCCTGACGCGCTCGGGCGTGGTGCAGTCGGTACACGCGTTCGCCCGCTCCGAGATCGGCAAGTACTTCGTCGGCTTCCTGGCGCTGGGCATAGCCGCCACCGTGTACCTCATTCTGGAGCGCCTGGACTACCTCAAGAGCGAATCGCAACTGGAAAGCGTGGTCTCGCGCGAATCCAGCTTCCTGTTCAACAACCTGATCCTGCTGGCAAGCTGCTTCGCGGTGTTGTGGGGCACGCTGTTTCCGGTGATTTCGGCCGCCGTCTCGGGAGACCAGATCTCGCTCGACGCGGACTGGTACAACCGGCTGATGGTTCCCATCGGACTGTTCCTGCTGTTTCTCACGGGCGTTGGTCCGCTTTTTTCCTGGCGCAGAACTTCGGTCGACAGCCTGCGCCGCAATTTCCAGTGGCCCGGCATCGCGGCCGTGGTCCTGGTTGGCGCGCTGATCGCCGCCGGCGTCCGCCATTTCTACGCGCTGATCTCGTTCGGCTTCTGCCTCTTCGTGGCTCTCACCGTGCTGGTCGAGTTCTACAAGGGGTCCAGGTCCATCGCCGCCAGGAACGGCATGAACCTCGCTCGCGCGGCGGTCGAGTTGACGCACCGCAATACGCGGCGCTACGGCGGCTATCTGGTCCACGTGGGGATCGTGCTGATGTTCATCGGCTTCACGGGGCAGGCCTTCAAGCTGAGTGAAGTCAAGGAACTGGACAACGGCGATTCGCTGAAGATCGGCCGCTACGACCTGCGAATGGTCAAACTGGAGCACGGAGAAGAAGAAAACTACTTGTGGGATCGCGCCACCCTGGACGTGTTCAAGAACGGCTCGGAACTCGGGCTTCTTCGGCCCGAGAAGCGGCTCTATAAGGCCAGCCGCCAGAGCACCTCGGAGGTGGGCATCCGCCAGCGTCTCGACGAGGACCTTTACCTGAACTTCGGCGGCATGTCGGACGACAACCAGCGCGCCGTCATCCAGGCTTTTGTCAACCCGTTGGTAAGCTGGGTCTGGGTGGGCGGCCTGGTTCTTATCGGCGGCACGCTGATCTGCCTCGTCCCAAGTAAAATCAGGATGCAGTATGCCCGCACGCAGGTGTTGAGGGTCACTAGTTCGTATGCGACGGTTCAGAAATAGCCTGTGGCTGCTGCTGGCCGCGGCGGCCGTTCTGGCGCAAACCGCGTCGGAGAAGCCCAGTCTGGATGTGCGGCGGGTGGGCGCGCGCCTGATGTGCCAGTGCGGCTGCAAGGATTCGGTGGCCACGTGCAGCATGCTGGAGTGCGGCTTTTCCAAGCCCGCCAAGGAGCGCATCGCGCGCATGCAGGCCGTGGGCATGAGCGACGACCAGATCGTTCAGGCCTTCATCCGCGATTACGGCCAAGGGATCTATCTGGCCCCGCCCAATGCGTTCGGCTGGATTGTTCCTTACGCCGGCGTGGGCCTGGGTCTGGTGGTAATCTGGCTTTTCATCCGGAAGTACCGGAAGCCCGCGCCCGTGGCTGAAATCGGCGCCATGGAAATCGACGACCCGAATCTGGCTAAGTATAAAGACCAGATCGAAAAGGATCTCGCAAAACTGGAGTAGTGCCTGCCTTTGATCATCGTCATCGCCTGCATTCTCGTGATCGCCGCGATCGCCTTCGTCCTGGGCGTTCGGGCCAAGGACCTGCCCGCGCCTGAACCCGTCTCGCCGTTTGAGCGTCTGGACGAGCGAAAAGCCGCCATCTATGAGAACCTGCGCGACCTCCAATTCGAATACCGTCTGGGCAAGCTGTCGGACCAGGACTATCAAAACACCAAGAAGGACCTGCAAAAGGAACTGGCCGGCGTGCTGGCGGAGGCGGACCGCATGAAAGCCCAAATCGGCGAAAATGGCTTCGTTCCGCAACTTGAGCCGGCCCCGCCGAAGCCGGCCGAGCCGAAAGAAAGCGGCTTCGTATGCCCTTCGTGCGGCGCCCGGTTCGACAAAGACCTCAAGTTCTGCGGGGAATGCGGCAAGCCCATGAAGGCGGTGCAGGCATGACGCGGAGACTTGGGCTTTGTGGAGCGAGCCTCCGGCTTGCCATGCCGCCATTCGTGGCGGCATCCTCTCAGTGGCTGGCAGATGCCCGCAAGAAAGCGGGCATGGCAGGCCGGAGGCCCACTCCACGGAAGCCCGTTCTGCTTTTGCTCTTCTGTTGCGCTCCGGCCATGGCCGCCGTCAGCGGCACGGTCGTGAACGGCGCCACCGGCAAGCCTCAAGCCGGCGCCACGGTCGGTTTCTACAAGCTCGCGAATGGCCTGGAGCTCGTCGAACAGGTCAAGTCGGATGCGCGGGGCGATTTCATCATCAATCGGAACCCCGAAGGTCAGAGTCTGATCCGCACCACTTTCGACGGCGTCGCTTATAACCACGCACTCCCGCCGGGATCCCCCACTACCCAAATCACGCTCGAGGTTTTCAACTCGTCCAAGCGGCCGGGCGGCGCCAAGGTCGCCAAGCACATGATCCTGTTTCAGCCTTCCGGCGGCGAGATGGCGGTAAACGAAACCTTCCTTCTCGATAACGACGGCAAGACGGCGTGGAACGACCCGGCGAGCGGCACGCTGCGCTTCTACCTGCCTGCCGCCGCCAAAGGAAAGGCGGAGGTCAACGCCACCGCTCCGGAAGGAATGCCCATCCGCGCCGCGCTGCTGAAGAGTCCCGCGCCGGATGTCTTTGGCGTGGATTTTCCGATTAGGCCGGGCGAGACGCGCATCGACCTCAGCTACGCCGTGCCCTATACCGAAGGCGAGCCGTACCAGGGCAAGATAGTCAGCCGTGACGAAACCACTTACCTGATCGCCCCGGACGGCGTAACGCTGACAGGCGATAACCTGAGCGACAAGGGCGTGGAACCGCGAACGCGGACCCACATTTATGTGCTCACCGCGGCCGCCTACAAGATCGCGCTGACCGGCGCTCCCGCGGCGGCGCGGGAAAGCCCTTCCGAGGATTCGGCCGCCGCGTCCGATGGCGCCCCGCAGGTTGAGGAGATCATGCCGCGCGTCTTCGGCCAAGCCCCACTGATCCTGGGATTCGCGCTGGCAATCCTGGCGCTGGGCTTCGCGATCCTCTACCGCGCTTCGGAATCGCCCAAGGAGACGAATGAGCGCCGTCGCGGTTGAGGGCGTCTGGAAGTTCTACGGGGACTTTCCCGCTCTGCGCGACATCCACCTTCAGGCCGATGCCGGCGCCTGCCTTGCGCTCATCGGGCGAAACGGCGCCGGCAAGACCACGCTGCTGCGCGCCATCGCGGGCTTTTCCCGGCCGGGCCGCGGCAAGATCCTGATTTTCGGCAACGAGCCCCGCGCGACCGAAACGCGCCGCCGGATCGGTTTCATCGGCCACGGCATCTCGGTCTACGACGAGCTTTCCGCTCTGGAGAACCTGTTGCTCTACGCCCGGCTTTACGGCCTGCCCGATCCGCGCGCCCGCGCTCTGGAATGGCTGGAGCGCACGGGCCTCGAGCGCGTGCGGGACGGACTGGTGCGGGAGTTTTCGCGCGGCATGCGCCAGCGCCTGGCGGTGGCCCGCGCCTTTCTGCACGACCCCTCGGTGCTCCTGCTGGACGAGCCGTTCACCGCGCTCGACGACCGCGCCATCGCGGTGCTGCAACACCTGCTCCGCGATGCCCTGGCCCGCGGCAAGACCATCGTAATGTCGACCCACCAGTTGAGGGAAGCTCTCGAGCTTGCCTCGCACGTCGCGCTGCTGGTCCGCGGCAAGGTGGCGTTTCACGGCCCGTGTACGGCGGAAATGGCGGCCGACCCCGGGCTGGTTTACGCGCGCTACGGCGAGGGCTGATGGGCTTCTTTCGAGCGGCGCTGGTCGTGATGATGAAGGACCTGCGCGCCGAGGTGCGCACCAAGGAGGCCATCAACGCGTCCCTGGGTTTCGCCGTGGTCATTCTGGTGCTGTTCAGCTTTGCCTTCGACCCCGAGGCCGACACGACGAAGGCTATCTCCGGCGGGCTGCTGTGGATCGTCTTCGCCTTTGCCGGCGCGCTGGTCCTGAACCGCAGCTTCGCCCGCGAGTTGCCCAACGACTGCCTGGACGCCCTGGTGGCCGCGCCCATCTCCGGCGCCGCGTTGTTCCTGGGAAAGGCGCTGGCGAACTATGTGCTGGTCCTGGCGGTGGAGCTGGTCTCTTTGCCGGTCTTCGGCGTTTTCTACAATGTGCGCTGGACCAGCCGGTTCGGCGAGCTGATGCTGGTTCTGGCGTTGGGAACGTGGGGATTGACGGTGATCGGAACCGTCTTCAGCGCTTTGACCGTCAACATCCGGCTGCGCGAAGTGATGCTCCCGATGCTGACCTATCCGATCCTGACGCCGGCGCTGATGGCGGCCATGCGATTGACCATGGAATTGATTGTCGGGAACGCCATCGGGCCTGAGACGGCGCGCTGGCTGAGAATGTTGATCGGCTTCGACGTGGTGTATACGGCGGTGTCGCTGTTCCTGGTGGAGACGGTGCTGGTGGGGTGACAGGCGAGCGCCTGCCTTGGTGGGGCGGACCTCCTGGTCTGCCTTCTTGGTTTTGAATTTGTTATGGCTTATTACGAACGGCGCCTGCCGCATTGGCATCCCGAGCACGCCGCGATCTTCGTCACGTGGCGTCTGCACGGCTCACTGCCGCGTTCGTTGCGCCCGCCGGTTGAATTGCCCGCCGGAAAGGCGTTCGTGGCCATAGACCGCGAATTAGCGAAGGCCGCCACCGGCCCATCCTGGCTCAAAGACGAACGCGTTGCGCAATGCGTCATTGAGACCCTGCAGTTTGGCCAGGAATCTCTGCGTTTGTACAGCCTCCATGCCTGGGTACTGATGGCAAATCACCTTCACATCTTGATCGAGCCGAATGCCGCGCTTCCCAAAATCACGAAAAGCATCAAGACGTTCTCGGCGAAGCGGCCGAATGAGATCCTGGGACGGACAGGCGAACCCTTCTGGCAGGATGAGTCGTTCGATCGCTGGGTGCGCGATCAGAAGGAATTTGGAAAGATAGTGCAATACATAGAATTCAATCCGGTGGCGGCCGGATTGACGGAGCGGCCTGAAGATTGGCCCTGGTCGAGCGCCTATGGTGGGTGCAAACTGAATGAAGAAGGCAGACCAGGAGGTCCGCCCCACTGAACCGGCGTGCTTGGGTGGGGCGGACCTCCTGGTCTGCCTTCTTGGTTTTAGTAATCTTGGAGAATCTAATGCGCGAAAAGGTCCTTTACATACTCGGCGCCGCGGCGCTGGTCATCCTGGCGTGGAACACCATCACCATCGCCGGTTTACCCGAAGAAACGCAGCAGGGGGTCGTGTTCAAGATCATCTTCTTCCACGTCCCCGTGGCGATCGCCGCAATGACCGCGGCTTGCGTGGCGTTCCTTGCGAGCGCGGGTTTCCTGGTCACTAGGAATTTCAGGTTCGACGCCATGGCCGTGGCCTCCACCGAAGTTGGGCTGGCGTTCCTGGCGGCCAACCTGGTCACCGGCTCCATCTGGGGCCGCGAGATTTGGGGCATTTGGTGGACCTGGGACGCCCGGCTTACCTCGGCGCTGGTGTGTTGGCTGCTCTACGCCGGCTACCTGATGCTGCGCAAGGCCATCGAGGAGCCGACCCAGCGCGCCACCTTCGCCGCCGTGTTCTCGATCTTCGCCTTCATCGACGTGCCCATCGTGATCTTCTCGATCAAGTGGTGGCGCACGCAGCATCCGTCTCCGGTCTTCTGGTCGGGCGGCAGCTTTCCGCCCGACTGGACGCGCCACTTCCTGTGGAACATGGCGGCCATGCTGATGCTCGGCATAGTCATCGCCGCCGTGCGGCTGCGCCAGGAAGACGCGCAGCGCGAGATCGATTCGCTGCGCCGGACGGCGCACGCCCTATAAGGAGAATCCCATGCCCGGACAAGTCGTATTTCTAGCGCAGCTCGCCACCCAGGAGGAAATCCTCCAGCACCAGTACGAGTTCCTCAGCTACGGTCTCGCCGCCGCCTGGGTCATCCTGGCGGTTTACGTCCTGACGATGGTCGCCCGCGAGCGCAAGTTGAAGCGCGAGATCGCCGGCCTGAAGGCCATCCTGGAAGAGAAACAGAAGTAACAGTTCCGCTCAGGCCTCCATCTGCCGGTATTCTGGCGCGTCTGCATCGCCGCGGCGGGCGTGCGGCGCGCGGTCTTTGTTCTTCTTCGAACCTGGCGGTGCGGTGATTCTCTGAGGAAACCCTGCAAGGTTCGGAGCGGAACCGAGACTGCCTTATTAGAATGCCATCGGAGACGCAAGCCGGCGTGGAAAGGCCCCAGACATCTCTGGCCAGACTCATGGAGCAATACGAACCGGCGCTATGGCGGCTGGTGAACTCCTACGAGGTGGATGGCGCCCGCCGTGAGGACCTGTTCCAGGAAATCGTCCTCGGTTTGTGCCAGGCTATTCCACGTTTTCGTGGCGATTCGAGCGAGCGAACTTGGCTGTACCGCATCGCCCATAACATCGCCGCGTCAGCCCTGTACTCGCGCCGCCGTCGCGAACGCAGTGAGCTGCCGATCGCGGAAGCGGTCGAGTGTTTCGCCGCGGCCGGACACCCCGACGAGGCGCTCCTGCTTCGCGAAAAGCGCGACGCCATGCTGGCGGCGATTCGAGAATTGCCCGGTATTGACCGGCAAGTCGTCGTACTGCACCTGGAGGGCTTGAACTACGAGGAAATCGAGCATGTGTCCGGCCTTTCACAAAGCGCCATCGCCACCCGTTTGACTAGAATTCGCGCTCGCTTGGCTGAGGCTGTGCGAAAGAAGGAGGTCTGCAAATGATGCCGCCGTCAGATGAACTGCGCCGCCTCTGGAATTCCGATTCCGGCAGCGAAGGCGCCCACGCAGCCGAGTTGTTGCGTCGATTAGAGCGGACGACGCGCGTTTTCAACCGCACGATCCGCTACAGAGATCTGCGCGAGACCGTGGCCGGCGCAGTCGTCGCCGCCGTCTTTCTCTGGCTGGCATCTCGCGATCGAACTCCGCTCGAACGCGCCGCTCACCTGTGGCTCGCGGCTTGCGGCGTGTGGGTTGTCTATTACCTTTGGCGCTACGTGAAGATGTCGCGTAAGCCTGCTCCCGATCAGACTCTCCTTACCTACCAGCAGGCGCTTCTGGAGCGGTTCGACCGCCAGATCCGGTTACTGAAGAGCGCGAAGTATTGGTATGTCTTCCCGTTCTGGATCGGTTTCCTGTTCAGCGCTGTCGCCATCCTGGTGCGAACCGGCAGCGTGGCCGCCTTTGGGCTGATGGTTGCCTGCGTGTCGCTGGCAAGCGCCGCGATCTGGTGGCTCAATGACGTAGCAGGCGTGCGATACCTGAGAGACGAGCGCCGAAAAGTGGAGGCGCTCACGGAAGAGAAGTAGACGGGGATACCGGCCGTTACATCTCCAGCGTTCCCACTAACTGCGACACGCCGGAGATCTTCTCGCGCTTCAGAAAGGCCGCCAGTTCCTCCGCAATCTTCACGGGGGCGCGCGGGTCCCAGAACGTGGCCGTCCCGACTTGCACCGCGGCGGCGCCGGCGATCAGGAATTCCGCTGCGTCCACGCCCGTCGCGATTCCTCCCAGCCCGACCACCGGTATCTTCACCGCCCGCGCGGCCTGGTATACCAAGCGCAGCGCGATGGGCTTGATGGCCGGCCCCGAGAGGCCGCCCAAGCCCGCGCCGATCCGCGGCCGGCGGGTGCGCGGGTCGATGGCCAGCGCGATGAACGTGTTCACCAGCGAGAGGGCGTCCGCGCCGCTCTCCTCGGCCGCGCGCGCCAGCGGCTCGATGGCGCTCACGTTCGGCGAAAGCTTAACCATGGTGGGCCGCCGCGCCACGCGTTTCACCGCCGACACCACTTCCGCCAGCAGCGCCGGATCGCTCGAAAAGTAAATGCCGCCGTGACTCGTATTGGGACACGAGACGTTCAGCTCGTAGCCGGCCAGGCCTTCGTGGTCTTCGAGAACGCGCGCCACTTCCACGTAGTCTTCCGTCCGGGCGCCGAAGATGTTCGCGAAGACTGCGGTCCGGAGCTTCGCGAGGCCCGGCAGCTTCCGCTTCACGAACTCCCTCACGCCGATGTTCTGCAGGCCGACGGAATTGATCATGCCGCCGGTGGTTTCGTAGACGCGCGGCGGCGGATTGCCCCCCATCGGCTCGCGCGACAGGCCCTTCACCACCAGCCCGCCCAGCGCGTCCAGGTCCGCCAGTTTCTCGAACTCGAGTCCGTAGGCGAACGTGCCCGAAGCCGCCAGCACGGGGTTGCGGAGCGAAATCCCGCAGAGCGAGACGGCCAGAGACGGGTCCGCGGCGCTCATACGAACTCCCGCCGGCGAATGTCCATGTGAAGAAAGTTTAACAGACGGCGAAAGTAGTGTTATAGTGTATTGGTCCATACACCGCGACCGTCCGCGGCTCTCCGTGCCCGGGCGCAAGGGACAAGCGGATGACCGGCGACAATAGCTTCCTCGGCTTGGCAACGATTCGCAGCAATCGGGGCATCTCTCTCCGGCAAATCGCGGAGTCTACGAAGATTACCCTGCGTTCGCTCGAAGCGATCGAATGCGGCCAGTTCGAAAAACTCCCCGGCGGAATTTATAGCACCAGCTATATCCGCCAATACGCCCGAGCCATCGATTACGACGAGGGCGCGATCCTGGCGGCCTATTACCGTGAAGCCGCGAGGTCCCAGGCCGATTCCGGCGCGCCGGGCCGCGATGGCAAGGGCGGCATCGGCGGGTATCGGCCGGCTTCGACCGCCGTCTGACGCTCAACTCCGCTGTCTCTTCTCCGCCATGCGCGCGGCGAAACGCGCCACGTTGACGATGGCGCGCTCGTGCGAGCCTTCGCCGATCTTTCCGGCCTCGTCCCAAGCCTCGATCCGGAACTCCACGCGCCGGTTCGCGCAGCCGGTGATCTCCGCGGTAAAGGTCACCGCGGCGCCGATGGGCGCCGCCGCCAGGTGGGCCACCTCGACTCTGGTTCCGAGGGTGTCGTAGCCGGCTTCGAGCATCGGCAGCACAGCGTCCCGGCACGTGCGCTCCATGAAGCCGATCATGTGCGGCGTGGAAAGCACGCGCGCGCCCTCATCCCCCATGAAGCCGATGCAAACCTCGCTGGTGACCAGGAGTTTCGCTTCGCCTTTGGCGCCCACTGCGATCTTGTGCATTCGTTGCCGGCCTCTCGCTCCAATGTACCAGTCCCGGGAGCGCATTCGCCGCCAGGCAGGGGCCGGACAGGTCCGACCCTGCGGCGATACTTCGCCGGCCGCTGGCATCGCCGCGCTCCACATTCCGACTTCTGTCTTCCGACTCCCGGCTCCCAAATCCCGAAGGGATTTCAAGGGCGAAGCCCTTGCTCGGCGGGCGTCAAAGCCGCTTGCAGGAGTTTCGCGATCGATTCCGTGAGCGCGCGCGGGTGTTCCGATTTCGGCATGGCAAGGGCTTGGTTGCGCACCAGCCTGTGCCCCGCGACGCGAAACGTCTGCACGGACCTGTGCGGGCCGCGCAGCGCGTACCGCGGCAAAATCGAGTAGCCGAACCCGGATTCCACCAGCCGCTTGATCACCTCCGTGTCGTCGGCCTCCATGACCACCCGCAGGTCCACCCCAAGTTCGGCGAAGAACCGGTCGATGATGGAACGCATGTTGCTGCGCTTCGGATAGAGCAGGAACGGAACCCCCTGGAGAGCGGAGGGGGCCAGGCTGGCGATCGCGTTGGCGGCCCCGGGGACCGGCGCGTGGCGCAGGCCCAGCAGCTCCTCCTCGAAGAGCGGCAGGATGCGCAGATTCTCGTCCGGAAACGGCAGCGAGATCAGCGCCAGGTCGAAGCGCCGGTCGAGCACGCCGGCGACCATCTCCTCGGTGGGGGCCACCGTGACCGTGATTTCGGTCCGCGGGTACCTCTTGCGCACCAGCCGGAGCGGCCCGCCCAGCCGGTGGATCAGCGTGGTGGCGCCGCTGGCGAAATGGAACGGGCGCTCGTCCTTGGCGGGGTCGTTGGCGAACTCCTGCTGGATGGCGCGCATCTTCGCCAGCACCCCGCGGGCGTGCTCGGCCAGCCGGAACGCCTGCGGCGTGGGCACGATCCGCTTGCCGGAGCGCACAAAAAGCTCCGTCTTAAGCTCTTCGGCCAGGCTGTGGATTTGGACGCTGACCGCCCCTGGCGAAAGGAACACCTTTTCCGCCGCCCGCGTCACTCCCGACGACTCCATGACGGCCAAAAACAACTCGAGTTGACGGACATCCATACCGCGGCGCCTCCCGGATCATTTAATTCTACTAAACGGTGGCTTCCGATATTCGGGTTTGACACTCCCGTGGCGCGCTCCTACCATTTGCGTAACAAGGATTCTTCCGAAGGAGTACTATATGTCTCGCTATGCAGTAGTTTTCGCGCTGGTCCTTTTGTCGGCCTCCGCGCTCTTTGGACAAGCCGTCGCCATCGGCAGCGTCAGCGGCGCGGTTACCGATCAGAGCGGCAGCGCCGTTCCGGGCGCGGCCGTAAAAGCGACGGAGACCCTCAAAGGGACCGTCCACACCGCGGTCACGAATGCCGAGGGCCGCTACAATCTCACCAACCTGCCCGTCGGACCGTATCGCCTGGAGGCGCAGGCGAAGGGCTTCAAGGACTACGTGCAGACCGGCATCGTGCTGCAGGTGGCGGAAAACCTCACCCAGAACATCGCGTTGCAAGTGGGCGCGCTGACGGAGACGGTTGAGGTGCAAGCCGGCGCCAGCATGGTGGAAACCAAGGACTCCTCGATATCCCAGGTCGTCGCGGAGCAACGGATCGTGGATCTACCGCTCAATGGCCGCAATCCCGCGTCCTTGCTGGTCCTCTCGGGAATCGCCACCAGCGACATGAACCTGAATGGCGGCGACCTCACGGGCAGCAAGAATATCCAGGGATCCAACGGTTCCGGCCAGTATTCCGTCGCCGGCGGCGCCGCCAACGGCGTGAACTTCCTGCTGGATGGCGGCGATAATAACGACGCCTTCAGCAACGTGAACCTGCCCATTCCGTTTCCGGACGCGGTGCAGGAGTTCGGCGTGCAGACCAGCGGGCTGCCCGCCCAATACGGACTGCACCCCGGCGGCGTCGTCAACATCGTGACCAAGTCGGGAGCCAACTCCCTGCACGGCGATCTGTTCGAGTTTTTGCGCAATGGCGATCTCAACGCCCGCACGGAAGGAACGCTGACGCGCGATACCGTGAAGCGCAGCCAGTTCGGCGGCACGGTGGGCGGCCGGATCAAGAAGGACAAGCTGTTCTTCTTCGCCGGCTATCAGGGAACCCGGCAGCGCAGCGATCCGCTCACCCAAACAGCCTACACCCCCACCGCGGCCGCGCTGTCTGGCGACTTCAGCGTGCTCGATGCCTCCAAGGCCAACGGCGGTTGCCTCACTTCGGCGAGAGTCTTGAAGGATCCCAGCGGCGTCCCGTATCCCGGCAACAAGATCTCTCCGGCCTTATTCGATCCCGCCGGCTTCAAACTCGCATCCGCGTACATCCCGGTTTCCACGGACCCCTGCGGGAAAGAGTACTTCGGCTATCTCACCAATAACCCCGACGACCAGTGGATCGGCCGCATCGACTACAACGTAAGCGATAAGCAGACGTTCTTCGGGCGTTACTACCTTTATGACTTCACCGCCCTCTCGTTGTTCGACGGCAAGAACGCCCTGACCACGGGAACCCCTGGCAACCAGGACCGTTCGCAAACGATGACCATCGGCGACACGTATACGCTTAGCCCTGCGACCGTCAACGCGTTCCACGCCACCTTCGACCGGCGCCGCGACAACCGGTCGGCCGCCGCCAGCTTGTTCAGCCCGAAGGACTTGGGCGTCAACATGTTCATCAACGTCCCGAACTATACGCAGCTCACCGTCAGCAGCTACTCGGGCGGCGGATTCAACGTCGGCTGCGGCACCTGCGCCTTTGCGAATTTCGACATCAACACGTACCAGTTGGCGGACGATTTCACTCTCATCCGCGGCAAGCACCAGATCGCGTTCGGTTTCGATGGCCGCAAGGATCAATTCAATTCCTTTAACAACCAGCAGTCCAACGGCCAGTTCACTTTCGGCGGCGCCACGACCGGCGACGGTCTGGCGGACCTCCTGATCGGACGCTTTTCCAACCTGACGGACGGTAATGTGATCTCCGACTACCTGCGCCAAACGGTAATAGCCGCTTACGTTCAGGATGCCTACCACCCCACGCCTCATTTCAGCGTAAACGTCGGGGTTCGCTGGGAACCCTCCGTGCCGGCCTATGACAAGTATGGGCGCGGCAACCAGTTCAGTTGGCCCCTGTTTACGCAGGGCTGGCACACCGCGGACCCGAGGTATACGAACGCTCCCGCCGGTTTGATCTTCTCGACCGACGCCGCGCAGGACCCCTACGGCAAAGCTTTCACGGCGTCGCACTGGGCCATCTTTTCGCCCAGGCTCGGGTTGGTTTGGGATCCCAAAGGGGACGGCAAGCAGACTTTCCGGGCGTCCTTCGCCCTGATGAACGATACCACCGAGCTTTTCTATCCCGAACGCTGGACTACGAATGCGCCTTATGTCTCTTCGCTTACGCTGACCAGCGGACAGTTTTCCAATCCGTTCGCGGCTTACCAGTTGCCCAACGGCTCCTACGGCGATCCGTTCCCAGGGACCTCGGCCGGGGGGGTATTCCCCAAGCAAGGCGCTTACATCAGCGTCCCGCCCAACATGCGGGTCACTTACTACATGCAGCGGAACCTCAGTTATCAGCGCCAGTTGGGTAGCAATTGGTTCGCGACGGCCAATTATCTGGGCAGCGCCGGCAGGCACATCTGGGGCTCTACCGACGTTAACTATGCGGTCGGCTCCATCGCCGGCGCTAGCACGAGTAACACCAATAACCGCCGTCTGACGTATCTCAACAACGTCGCGAACGGCCAGTACTACGCCAATATCCAGCAGGGCGACGACGGCGCCAACTCCGAGTACAACGCCCTCCTGCTCAAGTTGGAGCGCCGCATGTCCCATAACCTCGCGCTCGCGTCCACCTACACCTGGAGCCACTGCTCCAGCTCGTGGGATTTCGCGGGAGAACTGGCGGGCACGATTTACCAGAATCCTACCAACCGCAAAACGGGAGAGCGCGGACCTTGCGGCTATGACCACCGGCAGGTCGTCAGTTTTTCGATGGTGGCCTACAGCTCCGGCGTCGGCGGCGGGGCTCTCAAGCAGCTCACCAAGGGCTGGCAGATCTCGCCGATCCTCGGCCTGAACACCGGCCACCCCATACAGATCACCGACGGCAAGGATATCTCCCTGAGCGGCCAGGGCCTGGACCGCCCCAACGTGATCCTGCCGGACCAGACATATGCCGTCCACAAGACTCCCCTCGAATGGTTCAACCCGGCCGCGTTTCAATGCGCCGGTTCGAACGCCGGCTGCACCGTCTTCAGCGGCCAGTTCGGCAATCTCGGGCGAAACGCCATGTATGGCCCCGGCCAGATCAATTTGGACATAGCCTTCAGCCGGCAATTCCAATTGGGTGAGCATGAGCAGCGGAGGCTCGAGCTCCGGTCCGACATGTTCAACATCATGAACCACGGCAATTGGAGCGGCATCGGAACCAGCCTTAGCTCCGCGACGACGCTCGGCCAAATCACCAGCTTCAGCGCCCCGAGGTACATCCAGATGGCGGTGAAGGCGTACTTCTAGGCGGGAGGGGCGGGGCTCCCGCGAGCCCTGCCCCGCGCTTCCGCGGGACCGGCGCAATCGCGCCCGCCTGTGGTCGTCGAGTCTCCCCGCCGGGTGCGGCCGGGGTGAAGTTCATCCTCTAGGGAGCCTTTTGCGGCCGCGAAGGCGTAGCGAGCTTCCACATGCAACCGACTACGTCGCCTGAAGATCGAAGCCGCGCCGCCGTCGCGCCGCCGGGGGCCATGCCCGGCCTCGGCAAGCTCTCGCTCGGCATGGGCGACCGGTTTGGACGGCAGGCGGCCGCGCAGTTGGAAGCTTGCCTCAAGGCCGCGGAATTGGGCGTCGAAGTGATCCCGGTCTGGAACAAGTCCAACCGCGAGCACGGGATCGTCGCTTCCGAGCCCTCCGCCGTGCGATCCGCGGCCGACGCGGCCATCCGCCAGTCGCGCTGGCGGCTCCCCTACCATGTGGACGCGGACCACATCACCCTCTCCACGGTGGATCGCTTCATCGACGCCTGCGATTTCTATACCATCGACGTCGCCGAAGCCATCGGCCGGCCCGTTCCGGCCCCGGAGTTGGACGCCTTTCTGAGCGATCATCTCGAACTGGACGGATGTCTGTCCATCCCGGGACTCGAACAGCCGCTGGAAATGTCCCGGGATCTGGCCGGGGAAGCCGCCGCCCGGTACCTCTCCGCGGTCCGGGAAGCGGGGCGCATCTACCGGCGCATCGCCGTGCGCCGGAACGGGAGGCCTTTCATCACGGAGGTCTCCATGGACGAGACCTCCGAGCCTCAGACCGCGCCCCAACTGCTCGTCATTCTGGCGGCGCTCGCTTCAGAGGGCATCCCGGCGCAGACCATCGCGCCCAAGTTCACCGGCCGCTTCAACAAAGGCGTGGATTACGTGGGCGACATCGCCCGGTTCGAGCGCGAATTCCACGACGATGTCGCGGTTGTGGCCTTCGCGGCCCGGCGCTACGGCCTGCCGCCCGGGCTCAAGCTCAGCGTCCATTCCGGCAGCGACAAGTTCTCGATCTACCCCGCCATCCGCCGCGCGTTGCGCGCATTCGATGCCGGCGTGCATCTCAAGACCGCCGGCACCACCTGGCTGGAGGAGTTGATCGGCCTGGCCGAAGCCGGCGGGAAAGGCCTGGAGATCGCCAAGGAGATCTATGCGGAGGCATGGCTGCACCGCGAGGAATGGTGCGCGCCCTACGCCGCGGTGATCGATATCGACCCCGCCCGGCTGCCCTCGCCCGCCCGCGTCCGCCAGTTCACCTCCGGCGAGTACGCCGCCGCGCTCCGCCACGACCAGTCCAACCCCGCCTTCAACCCTCACCTCCGGCAGTTGTTGCACGTGGGCTACAAGGCCGCGGCCAAGATGGGCGTCCGCTACCTGGACGCGCTCGACCGCTCGAAGGAAACGGTCTCCCGCAATGTCACCCGCAACCTGTTCGAACGGCACATCCGGCCGCTGTTCCTGTAGAACCCACGCTCAGCCGCAGCCAAGTGAGAACCGGATCGCTACGCAAACCTCGTGCATCCGTTCGTCACTCAGGCTGGCGACACGGTTGGCGAGACGTTCCTGGGAGACCGTTACCGCATTGTGCAGGTTTACCGCGCACCGGCCCTTCATCCCGTCGTCAACATCCAATATCACCTCCGACGGCACTCCTCGGACTGTGGAGCTAATCGGCGCCACTGTTACGGTCGAAAGGTGGCCGATTGCGCCGTCGCGCGTCAGGATGAGGACCGGCCGCTGCTTGTCCGGAGGCGCGAACCGGCAAAGGTGAACGTCGCCGCGATTCAGTCTTCTGGCCAAGCCGCGGCCTCCTCCCACGGACGATATTCTTCTACGAGCTGCGGTCGCGCCTGATATCCGCGCCGGTCGCGCTCCTCGAGTTCCATTCCGTGCTGGCGCCTCAGGTGTTCCTGAAGAGCCTGGCGAATTAGCGCGGATCGATTCACCTTTTGTCGCTTCGCCGCGCTATTGGCCGCCCTCAGGAGCTTTGTATCCAGAACGACCTGTATGGTCTCCATTGTGGACTCCTCTCCACAGTATACCCGACAGTCCCCAAAGCCGGTTCTCGGCTTGGGCTTAGCGGCGGGCGATCCCGGGAAGAGGCGCCTGTGCGCGGAGCCGCAAAGTCCGGTGGTCAGAAGTCACTCTTGCGTGGTCCCTTACTGCGCCGCGTTGGGCTCGAACGCTTTCCCGTTGATCTTCACGTTCGCGCACTGAAGCCCGATCACGTTTTCCACAACGCTGGGCTCGGCGGCGTTTTCGAAGTCGCAGTCCGCCAGCCGGATATCGCGGATCGGCGACGAATCGAGCCCCCGCAATTGCAACGCATACCGGCTCTTCTTGCAGGTCACGTTCCGGATGTCGATATTGCGGACTACCGGCTTCTCGGGTCCGTTCGCTCCTTCCTCGTACAGACAATCGATCTGAACCACCGCGTTCGAGACCTGCCCGACGGCGATATCGCGGAAGTAGATGTTCTCGATGGTCCCGCCGCGCATGGCGTTGGTCTTGAAGCGCAGCGCCTGGTCGAGGTTGGGGCTGTCCAGCCGGCAGTTCTCGACGAACACGTTGCGCACGCCGCCGGACACTTCGCTGCCGATCGTGATTCCGCCGTGGCCGTCCTTCATCTGGCACCGCCGGATGATCGCGTTCTGGGTGGGGATCGCCACCCGGCGCCCATCGCGGTTGCGGCCCGACTTGATGGCGATGCAATCGTCGCCGGTGTCGAACGAGCAGTCTTCGATGAGCACGTCGGAACAGGAGTCCGGATCGCACCCGTCCGTGTTGGGGCCGTGCCCCACTACCTTGACCCGGCGGATCGTGACGTTCGCGCAGTACAAGGGCGTGATCGCCCACATGGGCGAGTTGACGATCGTGACGTCTTCGATCAAAATGTTCTTCGAGCGGGAGGGTTGCACGAACGATGGCCGCAGGTAGAACCCCTCGCCGAACACTCGCTTCTCCACGGGAACGTCCTGGGCGCCCATATCGGTCAGCGTCTTGCGCGCCGCCCTCGCGTTGGGATCCCCCGGCTTCGGGCGGCAGGCCGCCGTTCCGCTCCACGGCCACCAGTGCTCGCAATCGGCGCTCCCGTCCAGCGTCCCCCCGCCGGTGATCGCCAGGTTCTCCTGGCCGTCGGAGTGAACCAGGGGCGAGTAGTTCAACACCTCGGTCCCTTCCCACCGCGTGCGCACGACCGGCAGGTAGAGCTTCGGATCGGGGATGAACTTGACCGTGGCGCCCTTGGGCACGCGCAAGTTGACGTTGCTCTTCAGGTGAATCGGCCCGGTGAGCCAGACACCCTCCGGGAAGGTCACCAGACCCCCGCCCGCCTGGCTGCATTCGCCGATGGCGCGGGCTATGGCGTTCGAGCAGTCCGTCTTGCCGTCGGCTGCGGCGCCGTAGCGGGTGACGCTGAACTCCCGGTTCCGGAACGCGGGCGCCTTGATGCGGTCCAGGATCGCCCGCGCATCGTCCCAACCCACCGCTTGCGCCACTCTTGGCAACCACCCCGCCGCCGCCGCTCCGCCCGCCAGCGCGACGAATTCCCGCCGGCTGGCTCTCCGCCGCTCATCGAATCGTCGATCGGTCATAGCAACTCCACTCCTGAAGCTAACCGCCCGACACGATCCCGTCAATGCGGAATACGTGAACCATCCGTTGAGCCAAGGCGAACGATGGCCGCCCGCGCCGCGAGCTTCGCGCGCTCGGTTGCGTTACGCACAGCCCGGCTGTGGGGGCTAGGAATCCCGCTTCCGTTTCTCCGGGAAATGTGCGACCCTGAGTCTAGCCCGTAAACTCGGCGCGCCCAGCGCCAGGCAGGCCTGCGGTGCGGGAGGAAACATGCCCATGCTGCCCGAGTTCTTACTGTCGGAGACCACCATCCGCGAAGCTGGCGCCGGGCCCGATTTCAGCCTCGGCGATCGCGCGGGTGAAACGCTGATCGTCACCTTGGGAATCACCCGGATCGTCGAACAGGAAAGCATCGACGTATCGATTTGGGGTTCGGCCGACGGCGCCAACTGGGGCGCCAGGCCGTTGGCATCGTTCCCCCAGAAGTTCTACTGCGGCGTCTACCAGATAGTACTCGACCTCGCCGGGCATCCGGACGTCCAGTACCTGCGCGTGCGGTGGCAGGCGAACCGCTGGGGCAAGGGCGAGCCGAGGCCGCTGTTCGGCTTCTATGTGTTCGCCCAGACCATGCAACCGGCGCTTGCCGGCGTCGGCGTATAGCCCCGGGTTCGGCACTCCCCGCTCTACCGCGCCTGTTTGTGCATCTCGAGCAGCATCACCACCGGCGTTCGCGCCAGGATTCCGTGCTGCAGCTTGGGCGTCATGTGGACGTAACACCCCGCCTTTACTTCCCGTACCTCCTCGCCCAAAGTGAGCTGCGCCTCTCCGCGTACGATATACAACGTGGCCGCCATCGGCGCCGTGTGGGCGGATAGTTCCTGGCCCGGCGCGAAGCCGAAGATCACCACCTTCAGGCTGTCGTCGTTGTGCAGCGTGCGGCTGAGAATGCCGTTTTCGGGGATCTGCGCCTCCGCTTCCAGATCGGCATAGAGCGTGTAGTTTTCCACCATGGTCTCCTTCCCGGCGGGCGGCTTCGCCCCGCCCCCTGCTATCTTTATACTAAAGACAGCCATCAGCCATTACCCGTCAGCCAAACCTGGTTTAGCTGAAAGCCGATGGCTGACAGCTTGGTCCATGATCGCTCGCGCAGAAGCCCTTGACTTGTTCCGCTCCGACGACCTCATCGGCATCGGCATGGAGGCCGATTCCGTGCGCCGCCGCTGGCATCCGGAGGGCATCGTCTCCTACATCATCGACCGCAACATCAACTACACCAACTTCTGCACCGAGTACTGCACCTTCTGCGCCTTCTATCGCCCCATGGGCGACGCGGAGGGCTACATCCTCCCGCGCGAGGCCGTCTTCGAGAAAATCCGGGAGACCATCGATCTTGGCGGCACGGGCGTGTTGATGCAGGGCGGACTGCACCCCGATCTGAAGATCGAGTGGTACGAGGACCTGTTTCGCGCCATCAAACAGCGCTTCCCGATCCACCTCCACTGCCTGTCCGCGCCCGAGGTCGCCAACATCGCCGAGGTCGGCGGCGTGAGCCTGCGGGACACCATCCGGCGCCTGATGGACGCCGGGCTCGACTCCATCCCCGGCGGCGGCGCCGAGATCCTCGACGACGCCGTGCGCCATCGCATCAGCCGTCTGAAGTGCTCCACCCGGGATTGGGTGGACGTACACCGCACGGCCCACCAGTTGGGCATGCGCACCACCGCCACCATGATGTTCGGCTGCGGCGAAACCATCGAACAGCGCATGAATCACCTCGAGCTGGTGCGTAACCTTCAGGAGGAAACCGGCGGTTTCACGGCCTTCATCCCGTGGACCTTTCAGCACGAGAATACCTCGCTCGGGCGCTTCGTGAAGGAAGAAGCCACGGCCGTGGAATACCTGCAAACGCTGGCGATCTCGCGCATCTACCTCTCCAACTTCGAGAATGTGCAGGCGTCCTGGGTGACCCAGGGCCTGAAGACGTGCCAGTTGGGCCTGCGTTTCGGCGCCAACGACGTGGGCAGCATCATGATCGAGGAGAACGTGGTTGCCGCCGCCGGCGCGCATAACTGCGCCACCGAGGAAGAGCTCCGCCGCATGATCCGCGACGCCGGCTTCACCCCCCGCCAGCGGGATACGTTATACCGGACGTACTTTTTGAGTTAGGAGCCGGAAGACAGGAGTCGGGAGTCGGAAGACAGAATCGCGGCGGCATAGTGGACTCCTGGCTCCTGACTCCCGACTCCCATGTCCCGAAGGGACTTCAAGGGCGAAGCCCTTGTTTCACTGCAAAATCCCAAACCTGAATGTCCACTTTGTTCCCGCTGTACTGCACCACCGCGTACTCGCCGGGGGCCAGGGGATCCTTGGGCCAGATCTTGTACAGGCCGTCGTCGAGCTGGAGCTGAAGCGTGGGAATCATGTCGGGGGTCTGCTCCACGTCTTTGGTGACCGGCGCGAACGCCAGAAAACTGGCGATCCGCGCTGTGCCCTTGGGGGTCAGGCGTGCGAATCCGAAACGTTCGGTCTCGGAAAGCTGGATGTAGAACTCCGGCGCCTGGTCGGTGAAAACGCTGGCCGAGTGCGCGCCGTCAATCTCGACCGTGCCCTTGCCCGACGTCGTCGGAAGCGGCGAGATGCGTTGCAGGATCGACCGGGCTTTGTCGGTGCGGAGGGTCGTCTCGGCCTGCTTGAGAACCTTGGTCTTGCCGCCCTCGATCCAGTAGACTCCCGGCGCCTGCGGGATGCTCGACGCCTCGTTCCTGAGATCGCTCTCGACCTTGTCTTCGGCGCGGAGGGCCTGCGCCGTTTTCTCCGATTCGGCCTTCCGGCTGGCGGCCTCCGCTTCGGTGCGCTTCAGATCCACCAGGTCCAGCGGGACCTCCTCCCACTCGCTTCGCTCCACGCTGTAGAAGCGCACCCGGTCCGCCTGGACTTGGTATTCCCGGACCAGTTGATAGCCTCCGTCGTTCAGGTAAAGCCTGACGTTCGCCGCCCAGGCGGTGAACGCCAGAACCAGGATTGCAACCAGGCTCGCGCGCATATCCCTATGGACTACTCTATCGCCGGCGCGGTTTCCATGGCGGAAGCTAAAACCAGGCCGCCGCAAACGTCATCCTTTGTTGATGCCGAATTGGCGCCCGGCGCGTCCCAAAACCGGACACTCTCGACAATTCCCGAACTCCCGCGCCGCTTTCCACGTATATCGGGAGGAAGAGGTTGCGCCCGCGCGTGCGTTGGCTATTGCCGTGCGGTCATAATAGGTTTTTGAGGTTCTATCCGCTTATGTCTACCGCCAAGTCCTTTGCAGCCATTGCGCTGTGCTTTCTGATGGCCTTCCCTGGGTTCGCGCAAGAGGCGCGGTGGAGCGCCCAGATGCCCCGGGTCCCATTGACCGCCGGGGGCCCCGTGAGCACTCAGTCGCCCGACATCCACGGCTATGATCGCCCCTTCCTTTCATGGTTTTCGCGGAGTTATTTGCCGCGCCCCGTCCAGCAGGTCGGTTGGGCCGATTCCCCCCGCTTGGGCAGGCTGATGCGTGCGGGAACCATCTATCTTTCCTTGCGCGACGCCATCGCGCTGGCCTTGGAAAACAACCTCGATATCGAAAACGCCCGGTTCAACCTGCCGCAGGCGCAGTCCAACCTGCTCCGCGCCAGCGCCGGCCAGTTGCTCACCAACGTGTCCAACAGCGTCTCGTCCGGACCCTCTTCGGCTTCCGGCGTGCTCGCCGGGGCCTCCGCTCTTGGCGCGGGAGCGACCAGCAGCTCCAGCGGGACGCAGCAGGGCGTTCTCAGTGGATTGAACGTCCAGTTGGCCGGATCGTCGATTCCCAATCTCGACCCGGTTTTCCAGACCGGAGTGACCGCGGCGCACCAGACCGCACCGCAGACCAGCTCTTTCGTGACCGGCACCAACTACGTGGTCAGTTCGTATAAGAGCTGGTACTACGGGGCATCGCAATCGTTCCTGACCGGCACCACCGCCCAGGTGGCCATGAGCGGCACCGCCGGCCTTTGGCAGAACTCTCCTACCAACGATTTCAATCCGAGCAGCAACGCCAGCCTGTCGATCAGCCTCACTCAGAACCTGCTGAAGGGGTTCCGGCCCTCCATCAACAACCGTGTGATCCGCGTCGCCAAGAACCAGGTCCGCATTTCCGACCTTACCTTCAAGCAGCAGACCATCGCCACCGTGGCCAACGTGGTTAGCCTCTACTGGGACCTGGTGACCGATTATGACGCCCTCAGAATCCGCCAGCAGGCTTTGGACCTGAATACCAGCCTCTACCAGGACAACAAGCGCCGCGCGGAGCTGGGCGCCATCGCCCCCATCGATATCATCCAGGCCGAGGCCGAGATGAAGGGCGCGCAGCAGGACGTCGTGAACGCCCAGTCGGTGGTGCTCCAACAGGAGATGATCCTCAAGGGCGTGCTGACCCGGAGCGGCATCGACGACCTGACCATCGCCACCGCTCGCATCGTGCCCACCGACCATTTCGACGTGCCCGCGCAGGAGGCCGTCCGGCCCATCCAGGATTTGATCGCCGACGCCTTTGCCAATCGCCCCGACCTGGAACAGAGCCGCATCGGCATGGAGGACACGCGCATCAGCATGCTCGGCGTGAAGGACGCGCTGCTGCCGACGCTGTCGGTCAGCGTGGCCGCGTCCAACGGCGGCCAGGCCGGCCAGGTCAACTCCATCGGTACTCACGATCCCACAAGGGTGAACCAGTTCTTTCTAGGCGGCTTCGGTACCGTGCTTGACCAGATCTTCTCGCGGAACTTCCCAAACTACAGCGCCGGCTTCACCTTCACCGTCCCGATTCGCAACCGCTCCGCGCAGGCGGACCTGATCACGCAGGAGCTTCAGTTCCGGCAATCCCAGATCCAGGACAAGCAGCTTCAGAACAACACCAAAATCAACGTGATCAACAACCGCACCTCCCTGACGCTGGCCCGCGCGGCGTGGGAGAACGCGGTCGAGGCGCGCAGGCTCCAGGAAGAAACCGAGCGGGCTACCCGGCGCAAGTACGAGCTGGGCACCGCGACCATCCTGGACGTGGTGGTGGTGCAACAGACCACCGTGGCGCGCGAACTGAGCGAGTCCGCCGCCCTCAGCAACTACATCAAGGCACGGCTCAACCTGGATAACGCCCTGGGCCGCGTCCTGGACGACTACAACGTCAGCATCGACGATGCCAGGAAGGGCGTCGTCGGCCGCGAGCCGGATGTCATCCCGGCCATCCCCAGCGCCGCCGCCGCTCCCGTCGCGGTCCCCGTTCAGAGGTAGTGGCCTCTCGCCTGCCGAGTAGGGGCCGGGCATGCCCGGCCCTTTTTCCGCCGCTGCTCCCCACGCTATTTTGCTATCTTGATTATTGGCCAGAATCTATCCGTTCCAACCATATCGGTATTCCGCGGCCGCCGGCCCGCTGGGGAATCTCGTCACGCAGCCATACGACAAGATCTCCCTTTCCATGCGCGACCGTTATCTTTCGCTCAGCCCGCACAACCTGGTGCGTGTGATCCTCGGCGAGCGCCTGCCTTCGGACTCCGCCTCCGATAACGTCTACACTCGCGCCGCGCAGTATCTGAACGGCTGGATCTCGGCCGGCATCCTGGCGCGCGACGCCCGGCCCGGCGTGTTTCCGTACTTCCAGGAGTTCACCGTTCCGGACACCGGGGAACGCCTGGTCCGCAAGGGGTTCATCGCCCTGGGCGCCGTCGAGGACTATTCCGCCAGCGTGGTCTTCCGCCATGAGCAGACCCTCTCCGGTCCCAAGAAAGACCGCCTCAAGTTGCTGCGCCACACCCACGCGCACTTCGGCCAGCTCTTCCTGCTGTACCCCGACCCGGCCGGAGCCGTGGATGCCCTGCTCGATGAGGCGGCCGCCTCCGCGCCGCTGGCCGAGGTCGAGGACGAGTACGGCGCCATCCACCGGGTCTGGAAGATCGCCGATGCCGCCCCCGTCGAGCGGCTCATGGCCGATAAGAGGCTTCTCATCGCCGATGGCCACCACCGCTACGAAACCGCGCTGGCGTTCCGCGACGAGAACCCCGGCCTGGCCGGCGCCGACCGGGTCATGATGACGTTCGTCAACATGCACTCGCCAGGGCTGAAGATCCTGGCCACGCACCGGCTCGTGAGCGGCCTCCCGCCCGAAAGTCTCCCGGACGAATTCCTGCGCCGCGCCGCGGACGATTTCAGGATCGAAGAGATCGATTCGCTCGACCGCTTGCGGCACGCCTGGGACAGCCCGGCCACCTCCTCCGCCGAACCCTCCGTGATCGGCGCCGCCATCGGCGAGCGCCTCTTCTTACTCGAGCGGCGCGGCGCGTCCGGCGACTTGGACGTCCGCGTCCTGCATGACCGCCTGCTCGGGAAAGCGCTGGGCATCGGCGAGGATGCCGTGCGCGACGAGAAGCACCTGCGCTACGCGCGCGGCCTCGACGCGGCCGTCGCGGAAGCCCGCCGCGGCGCCGCGCAGATCGCTTTCCTCTTGAAACCGGTTTCGGTCCGTCAGGTTGCCGATATCTCGTTCGCGGGCGGCGTGATGCCGCAGAAATCCACGGACTTCTATCCTAAACTGCTCTCCGGGTTGACGATTTACCGCCTGCCGGATGTGCTCCAGAGCGCGTCCCGATGAGTCGGGACGCGGCGGACTGAGAGTCCGCGCCACGAACTATCTACCGAACGCTCGCGGCCAGGGCCTTGGCTTCGGCGAACCCGCCGGCGCCTCCCGAATAGGCGCGCGCCGGCAGATTCCCCAACGCGGATCGGATCGTCTCCACTCTCTGGCTGGTGGTGGGATGCGCTGAGAGAACGGCGGCTGCTTGCGCGGCCGGCGATTGTCCTTCCAGGTACTGAATCGCCGCTTCGGGGTTGTAGCCCGCCCCGGCCATGATGCGGGCCGCCTCGCCGTCAGCCTGAAGTTCGAACCGGCGGGTGAGGGACAGGGATTCCGCTTGCAAAGCTGGCGCCATTTGCCCCACGGCGCCGGCCTTCTGAGCCTCCAATCCCGCGGTGGTCACGTCTACCAACTGCTGGCGGGACGCCCGTCTGGTGGAGTGGCGCGCCGCAATGTGCGCCATCGCATGCGCCAACTGGAACGCGAACACCGCCTCGTTCGGGGCGCCGGCCAGAAGACCCAGCGGAACCAGGACGCGGCCGCCCGCGATGGCCACGGGCTCCCCTGGCTGCATGCCGAAGGCATCCGCCGGCATCGCCATCGCCACCGGCTGCATCGCCAGCGGTCGACGGTCGTCGTACACGGCGAACGTGTAGACGAACTGAGGGCCGACATACTTCGCCAGCTCCGAGCCAAGTTGAGCGATGTAGGCGTCCAGCTTCGGCTCATGGACGGCCGGTAGCGTGCGCTCCAGGTCAGCCGCCGCCTCTTGGCCGAGTTGGATTTCGCGGTCCACCGAGTAGAAATTCACGCCCCTCGAGGAGGGATCTTGAGCGAATGCCGTCCAAACCAGCGATCCCAACAACACGCGTACAAAGACAGATTTCATACTCGTCCTCCAAACCGGGAGATGCCGCCTGCCTGCGCTTCCTTTCAACCATACTGCCATGTTTTCAGGTCCGGATAGGGTCATTACCGTAGGCGACCCGCTCTTCAAGCCCGGCAACGCACGGCGCCCTTGCGCCTGATATACTGGAGTTGCCCCGACGAGAAGGGGACCAAGAAGTTACCAGTACAGGGTCAAATTGGAACGACGCGGCCCGGCGGCGAGCGAACCTCGCCGCCGGGTTTTTCGTTGTGTGGCGCAGACGATCGTTTTTCGCCGTCTGCGTTGGCAGGCCACAGAAAACGATGGCCTGCCCCACTGCCCGCCAGCGCCGCCCTCGTGAGCCAGTCTTAACTCGGTTGTCATCGTCCTCTCACACATCTTCATTAACCTACGTCTTAGCCCCCAATTCATCTTCCGGGTGGAACGGGCTGGTTGCCTGTCCGAGGCAAACCGGGCAATAGCGGCGCGAGCCGCAAAGCCGGATTTCATCGCGGAAAGAGCTGTGGAAAGGAAACATCGTCAGATGATGATTCGATCGAGAAGAGCAGGTATCGTGTTCTCCACCTTGGCCGTCGCCGTGAGCGGGGCGGTCTGGGCGGCCGACCCGGACCCCGCGCCGGCCCCCGCGGCGCAGGCCGCCGCGCCGCAAGCCGCTCCGGCCCCGCCGCCGTTGCAGTTCAAGCTCGGCGAGGCGACTTTTACCCCCCTCGGGTTCATGGACTTCACCTCCGTGTTCCGTAGCGCCTCCGCCGGCAGCGGCATCGGAACGAACTTCGGGTCCATCCCCTTCAACAACACGGCTTCCGCCAGGCTCACCGAGGAGCGCCTGAATCCGCAGAACTCCCGCATCGGCTTCCGCGTGGATGCCACGGTGAAAGGGGCCCATGTGATGGGCTACTGGGAGTCGGACTTCCTCGGCAACAACGGGAACAACGTCTCCGTCAGCAGCAACAGCAATACGTTCCGCATGCGTCTGTACTGGGTGGACGTCAAGAAAGACAAGTGGGAAGTCCTGGGCGGGCAATCCTGGAGCTTGATCACTCCCGGCCGCAAGGGGATCTCTCCGTTGCCCGCCGATCTGTTCTATTCGCAGGACATCGACACGAATTACAACGTTGGCCTGACCTGGGGCCGCATTCCCCAGTTCCGCCTCGTCTATCACCCGTCGGACACGGTCGCCGCGGGCATCTCGTTCGAACAGGCCGATCAATACATCGGCGGCTCGGGCGGCGGCGGCGTCATCACCTATCCCACCACTGGGAACTTCTCGACCAACTACGCGAGCCAGTTGGACAACGGCGCCCTCGGAGCCACCAACACGCCCAACGTGATGCCCGACGTAATCGCCAAACTAGCCTTCGACCCCAAGACCGGCAGCACCTCCCAGCACATCGAACTAATCGGCCTATTCCGGGAATTCAAGGTCTTCAACCCCGGCGCCGGCGCCAATGTCAGCGGAACCAAGTTCAGCAGCCAGGGCGCGGGCGTTGCGCTGAACATGAACTTCGCGCTCTCCAGGAACTTCCACTTCATCACGAACAACTTCTATGGCGATGGCGCCGGCCGCTACCTGTTCGGCACGGGTCCGGATTTCATCGTGCGCGGCGACGGCAGCCTCTCCCCGATCCATGACGTTTCCACCGTGACCGGGTTTGAGGTCAACGCCGGCCCTAACACGCTGCTCTACGCCTACTACGGCGACGCCTACTTCGCCAGGAACGTGGCCATCGACACCGCCGGAAAGCTGGTCGGTTACGGCTACCCCGGATCTCCCAACAGCCAGAACCGCAACATCCAGGAAGGAACCTTTGGCCTGGTCCGGACGTTCTGGAAGAACGCCAGTTACGGCGCCTTGTCGTTCATGGCTCAATATGCGTATTACAACCGCGATCCATGGGTCGCCAACTTGGCGGTGGGCGGCAAGAGCGCGCACAACAGCACTGTTTTCCTGAACTTGCGCTACACCCTCCCGGGAACCGCGCCGCCCGTCAAGTAAGCCCCGCCGGCCGGTTTAATTAACGGAATTGTAACAAACCAGTGAGAAAATCGAGGAGATCATAAGATTATGAAGAGATCATTAGCGGTGTTCGCGGGCTTGCTCGCGGGCGCTTCGATGGCCCCCGCGCAACACATCAACGGCGCCGGCGCGACTTTCCCGAACCCGATCTATACGAAGTGGTTCGAAGAGTATCACGCCAGGAATCCCGTGATCGCCATCAACTACCAGTCGAAAGGGTCGGGGTTCGGCATCGCGCAGCTCACCGCGGGAACGGTGGATTTCGGCGCGTCGGACATGCCCATGACCGACGTCCAGATCGCGGCGCTGCCCGTGAAGGCCTTTCACTTTCCCACGGTCCTGGGCGGCGTTGTGCCGACGTACAATCTTGCGGGCGTCACTCAGCCCCTCAAGTTCAGCCCCGAAACTCTGGCAGGCATCTTCCTCGGGACCATCACCAAATGGAACGATGCCAAGCTGATGAAAGACAATGCCAGCGTGAAGTTTCCTAACGCGGAAATCGTCGTGATACATCGCTCGGACGGCAGCGGCACGACGTTTGTCTTTACCGATTACCTGTCCAAGGTGAGCCCGGACTGGAAGAGCAAGGTAGGCGCCAGCACTTCCGTCAGTTGGCCGGCAGGTTTGGGCGGAGCCGGCAACGAGGGCGTGGCCGGGTTGGTGAAGCAGACCCCCAACGCCATCGGGTATGTCGAGCTGATCTACGCAGCCAATAACAAGATGGCTTACGGCTCGGTCAAGAATGCGGATGGGGCCTTCGTCACAGCCAGCACGGCCTCGGTGAGTGAAGCCGCGGCCGGCGCCGCCAGGGACATGCCGGCGGACTTTCGCGTTTCCATCACCAACGCTCCCGGGAAGGGCGCCTATCCGATCTCGAGCTTCACCTGGCTCCTGATTCCCGGCAAGTTCGCCGATGCGGCCAAGGGCAAGGCGATCAAGGGCTTTCTCCAGTGGATGCTCGCCGACGGCCAGAAAGAGGCCGCCGCCATGTACTACGCTCCGCTTCCGAAGGAAGTGGTGGCCATGGAGTTGAAGCAGCTAGCGGCGATTCAATAGCCGGGTTTCCCGGTTGAAAGATGGCATGGGCACGGTAGCGGCGGTACGACCTTCGGCGGCCGGCAGGGGCGCCCCAACGGGCGACGCGATCGCCCGTTGGGTCGCCCTGGCGTTCGCCGCGAGCATCCTGGTTCTGGCGTTGCTACTGATTCTCCAGCTTTGGGCGGGCTCCGCGGATGCCCGCCACAAGTTCGGCTGGGGATTCCTTACCTCCTCCAAGTGGAATCCGGTCACGGAGGAATTCGGGGCGCTGCCGTTCCTCTACGGGACGGTGGTCACGTCGTTTCTTGCCTTGCTCATCTCCACGCCGTTAGGTCTTGGCGCCGCCATATTTCTTTCCGAGCTGGCGCCGGCCCGCCTTTCGAGCGCCCTGACCTTTCTGATTGAGCTTCTGGCCGCGATCCCGAGCGTCATCTACGGTCTGCTCGCGATCTTCGCGCTCGTACCGCTGATGCGCACCACCATCGAACCGTTTCTTAAGAGTCACTTCGGGCGCCTGCCGCTGTTCAAGGGCGTGGTGTTTGGCCTGGATTACCTTACCGCGTCCCTGGTTCTCTCGGTCATGACCATACCGTTCGTGATCTCGGTCTCGCGCGAGGCGCTGCTGGCAGTGCCGCGCGAGCAGCGCGAGGCGGCCCTCGCCTTGGGCGCGACGCGCTGGGAGAGCACCTGGCAGGTGGTTGTGCCGCACGCCAAGCTCGGCATCCTCGGTGCGATCTTCCTGAGTCTCGCCCGCGCGTTGGGCGAGACCATGGCGGTCACCATGGTCATTGGAAACTCTCCGAGCATTCGTGCTTCGCTTCTCGCGCCAGGCTACACCATAGCCGCGGTCATCGCGAATGAGTTCAGCGAGGCGACGGGGGTTTACAGGGGCGCCCTGGTGGAGCTTGGCTTGGTTCTGTTCTGCCTCACCATCCTGATCAACGCTCTGGCGCGCCTCATGATTGTCGCCACCACCAGAAAGGGATCCAAACGGGCATGAACAAACGGCTGATCTGGCGCAAGTCCGTCAACGCCGTGATGCTCACGCTGACCGGCGTCTTTACGGCGCTCACCGTTTCGGCGCTGTTCCTGATCCTGGGACGCCTCATCTACAACGGAGCCGCCTCGCTGGACTGGAACTTCTTCACCAAGCTGCCGCTTTCTCCGGGAGAGTTGGGCGGCGGCATGGCCAATGCCATCGTCGGGAGCCTGGAAATCGTGGGAATGGCTGCTCTGATCGGCCTCCCGATCGGGTTTGTGGCGGGCATCTATCTCTCCGAGTTCGAGGACCGGCATTTCGCTTCGGCGGTCCGGTTTGTGGCGGACTTGTTGAACGGGATTCCATCCATCGTCGTCGGCCTGCTGGCGTGGTCCCTGCTGGTGGTCGCCATGAAGGGCTTTTCCGCTATCGCAGGATCGGTCGCGCTGAGCGTCATGCTGATCCCCATCGTCACGCGGCAGACCGAGCAGTTTCTTCGGGAAGTGCCCCAGTCGCTTCGGGAAGGCGCGCTGGCTCTCGGCGCCAGCAAGTGGAGGACGATCGCGACCGTGGTGGTTCCCGCGGGCAGCAAAGGGATACTGACGGGCATGATCCTGGGCATCGCGCGCATCTCCGGGGAGTCGGCGCCGCTCCTCTTCACCAGCCTCAACAATCAGTACTGGGGAGGAGGGATAACCCAGCCGACGGCCTCCCTGCCGGTCATGATCTACACGCACGCGATGTCGCCCTTTGACGACTGGCATCGTCAAGCCTGGGCGGCCGGCCTGGCGCTGATCGCGCTCGTGTTGGCCGCCAATATTTCGGCCCGTTTCGTTTTGGCGCGGGGAATATCCGTTCCGCGCGGTTAGGTTTAGCGATGCTTATGAGCCCTGCACGCGAATCCGATTCAACACGGAAGCTGAACCAGCCGCAGGTTGCGGAGGCGTCGCCGGACCCGACGCCCAACGCCCGTCCCAAGCTGAAGGCCAGCAACATCAACTTCTACTACGGTTCGTTCAAGGCCCTGCACGACGTCTCGCTGGACATGCGCGCGAACCGGATTACCGCGTTGATCGGCCCCTCGGGCTGCGGCAAGTCCACCTTCCTGCGGATCCTGAACCGCATCAACGAGACCACCCGCAACTACCGTCTGGAGGGCAAGGTCCTGTTGGACGGGGAGGACGTCGCGAGCGTGGACGTCACCAGCCTGCGGCGTCGCGTCGGCATGGTGTTCCAGCGCCCCAATCCCTTCCCCAAATCGATCGCCGACAACATCGCTTATGGCCTGCGCATCAACGGCATGGCCACGCGGAAGGAAATGGCGAACAAGGTCGAGCAAAGCCTGCGGCGGGCCGCGCTCTGGGACGAGGTCAAGGACAAGCTGCGCGAATCCGCCTACGCGCTCTCGGGCGGCCAGCAGCAGCGGCTTTGCATCGCCCGCGCGCTCGCGGTGAATCCCGAAGTTCTCCTGCTCGACGAGCCTTGCTCGGCGCTGGACCCGATCGCCACCGCCAAGATCGAGGAGCTGATGTTCGGCCTCAAACAGACGTGCACCATGGTCATCGTCACGCACAACATGCAACAGGCCGCCCGCGTGGCGGACAACACCGGCTTTTTCCTGCTTGGCCGCCTGATCGAGTACGACAGTACGGATACGATCTTCAAAAATCCCGCGCGCAAGGAAACCGAGGATTACATCACGGGGAGATTCGGGTAGGGGCTGGAAACGGTTTGACGATTGGCCCGAAGACGGAAAGGGGAAAAGGAGTGTTGCGGCGTTTCACTGTCGAGTTGGAGGAGTTGGGCCGGAAGCTCCTGGAGATGGGCGGACTGGTGGAAGCCGCCATCCGCCGGAGCGTCCAATCGCTGGCCGATCAGGACAAGGAAATCGCCGAGCAGGTGATCCGCGACGAGCCGCGCATCAACCGGATGGAGATGGAGATCGACGGCCTGGCGACCAGCGTGCTCGCCCTCGGCCAACCGGTGGCCCGCGACCTGCGTTTCCTGACGTCGGCGTTGAAGATCAACACCGACCTCGAGCGCATGGGCGATCTTGCCGCACACATCGCCGAACGCTCCATCTCGCTGATGCGCCATCCGCTCGGCCAGCCGCTGGAGATCGTCCCCAAGATGGCGGCGCTGGTCCAATCCATGCTTCTGAAGTGCCTGGAAGCGTTTGTCAACGGCGACGAGGAGTTGGCCCGGTCCGTGCTGGTCTCGGACGATGAAGTCGACGCCCTGCGCGACGCGGTCTACGCGAAAATGCTTGAGGCGATGCAGCGCGATCCGGGCCTGGTTCCGCCGGCGGTGGATCTCATTTTCGTGGCCCGAAACCTGGAGCGCATCGGCGACCACGCCACCAACATCGCCGAAGACGTGGTCTTCCTGCTGAGGGGCGTGGACGTGAGACACCACGCCGAGCAGGCCGAAGCCGTCTGACGGGTTGCGTGGCAAGGACTCTCACATTGCCGCGACGACCCAAGCGTCCCCAGGAGCGGGGACGCGGCAGACTGAGAGTCCGCGCCACAACGGCCATCAGGCGCCGGCGGCCGGGGCGGGAAAGCTCCGCACCGCCGCGGCCTCGTCCGAGAAAGTCTCGAAAACGGTGTACAGCTTGGTCACGTTGAGAATTTCCGCGACGCGGCCCTGCGGGTTCAGCAGCTTGATCGCGCCGCCCGCGTTGGTGACGCTGGCATAGGCCCCCACCAGTTCGCCCAGCCCGCAGCTATCCATGTAGGTGACTTCGTTGAGATTTACGAGCAGGTCTTTGTCGCCCGCTTTCACCAAGTCCTTGATCAATTCACGCAGCATCCCGGAACCTTCCCCCAGGGTGATGCGGCCGGAGACGTCTATGATCGCGACATCGCCCACGTAGCGCACGGCGGTTTTGCAGCTCATCGGTTGCCCTCTGTTCCATTATCTACGATCGGCGGCCCTAGCGGAACAACCGCCGAGCGAATTCCGCCGGATAATCGCGCCGGTTTCGCCACACGCGGCCCAGGTCCGAGGCGGTGAACGGGTTCACGACCGCGTGTTCCCGCGTCCGGCCTTCAGCCGCTCAGAACCCCACCGGCTTTACCCAGAAACTCTCCTGCCACGATTGGCCGGGCGGGATGGACTGCAACTCCTTGTAGATGCCCTTCTGCGCCAGGTTCATTGCGTCGGTGATGGCGGCCATAGGCTCGAAACAGATGAAGTTCTGCGTGGGTCCGGCGGGGAACCAGACCACGGCGGCTTTGTAGTTCGGGCCGAAGGAGACTTCGACCCGCTCGTTCCTCCCTTGGAGCCACATGACGGCCTTGCCCTCGGAGTCGCGGATGAGGTCGCTGAAGACGTCGTCGAGTTTCTGTCCTTTGAGCGGCCCGCCGCGATTGATGGGCAGGAATTTCTCGACCGGTTCCGTCTCGCCTGTGGGTATGTTCTGATTCTGGATCCAGTGGAGGCGCGCGGCGACCTGGAATGTCCACTCGTCGCGCGGCGCATCGGTAACCTGGAAAAACGGGTGGAAGCCGATGGAGACGGGCATGGGCGCGGCGCTCAGGTTGTTGAGCTTGACCGCGACTTCGAGGGCCCCGTCCTTCAAACGGTGCGTCATCTCGATGGTGTGGGCGAACGGAAACTGGGCCATCCAGTCGGGATAGCGGTAGAAGTCCAGCCGGCTGGTCACCCAGGCGGCGTTTTGATCCGCCTTGGCCTCGATCACCTCCCATTGACTGGCGTTCAGCAGCATTCCATGGCTGGGAATCGGACCACGGACGTTGCCCAGGCCCAGGTTGAACGTGTACTTCTTCCCGTTGGCAAAGAACGCGGTTTCGTCCAGGCGGTTGGCCCAGGGCGCCAGAAAGGGGACGCCGCTCATCCCCGGCGGGATTCCCGCCAGCACCTCCTTGCCTTTGACCTTCATCGAGAGAGCGTTGTTGCCGCGCGACGGCGTTACCGAAACGACGGTCTGCCGCGAGGCGTCTTCCAGGCGAATGATATCGTCGTCCCTGCGGGCCGAATACTGCCCGAAAGCGGGCAGAACCAGAACGAGCAAAAAGCCGGCGAGCTTCATGGCTCCCGATTCTAACAGATCGCGCCGCGAGTAATGGGAATGGGCTTCATCGATGGGCAGCCGCTGGCGGAAGCGCCACATTCCGCGGGTTGCGGCGATGACACTACGGGCTTGAGGGTATTGTCGAGCGGGTAACGCAAGAAGGCAGACCAGGAGGTCCGCCCCACTGGGCACACTACGGGCTTGGAGATTGCCCCACGCAGGGTCGGGCATGCCCGACCCCTACGGGGATGGGCATGTTGAAAACTTCGTTGCGGCGGCCGGGGCTCTCGGACTTTTCGCCGTGCGTCACCGGCCGCCAATGGTTTGGACCGCATCTACGTCGATATTGGGCCGCTGGCTGGCGG
>CAIRXZ010000005.1 GCA_903882645.1 uncultured Acidobacteriia bacterium | reverse complement strand
GGTCTGCTCGGTATAATCCAATTCTGTGGTGCAGCCGGCCTCTTTCCAGAGGACGTCGTCGATGTTCTTGAAGGCCTGTTCAAACATGCTGCTCAAGTAAGCGTCGCTATTCAGAACCCCGGCGCGGGCGCGTGCGCCTCTGGTCGTCGGGCGCGCCGGAGCCCCATTCTAGCTCCCGGCGCCTCACGCGAGTTGAGCGAGCGGTGAGCCGGAACTCCAGCCTGGATTTCACCCATCCTGGCCCGATCGAATCGCTGAAGGTGATACCCTCAATACGGGTCTCCGTGAGTTTCGCCGGACGAGAGGACGTTATGGCAGACAAGAAGAAGGCCGCCGAAGGCGGCGCGGTGAGCGATACAAAAGCGGCTGACAAAGCGGCCGGGAAGAAGGCCGTGGCCCCGGAAGCCGCGGTCGAATCCGCGCCCCGGATGAAGTCCACGAAGATACCGAGATTGTCCAAGAAGAACAAATCCCGCCTGCCGCGCCGCGAGAAGAAGGCTCGGCAAAAGGCCGACAACGCCAAGCAGTCCGGCGGCTAGCCCGCATATCTCACACGGATTCTGGGAACGCCGGTTCCCGCTCGCGGGAGTCTCAAGTTGGGGCGGGTTCGGCCTCGACGCCGTAGGGAGAGGCCCACATTCGGCCCGGAAGCCGGGCTGAAGGCGCTTGGTGGGCGCGAAAGGCGGTTTTCCTCCAAAATCGGACACGTTGCGCCTGCGGCCGTCCCTGCTTCGGCAAAGCTTGAGAGTTTACTTTAATGGTGGCCTCCTTTTCCGGTCATCCTCCGAGCGCAACCGCTGGCCGCAGGTTCTGGTGAACCTGCCCGAACAACTGCTGCAACGGATAGCTGGATGCCATCGACAGCCACACCTTGCGCACGGTGATCCGGACCTGCGCCCCGATCTTCAGCAGCCGAAGCCGTATGGTCGTCGCCTGCGCCCGTTCCAGTTCCGTCCCTTTCAGCCCCAACCGCCGCAGGCCGTGCATCAGCACATAGGCCATCCCCGCGAAGTTCACCCGGAGTTGATTGGCCTTCATCGTTTCCGCACTCACCCGGTAGGCGAACAACGACAGTTGCTCCTTGATGCGGTTCTCCATCTCGCCGCGCGCACAGTACAGTTCTTCGTACAATCCCTGCGCCGGCCATTCCTCCGCGCTCAGGTTGGTAACCACGAACCGGGGATTCTCCTTGCCGTCGAGTTGTTCGGCCTTGGCCACCACGCGGCGCGACCGGCTCCAACTCCCGTTGCTCGTCTGATACGGGAACTCCGTGAACACGCGCGCCGGTTTGCCGGTCTGCTTATGGATCTGGACGGCCTGCTCGATCTGCGCTTCGATAGTGCGCCGCAGCCGTTCATTGCGGGCGAAGCCGATCACATAGTACACGCCGTTGTCCTCGCACCATTTGATCAGCTCCTCGCGGCAGAAGCCTGAGTCGGCGCGCACGATGATGCGGACCTCGGGCCAGGCGGCGCGGATGCGGCCTACGATCCGTTCCACCTCGTCCTTGCTGCCGGCCGCCGCGTCCTGATCCGCCGTGCGCAGCCGCGCGCACAGCAGGTGCTCGCCCACGAAGATGTACAGCGGCAGGTAGCAGTAGCAATCGTAATAGCCGTGGAAGAAGCGACCCTCCTGGTGGCCTTCCAGCGGCAGGTCGGTCGTATCCAGGTCCAGCACGATCTGTTGGGGCGCTTCCCCGTGCGCCTCCACAAACACCTGAATCAACAAGTCGTCGAAGGCTTCTTGGCTGCAGTGGATCTTCTTGTACCGGCTCGGCTTTTCATCGCCCAACTCCAAACGGTTCAGGGTGCTCTTGCCCGCCAGCGGTTCCTCGCCTGGCCGCGCCTTCCCGCTCAGCACCGCCAGCAAAGGATCTTCCCGCAGTTGGTCGTGATCGCTGAGGTCCTCATAGCCGAGCGCCAACCCGTACACGCGCTGCGCCACCATCTCTTTGACGGTGTGCGAAATCAGCCATGGGTTGCGATGGTCCTCGAAGCAAGCCGCCAGGCGCGGCAGCAGGTTCAGCCGCCGATCCGTTTCCCGCAGCAGCACCGCCCCGGCATCCGAGGTCATGGCGCCGCCATCAAAACGGGCGACTACGTCGCGTGAAAAATGGGCTTGGAGATCGAAGCTGGATTGGGTACACTCTGTCATAGCGAAAGCCGCTTTCTTCTTGGCGTTAACTGTTGACTGGAAACTCAGTTATGCCAGAAAAAGCGGCTTTTTGCTAGCCCCCCGTGAGAAAAGACGGC
>CAIRXZ010000004.1 GCA_903882645.1 uncultured Acidobacteriia bacterium | reverse complement strand
CATGCCCGGAAATCATGATGGCCGGAGACTGCGCGCCGTTCTGCCGGATGGCTTTCAACAGGTCGATCCCGTTGCCGTCCGGCAGCTTGAGGTCCAGCACGTAGGCGTCGGCGCGGTTCGCGTCGGGATGCTTCCGGAAGTCGGCCGCCGTCCGGCAGACGCTCACCGCGTATCCCTCGCGTTCCAGAATCATGCGCAGGGAGCGGCCGATATTCTCTTCGTCATCCACGATCAGAACGCGTTTGGATGCCATTGGTCACAACGGGCAGCAGCAGACGGAACCCCGCGCCGCCCAGTTCTCCTTTCACCACCACGATGTCGCCGCCCGAAAGCAAGGCGCTCTTGCGCGCGATCGAGAGGCCCAGTCCCATGCCTTTCTTCTTGAACGAAATGGTGGGTTGAAACAGGGAGGCGCGCGTTTGCTCGCTCAGCCCCGGCCCGGAATCGTGCACTTCGATCGCCACGCGCCCGTTCCCGGCGGCGGTGACGCCCAGGATGCGGCCGCCCTCGCCGGCCGCTTCGGCGGCGTTCTCCAGCAGGTTCGTCAGGATGCCCTTAATCAGGTCCTGGTCGGCCATGACGCGGGGCGCGCCCTCTGCGAAGCGGCACTCGTAGGCCACTTCCGGGTGGGCCGTCTTGAGGAAGGCGATGCGCTCCTGCAAGAGCGAATTGACATCCAGTTCGGCGGGACGGACGGGCGGCTCGGCGGCGAACTGGGAGAACGCGCGGATGCGCCGTTCCAGCCCTTCGATCTCGTCGGCCACAATCTGGGTGGCCTGTTCCATGAATTCGCGGTCGGCCTCGTCGTAGCGGGCCAGCATCTCCTCCACGGTGAGGCGTATGGGCGTCAGTGAGTTCTTGACCTCGTGGGCCATCTTCCGCGCCAGGCTCTGCCAGCTCGCGAGTTGGCGCAGGTAGACCAGCCGTTCGGTGCTTTCCTGGAGCTTCTCCGCCATGTGGTTGAACGCCAGAATGGCCCGCCCGATCTCGTCGTCGCGGCGCGCCTCGACCCGAGCCCCCAGGTCGCCGGCCGCCAGTTGCCCAAGACCGGCGGTCAATTGCTGGATGGGGCGGCTGAGGCGGTGCGCCAGGTACGCCAGCAACGTAAGCGAAGCCACCCAGAACGCGGCGGCTAATGCGATGTACGCGAGTTTGAATCCGCGCCGGAGATCGCGGCCTTCGGCCTGGTTCACCAAAGCGCGGGCATCGCGAATCTGCCCGGCGAGCCGCTCCATCTTCACGTCGCCGAGGCTGGCCGAGTAGAGCCAGACCTCTTCGCCGCGGCGGACCAAATAGTCGAGGCGGTCGCCCTCCTGGCCCGCCCGCGCGAAGTCCTCGGGCCGATCGCCTTCGGCGAACGCCTTCACCTCTTCCGGCCAGCTCGCGCGGCCGGCCCGCCGATACGTCTTGGGATCGATCTCGCCCGACGCCGCGCGCCGCTTGAGATCGTTGCGCGCGCGCTGATAGAACTCCTTCCCGGTGGCTTCGAGCGATTTCGAAATCGCGTCCAGCTCGTTGGTGGAGGAGTACTCCAGGCTGATATCGAGCAGGGAAGTGGTGACCCAGACGGTGGCGGCAAGCGGCGCCAGGGTGGCGGCCAGGAAGATGAGAATCAGCCTGTTACGAAGCCGGTTCACCCGTTTGGCGCCCCCCGACCCGCCGTGCGGACCAGGTCGGAGAGGCGCATGCGGCCGCTTTCGTATGGGCCCCAATGGGGGTCGCCCGGTCCGGCTTTCCGGCTCAACATCTCCATGAAGGCCCTCAGGCTGAGAACCGGGTCGGCCATGACGCTGGAAAACTCCTTCGGGTCGGCCACGCGCAACTCCAGCCGCAGGAAGAACGGGCGGTCCGGCGCCAGCCCCGCCGCGCTGATCCCGAGGTTCTCCAGGCACCAAGCCTCGGCTTGAGGCGCCGTCATGCCGGTCTTGGAACGGGAAGCCGACTCCGTAATCGCAACGCCGAACTTCTCCTCCCAAATATCGTAGCTCACCATGAACCTTCCGACCTTCTCCCGGAGCGGAGCGCTCTGGTCGATAGTGAGCAGGGAGAGCCTTGCGACGAACGTCACCGCGTCGCCATCCTTCACCCGCTCCAGCGACTTGCCGGTTAGGAAGTGCAGATCGGGAGCGACCGGGCGCAGGCTGTCCCCGACGTAGGCGACCGAGATTCTGTTCGCGCCGCGCGCCAGGGACAGAGAGAGGGCAAGGCTCGCCAGCAGCCAGATTCCCCGGCGTGTGCTCCTGTCCCGCGCGTCAAGCGTTGTCAATAATTCATGCCCATCATGAAGATCGGATCGGCCCGCCCGCTACGGATCGGGAAGGCCAGCGCGAGCGCAAACGCGCCGTCGCGCAGCCCCACCCCAATTCCGTGTCTGGGAGTCGCGGGCTGTCCGCTGTCCCAAATCGCTCCGGCGTCGTAGAAAATCTCAAAAGCGCCGTAACGATAATCGACGGAATTGTGGACCATCCGGTTTCCACCGAGGGGATCCAGGTCGAACTTGTTCCAGCCTCTAAGGGTACTACTGTTTCCCAAAACGTACCGTTCGTACAGCGGGGCGGTTCCTTGAATCAGGCCGCCGGTGGCGTCGTCGGTGAGCGTGTGCCGGCCATGGGTCAGCCGGTAGCGAAGTTCCCACCGCTGGCGGACGTATACGTAATCGCTGTCGAAAACCCTGGTGGCCGCGCGCAGGTCGTACCCTGCCTCCAGGTCTTGCCCGGTTTCCAAGCCCTCCATCCGTCCCTGATAGCGCAGAGTCGACATCACGGCGTTGGCGGCCTCGGTATGCGCGGCCGGAAATTGTCCCTGAAAACGTTCAAAGCTGGCGCCCACGGTCAGGGTCAGCGGCTTCGCCACGACAAAGGTCACGGAAGGCTCAAAACTCTGGCGCGTCCGGTACACCCCCGATGTTGGTTCGATGAAAGCCGATGCCGCGACAGCCGGCGGAAGCTGTTCCAGCGTATTGCGGTTCCACTGTTCGTGGAAGCTGTCGAATTCGAATTGCAGATGCACGCTGTCGGTTCCCACGCGTTTGTTCTCGTAGCGCGCCCGGATTCCCGCGTAGCGGTCCGGCAGTTCGTCGTTGTCGCTCACCAACCCGAAGGTGAAGGCGTTCTGCTTGACGGTGGCTACGCCCTCGACGGCGCCGCTCGATCCCTGCTTGGAGTTGTACAGGGACTTCGTGACGGACACGTCGAACCTCTTGTCCGGCTCGCGCACCTCGAACACGATCTTCACGAAGGAGGGGCTTGCGCCGCGCACCACATGATGGGAGACGCTGGCATGCAGCTCCTTGCCGAGCCGGCTGGCCAAATCGTCGATCGCAGCGGGGTTGAGCTGCGACCCGATGATCGCGGAGATGCGCCTGGTCAAGCTGGAACTGATCTTCTTGTCCTGGCCGGAAGCGAAGTCGGTGGACCAACCGTTGCCCGAGACGATCACGGTCTCCACCTTGTAGCGCGAGTTGACGTTCGATCCCAGGTTGGGCGTACCGGCGAAAAGCAGGCCTCCAACCAGCAGGCAGCCGAGCCAGGAGTATCTCATGCGCAGCGGAAATGCACGCGGGGGGCCGAACAGAAACGTCTGAAAAGCGGGGGGATACCGTTTTGGACGATGTGACTCCGGTTCACAGGTGTGGAGACCGCGCGGGCCGGGCCATTCGGCCCAGCCTACAGAACCTTCGCCAACTCGGCGGCAAATGCGGAACGCTGCGATTGATCCCGCGGTTTCCCGCCTCGCTTCTTGCGATCCGGCCTGGGCGGAATGGCTCTGGCGCCCGGCGCCGCGGCGGCCGGTCCGCGCACTTCCTTGCCCTTGGGCGGCTGCGCCGGGTTGGCGCGCAAAAGCCGGTCTTCCAATGGAGCGCGGTCGAAGCGGCGGATGATCGACTGCATCTCATCGGCCGTGGGCGCTTCGACAAAGGCGAACCCCTTGGATTCCTGCGTTTCGTGGTTGCGGATCACTTTCACGGCGTCGGCCACGAGATCCTCGGCGGCCAGCCACTGCTTAATATCGTCGGCGGTGACCCAGGTGGGAAGATTGCCAAGAAATACGGTAAAGCTCATTCAGTTGATTCTTTGACTCCCTGGTTGGATTTGCGGCGCGTTCAAGGGGGGGTTCCGATCCGCCAACTCGATAGTATCAGGTTCAGGAAGCCGATTGCAATCCAAGCGGCAGCAGGGCAGCGATTCCGCAACCAAGTACAAGAATTCCGCCAAGTGCTGTGAAGCCCTGGAGATCCTGGGATTTGCGCGTCGGGGGAGATTCTCGATGCGGGATTTTGGCCGGACAAGGGCAGAAAT
>CAIRXZ010000003.1 GCA_903882645.1 uncultured Acidobacteriia bacterium | reverse complement strand
GTCTCATACTACTGGCGCATGCGCCGCGCCTGGGCCATCGAAACCCGCCTGCTTCAGAAGCGCCTCGACGGCCAGCCCGGCGCGGACGAACTAAGCCGCCTCGCCGGCGCCTTCGAGAACCTGGCCGCTTCCCAGTCCATTGGCCTGATCCACCGATATGAGACCCGCTTGCACTGCATGTACCAGCGCGCCTTGAAGAACCTGCTCCTGCTGCGCAAGGCCGGGATGCCAAACGAACCCAATCCCATTTCCGAACACTCCGATGGCGGCCCCGGCGAGGCTCCGGCCGGCAGCCCCCAACCTCCCGCGCCCCCGGAGATACCGAACGAACCCAATCCCATTTCCGGACACGCGCAGAGCGGCCTCGATCAGCCCCCTGCCCCGAGCCCCCAGCCCATGCCACCCGATCCAACTCCATGCGAACCCGCTGCTGCCATGGACCCGCGCTCGTCGGCGCTTCGCGGTTGGCCGGGCGGATCCGGACGTCACGCCCGCTGCCGGTCTCGCCGCAAGCCATCGCGTGGCTTGGATGATCGTCCTGAGGCGCCCTGCGGCCTCCCGGGGCGCTTCCCGCACACGTGTGCTTGGCCGTCAGCGCAACGCCGGACCGGGGAGCACGCGGCCTCCCTCCGGCACTTATACTGTGGGAATGACCTGCGCCCTTTGCCGCACCCGCCGTTCCCGCCGCTTCTGCCCCGGGGTGGGGGGCGAAATCTGCGCGCCGTGCTGCGGGGCGGAGCGCGAGGCGACCGTGGATTGCCCTCCCGGTTGCCGGTACCTGCGGGAAGCGCGCAAACACGAGAAGATCGTTCCGCTCGACCCGGACCGGCTTGTCAATCGCGATATCCAGGTTCCGGAGGGACTCCTGGATGCGAACGGGCGGCTGACCGCGCTGCTGGGATACACGCTCGCGGCCACCGCTTTCCGGACGCGGGGCGCGGCCGATCCCGACGTCCGCGAGGCGCTCGAGGCGCTTATCCGGACGTACCGCTCGCTGGAGAGCGGCGTGTACTATGAAAGCCGCCCCGCCGGCCCGCTTGCGGCGGTCCTCTTCGACGCCGCGCAGGCGGCCATCGCCGCGCTCCGCCAGCGCGAGCGGGAAGAGCACGGCGTACACCGGACGCGCGACGCCGACGTGCTGGGGGTCCTGGTGTTCCTGCACCGCTGGAGCCTGAACCGGAATAACGGCCGGCCGCTCGGCCGGGCGTTTCTGGACGCGCTGTGGGAAGTCTATGCGGCCGGCGCGGGCGATCCGCCCAGCCCGGTTTCCTCTTTGGTCCTGCCTTGAAGGATCGGCGCGGGCCGCGCGGCTTCAATGAGGATTCCCCTCTTCTTCCCGGTCGCCACGATGTGGCCCGTGAACCTGGGCGCGCCGTTCACCACCAGTTCGATGGGGCGCCCTACCGGGTAATCGAAGGTCAGCAGATGGCCTTCGCTCAAGCCGAGCAGGTCCTCGACCGTCAGGGTGGGACCTTCCAGGCGTCCCTCCAGGGTGAGCGCGGCGCCGCGCACGATGCGCAGGATTCGCTCCTGCTCGGCGTCGCTCGCGTGCGTCTTCCGAACCGACCACTGCTGGTCGAATTTCTGGCGCATCATCTTGATGACGATCGACGGCATGGCGATGTTCATCATGCCCACGGTCTCTCCGATGCGGACCTCCACGGCGATCGCGACCACGGCCTCGTTGGGCGCCAGGATGTGCAGCAGTTGCGGCTCGGTTTCCATGGCTTCGATGGTGAAATCGACGGCCGTCACTCCTTTCCAGGCCTCCCGCAGGTCCCCGAGGATGATACGGAAAAGCCCGTCGAGCAGTTTCTGTTCGATCTCGGTCATGTCGCGCTGCATCGCCGGGGAGGTCGATCCCGAGCCTCCCAGCAGCATTTCGAGGATCGGGAAGACGAGCGACGGGTTCAATTCCATCACGCCGTTGCCGTCGTAGGGACGCAGCCCGAGCGAAACCATGCAAGTGGGCGTCGGCAGGCCCTCCAGAAACTCCGAATAGGATAGCTGTTCCACGCTCACCAGGTTCACGACTAGATAGGAGCGCAGATAGGCGGACAGGCTGGAAACCAGGTTGCGCACGAACGTATCGTGCAGCAGGTGGATGGCGCGCACCTGGGACTTGGGAATGCGGTCCGGCCGGCGGAAATCGAATTTCACGGCCGGGACGTCGCGTTTGCGGTCGCGGAGGTTCTGAAAGACCGCGTCGATTTCCTGCTGCGATAGCTGCCGGTTCAAGGTCGCCGCTCCCGACAATGCTATCGGCGCGCCCGAAGGAATACTTTAGGGCCGCGCCGCCCGGCCGGTTTCCCCGGCGGCGCGCTTTCTGTCGCCGCGGCCCTAATGAAAGCCAAAAAGAAACCGATGAATAGGAATGGGGGCGTAAGGAGGCCAATGGAATCGGAAGTCCTGGTGGTTGACGATTCGGCCGCAATTCGTAAGATCCTGCAGCGCGTGCTGCGGCAGACGGGCATGTCGATTGGGACGATCCACGAGG
Organism: uncultured Acidobacteriia bacterium; assembly: GCA_903882645.1. Classification (GTDB taxonomy): domain Bacteria; phylum Acidobacteriota; class Terriglobia; order Bryobacterales; family Bryobacteraceae; genus BOG-224. Next base: position 8,931 of record CAIRXZ010000003.1, on the reverse strand, counting down.
CCGGCGATGGCCAGGAGGCCCTGGAAACACTGAGAAGACGGAGGATCGACTTGGTGCTGTCCGATATCAACATGCCCAAGATGGATGGTCTGCAACTGCTCGCTTCGCTCAGGGCCTCCCCGGATTGGCGTGGGATTCCGGTGGTCATGATCACCACCGAAGGCGGGGAAGCCAAAGTCGCCGAGGCAGTCAAACTGGGCGCTTCCGGCTATGTCCGGAAACCGTTCACCGCCGACCAGATCAAGGAGAAGCTGACGGGATTCCTGGAGGCCGGGCTGCCATGACAGAACTCGAGAACCTGATTGTCGATTCCATCACCCGTTCCACCCTCCAGGTGTTCTCGACCATGCTCGACGCGCAAGTCCAACTCGCCATGGTCGCGATCGAGACCCGGATGCCCGAAGCCAACGACGGCGTGGTCTCCTTCGTAGGACTCGCGGGTTCCTGGGCCGGGGCGGGCAGCCTGGCCTGCTCGCCGGCCATGGCTTGCCGCGTCTGTTCGCGGATGCTCATGACGGAGAACACGGCCGTGGACGACGAGGTGCTGGACGCTTTCGCCGAACTCACCAACATGATCGTCGGCGGGGTCAAGACGGATCTCGAGCCCGAGCTCGGGCCGCTCGGGCTTAGCATACCCACGGTCGTCTACGGCAGGAATTTCAAAGCCAAGGGGGTAGGCGCCACGGAATGGATCGTGGCGGCCTTCTTGTGGGACGAACACCGCCTGCTCGTGAAGCTCTGCCTCGCTCCCGCCCAAGTGGCGCACGCCCATCCCCACCCGGCCGGCCACGCCTGTACGGTGGAGGTCTGAATTTAGCCCGGAGAAAACCATGTCTGCCATGCTTGCGACAAACGACGCGAATTCCGCCGCCCTGGCCGATGCGCGCGCCGGGAAGTATCTCACCTTTCAACTGGCCCAGGAGGAGTTCGGCATCCGCGTGCTGAAGGTGCGCGAAATCATGGGTCTGCAGGAAATCACCGCGGTGCCGCAGATCCCCGCGCATATCAAAGGGGTCATTAACCTTCGGGGCAAGGTGGTGCCGGTGATCGATCTGCGCCTCAAGTTCGGGATGCCCGCCGCCGAGTACACGCAGCGCACCTGCATCATCGTGACTCAGGTGCGGGGCGAGGCTGGGGCGGTGTTCATGGGCATCGTGGTCGACGGCGTTTCGGAAGTGCTGAATCTGACCGGCCAGGAGATCGAAGACACGCCGGATTTCGGCCAGGACGCAGCCGGCCAATACCTGCTCGGGATGGCCAAGGTAAAAGGCAAAGTCAAGATCCTGCTGGACATCGACAAGGTGCTTTCGGCGCAGGACTTGCGCAACCTGAACTCGATCCTCGCGAAGTGAAGCCCAGGGGGAAGACGGTGCGGAAATCCTCATTGACGATTGGCGCGAAGATCGCGCTGGCCGCTGGCGCGCTGGCCGGCGCGCTGTTGCTGCTGGCCTGCTGCGGCCTTTGGTCGCTCGGCGCGGCCACCGCCGCTTTTGAGCACACGGCCCGGAACACGGCGCGCAAACTCGAACTGGCGGGCGAGATGGCGGGGGCGTCGTCGAAGATGGCGGCCGGCCAGCAAGGGCTGATTCTCTTCACCTACGCGAAGGATGCGGCCCAGGCTTCCACCGCGAAGCAGCTTTTCGAAGACGGCTCCGCCACGCTGAAGCGGGACCTCGTCGAATTGACCCCTTTGCTGCTCACCTCCGAGGGAAAGCAAGCGGCCGCGCAGATGGAGACGGATCTGGCCGCGTGGCTGCCGGCCTACGCGGATCTGGCGCGACTGGCGAGCGCCGGCGATCCGGATGGAGCCGTCAAGACGCTGTCGCAGGGAACCGCGAACCACTACCGCCAGACCAGCGAGGCCGCCGAGCGGATTTCCGCGCTCTCCCGTAAGCTGCTGGATAGCGACATGCGGGACGTCCAGGGGATGTGCGCTTCCGCCAGGACGCTGATGTTGCTCTTGACGCTTGCGGGAGCGGTCGCCGGAGCCTGGGCGGCATTCACGGTGCGCTCCTCGACCGCGATGTTGCGCCGTTTTTCCGCGGAGCTGCAGGAAGGCTCGCAACAGGTCGCCTCCGCGTCGGGCCAGGTGGCGTCGGCCAGCCAGGCGTTGGCGCAGGGATCGTCGGAACAGGCCGCGACTCTCGAGGAGACCTCTTCCTCGAGCTCGGAGATCACCGCCATTACGCGCAAGAACGCCGAGAACACGCGGGCGGTGACGGCGCTGATGACGGAGACAGCCCAACTGGTTGGGGACGCCAATCGCAATCTCGACGAGATGGTCCGTTCCATGAAGGAGATCAACGGATCGAGCGAGAAGATCGCCAGGATCATCCGCGTGATCGATGAGATCGCGTTCCAGACCAACATCCTGGCGCTAAACGCGGCGGTGGAAGCGGCGCGCGCCGGAGAGGCCGGCATGGGGTTCGCGGTGGTGGCCGACGAGGTGCGGAACCTGGCGCAACGCAGCGCCCAGGCGGCCAAGGACACGGCCGCGCTGATCGAGGAATCGATCGGCAAGTCGCGCGAGGGCGGCCGGAAGCTGGACTTGGTGGAGCAATCGATCCACCGCATCACCGCCAGCGCCACGCAGGTCAAGACGCTGGTGGATGAAGTGGACGTCGGCAGCCAGGAGCAGGCGCGCGGCATCGAACAGATCGGCGCGGCCGTGGGCCAGATGGAGCAACTGACCCAACGCAGCGCGGCCAGCGCGGAAGAGAGCGCGGCCGCCGCCGAGGAGCTGTCCTCGCAGGCGGAGTCGTTGCGGGGCATTGTCGGGCGGCTCCGCTCGCTGGTGGGCGGCCAGGCCGGAACGAACGCGCGGCGGCGGGAGAGCGGCCGCGCGGCGCCCCCGGCCAAGCCGTCCCGATCGAGCGCCGCCGCCCTGGCGGCGCTCGGCAAATCGCTGCGGCCGGCGGCGGCGGGCCGGAAGTTCGCCGCTCCGGCGGCTGTGCCGGCAGCGCCCCCGCGTTCGGCGTTCCCGTTGGACGAAAGCGAAGGCGGGTTCTAGGAGGCGGACATGCCCGATATGGCGGACCTCCGGCGGCAGATCGAAGAACTGGCTCTCCAGTTGGTCATGGCCGAGCCGGATAAGATCCCGGCTGGCGCGGCGGCGCCGTGGGCGCCCGCTCTGGAGCGTCTCCGCGAAACCGCGGAGCGCGAGCGGGCCGGGCAAGTGGCGGAGGCCGCCGTTGCCCTGATGGAGGCGGCTCGGACGCCGGAAGGCGCGGCCCGGATACAAGAGGGCATGACGCGCCTCCAGGAAGCTGTGGACGCCGAAGAGCGGCGCCCCGCCGCCGCGGGCGCGCCGCTCGGGCAGGACCCCGAACTGTTGTGGGATTTCGTGCTCGAGAGCCGGGAGCATCTTGCCAACATCGAAACCCAGGTCCTGACCCTCGAGCGCGATCCGCACGGCGCGGAGGCCCTGAACGCGGTGTTCCGGGGCTTCCACACCATCAAAGGCCTGGCGGGCTTCCTGGAGCTTTGGGAAATCCAAAAGGTCGCTCACGAAGTCGAGACGATCCTCGACCGCGCCCGTAACGCCCAGTTGACCGTCACCGCCGGGACCATCGACGTCATTCTCGAGAGCGCGGACGATCTGCGCCGGCGGATGGCGCAGGTCGAGTCGGCGTTGAGAAGCGAGCCGTCCGAGCCTCCCGCGCGCAACGAGGCCCTTCTAGGCCGGATTCGGGCGTTGTATTCCGAGCCGGCGGAGATCCCGCCGCCGGCCGCCGATCTGGGTCGCATGGCCGCCGCCGTGGATGCCGGCAAAACCGAAGAGGCGGCGCCGGCCGCCCCGGCGGCCGCCGATTCCGACAACCGCCGCGGCGAAACCATGGCCGTCAAGGTCGATACGGCCAAGCTCGACTTCCTGGTGGATATGGCGGGCGAGATGGTCATCGCGCAGTCCCTGGTGCGCCACGATCCGGACCTGGCGGCGCTGAAGAACCCCCGGCTGCATCGCAACCTGGCCCAGTTGACGCGCATCGCCGCCGAGTTGCAGAAGAACGCCATGTCCATGCGCCTGGTCCCCATCGGCCCGCTGTTCAAGCGCATGGCGCGGATGGTGCGGGATCTCTCGCGCCAGTTCGGCAAACCGGTCGAGATGGAGACGCAGGGCGATGAGATCGAGCTCGACCGGAACATCGTACAGGAACTGACCGATCCCCTGATGCACATGGTGCGGAACTCCCTCGACCATGGCATCGAGTCTCCCCAGGAGCGCGAGCGGTCGGGCAAGAACCCGGTCGCCACGCTGCTCTTGAAGGGGCGGCACCAGGCCGGGCAGGTGGTGATCGAAATCGCCGACGACGGCCGCGGGCTGGACCGCAAACAAATCGTCGAGAAGGCCATTGAGAAGGGGTTGATCGCCACCGGGGAGGGCCTCTCGGACAATGAAGCGTTTAACCTGATCTTCCAGCCCGGATTCACCACCGCCGCTCAGGTCACCAGCGTCTCCGGCCGCGGGGTGGGTATGGATGTGGTGCGCCGGCACATCGAAAAGCTCAGGGGCCGCGTGGAGATCCGCTCGGTCGCGGGCCGCGGCGCCACCTTCGCGCTCAAGCTGCCGCTCACCCTGGCGATCATCGACGGGCTGGTGGTCGGGGTGGGCCGGGAGCGCTACATCGCCCCGCTGTTCGCCGTGCGCGAAGTGCTGCGTCCTTCCCCGGAGGTCCTGTGGACGGTGCAGGGGCGCGCGGAAATGGCTCTCATACGCGGAGAACTGCTTTCGGTCACGCGCCTCTACCGGAAATTCCACGTGACGCCGCGCTCGGAGGACCCGCTCGAATCCGTGCTCCTGGTGGCCGAAGTGGAAGGCCGGCGGGTGTGCCTGCTGGTGGACGAGCTGATCGGGAAACAGGAGGTCGTCATCAAAGCCCTGGGAGAGACTTTCAAGGGCGCCACCGGCATCGCCGGAGGCGCCATCCTCGGCGATGGGCGCGTTGGGCTGATCCTCGACCTGGACCGTCTCTTCAAGGAGGGCGCCGATGGGGCCGGTTGATTGGGCCGCCGGCGCTCGGCCGCTGGCGGCCGGCGAGTTCGACGAAATCCGGCGTCTCGCGCGCCGGACCTTCGGCCTCGATCTCAAACCCGGAAAAGAGCAGCTTGTGGCGGCCCGTTTGGGACGTCTGGTGCGCGGCGGCGGATTCAGCTCCTACCGGCAGCTCTACCGCCACATCGTGCGGGACTCGACCGGCGAAGCCCTGGCCGCCCTGATCGACGCGCTGGCCACCAATCACACCGCTTTCCTGCGCGAGCCGGACCATTTCCAGTTCCTGAGCGAGCGGGTGCTTCCCACGCTGCGCGGGCGCAGCCGGGTGGACATCTGGTGCGCGGCGTGTTCCACCGGGGAGGAGGTCTGGACCCTGGCGTGCCTCCTCAACGACGCTCTTCCATCGGGCGGGTTCCGCATTACCGCGACCGACATATCCGGAAAAGCCCTGGCGGCGGCCCAGCGCGCCGCCTATCCGGCCGCGCGCTGCGCCAATCTGCCGGCCGCGTGGCTGTCGCGCTACTTCATGCCGGAGCCCGGCGGGGAGGCGTTCCACGTCCGGCCCGCCGTTCGCGCCCAAGCCGCGTTCTCCAGGCTCAATCTCATGGAGCCGGTCTCCTGGCCGCGCCAGTTTCCGGTGATCTTCTGCCGCAACGTCATGATTTACTTCGATGCCGAGGCGCAGCAGGAGGCCGCCGGCAAGCTGGCCGCCAGCCTCGAGCCCGGCGGCCACCTTTTCATCGGCCACGCGGAAAGCTTGTCGCGATTCTCCCAATGGTTCGAGTACGTCCGGCCGGCCGTGTACCGGAAACCGGCCAAACAAGGGGGGGGATGGAACAAATCGTAGTAGGCATGTCCGATTGTCGCGTCGCGAACGAGCCGGGACAGGTGCTCACGACGTACGCGCTGGGATCGTGCATCGGCCTGGCGGTCCACGACCCTCAAGCCGCCATCGGAGGTCTGCTGCATTTCATGCTGCCCGATTCGTCCATCGACCCCGCCCGGGGGCGGGAGAACCCGTGCAAGTTCGCCGATACGGGCATCCCCCTGTTGCTCGAGGAAGTGTACCGCCGCGGAGCCTCCAAACGCCGGCTCGTCGTCGCCGCGGCCGGCGCGGCCCGGATGATGGACCCGCGGAACGTCTTCGACATCGGGCGGCGCAACTATCAGGCCGTGCGCAAGCTGCTGTGGAAAGCCGGCCTCATGCTGCATGCCGAGGCCATCGGCGGGGAGCGGTCGCGCACCGTGCGGCTCGAGATCGGCAGCGGACGGTTTTGGATGCACGAAGGCGGCGAACAACGGGATTTGGTGCCGGCGCGCCCCTGGAAAGGAGAAACCAATGGCTTATCGTGTGCTGATCGTCGATGACTCCCCGGCGATGCGGGCCTTCATCCGCCGCGTGATCGAAATGTCGGGCTTCGAGCTGTCGAGCTGCTTCGAAGCCTCCAATGGCCAGGAAGCCCTCGACCTGTTGCGCTTCGAGTGGGTGGACGCCATCCTGACGGACATCAACATGCCCGTGCTGGACGGCGAGGAGTTGCTTCGCCGCCTCAGCCAGGAGGAGCTGCTGCGCTCCGTGCCGGCCATCGTGATCTCCACCGATGCCACCAGCCGCCGCATCGATCGCATGCGCGCCCTCGGCGCCCGCGGCTACGTCACCAAGCCGTTTCGCCCCGAGGACCTGCGGGCGGAGTTGGAGCGCACCCTGGAGGCTCCCCATGACTGAAGCGGAATTGCATCGAGCTCTCGCCGAAGCGATCGAGGAGACGCTGGAGAAGATGTTCTTCATTCCCTACCTCGAAGAGCCCGGCGCCGGCGCCGCTCCCCAGGAGGAGTTCGCCGCGCGGCTCGAGTTCGCGGGCGATCCGCCGGGCCGGCTTACGCTGCGCATCGCCGCTCCGGTGGCCTGTTCCATCGCCACCGATTTTCTCGGCGAAGACCAGCTTTCTTCCTCCGAGCGGCGGGTCCAGGAGGTGATCTGCGAGCTTGCCAACATGATCTGCGGCTCGGTTCTGAGCCGCGTCGAGAACGCGACGGACTTCCGCCTGGGCGCGCCGCGCCCGGTCCCGCGCGCGGAGTCGAGCCGCCCGCCCGGCGCCGTCGCGCACGCCGTGCAAACCGGCGGCGGCTCCATCGAAGCCGTTCTGGAAATGGAAGACCTGGTATGTCCGGCGTCCGCAAAACCCGCGTCCTGATCGTCGACGATTCGGCCATCGTCCGCAAGATCCTCGCCGAAGCCCTGGCCGGCGAGCCCGATCTCGAGGTGATCGGAGCCGCGCCGGATCCCTACGTCGCTCGGGACAAGATCCTGGCCCTCAATCCCGATGTCCTCACTCTGGACATCGAGATGCCCCGCATGGACGGGCTGACGTTCCTCAAGAGGCTGATGCACTTCCACCCGCTCCCCACCGTGGTGATCAGCTCTCTGGCGCAACCCTCGTGCCGCGCGGCCGTCGAGGCCATGGAATTGGGCGCCGTCGAGGTTCTGGCCAAGCCGGGAGGCCCCTACTCGGTGGGCGAACTGCGGCACGCGCTCGCCGAAAAGATCCGCGCGGCCGCGGCCTCGCGCATCCGCGCCGCCAAGCCGGCCGCTTCGGCCGCGGCGCCCCCGCCCGTAGTTGCCCATACGGCCGCTCCCGGAGCCGTTATCGCCATCGGCGCGTCCACCGGCGGGACCGAGGCCATTGCTATGGTGCTGCGCCGCTTGCCGGAATCCTGCCCGGCCATGGTGATCGCCCAGCATATCCCGCCGGAATTCTCCCGCGCCTTCGCCAACCGCCTGAACGACACCTGCGCTCTTGCCGTGAAGGAAGCGGCCGATGGCGACGCCCTCCGCCCGGGGCTGGCGCTCATTGCGCCCGGCGACTTCCACATGCTCCTCCGCAAGGGTCCGTCCGGGTACTTCGTGAACGTGAAGACCGGCCCCCGCGTCTGCTACCAGCGCCCCTCCGTCGATGTGCTGTTCTCTTCCGTCGCCGAGGCGGCCGGCCCCGGCGCCACCGCCGCGCTGCTCACCGGAATGGGCGCCGACGGCGCGCGCGGCCTCCTGAAGATGCGCCAGGCGGGCGCCCGCACCATCGCCCAGGACGAAGCCTCCTGCGTCGTCTTCGGTATGCCGCGGGAAGCCATCGCCCTGGGCGCCGCCGCACAAGTGCTGCCCCTGGACCGCATTGCCAACGCCATCCTCGCATCCAGCGCGTCCCACGCGCCGCACGCGCTGGAAGGCGCGGGGTACGCGACGTGAAAGTGGAAATCCCGGAATGTTCCGAACCAAAGCTCCGTAGGAGCGTAGGAAAATAGCCCACGGCGTGAGCCGTGGGGAGCCGTCGACATTTGTCAAGCCCCGGCACGGGGCGAAAGATCGCGGCGGCCCCATCTTTCGCCCTCTCCGAGGGCTTTTCCACGCACGCGCCACTCCCACGGCTCACGCCGTGGGCTATGTTCTTGCGCCCTTCGGGCTGGGGAAGCGTCGTTGCGTACTCGGTACGCACAGATCCCCGCATACTCCTTCGGAATCCGCAATCTCGCCACTCTCAAGTCGCGCGCCGAAACCGCGGTTGACGCTCGGGTCCACCGGACGCTACAGTAGAGTTGTCTGCCTTTCATCCGGCCCAGCAGCCAAGTCCCCATCGTCTAGCCCGGCCTAGGACATCGCCCTTTCACGGCGGTAACGCGGGTTCGAATCCCGCTGGGGACGCCAGACCTCACGATAATTGCGTCCGTCCCGTTTTGCCGCATTCGTGGAAGCGGCAAGGCCACACGCTTTCCTTGCCCGATGCCACCATCGCCGCCGTGGCGCTGGAGCACGGCTTGGTTCTGGTCACGGCGAACGCAAGGCAATACCCGATGCCGGAGTTGGCCTTATATCCGATTCCGGGATAAAGAAAAGAAGGCAGACCAGGAGGTCCGCCCCACCAAGCACGCCCGTTCAGTGGGGC
>CAIRXZ010000002.1 GCA_903882645.1 uncultured Acidobacteriia bacterium | reverse complement strand
TTTTCCTTCTCAGAAAGGTTTTGTTTGGGTTCTCAGAGGGTGCGCCCCCCGTCGGGTGCAGGAGGGTTCACTCCCACCGATTCAGCCACGAATTCCCCCAAGAGCCACCAATCCTACCCATAGATTCTGCTATAGAGCCCTATTTGACAGCCTTATGCAGGGGTTTCCGGTTGGGTCCTTTCTGTTCTGGAAGATTGAGCCAGCCACGTCCAGGAACTTCCGTTTCTTTGATTTCAGCCGCGAATATCATCAGCGAGACAACCCTCACTGCCCGCCTTTGGGCAAGGCCCCTGATGGTCCGGTCACCGCAGTGCTGGACGGTCAGCAGCGGTTAACAGCCCTCAACGTCGGTTTGCGCGGCTCTCTGGCGGTCAAGGAACCGAACAGATGGTGGAATAACCCCAAGGCCTTTCCAGTGAAGAAGCTCCACCTTGATCTGCTGCACGAGTTGGCACCCGACGAAGAAGGTGCAGTTTATAGGTTCGAGTTCCTGGCAGACGAAAGAGCAGCCGCCCCGGCCAGTGGTGAGTTTTGGTTTCCCGTGAGTCGGATTTTTGGAATGGCTGAGCCTTGCGAGCCGATGGTCTATCTTGCTGAGCGGGGCCTCGGAAATACCACCTGCGCGGTGAGGTCGCTCCACCGCCTGCAGGCGACGGTCCACAACGCATCCGTCATCAGTTATTACGAGGAAGAGAGCCAGGATATCGAAAAGGTCCTGAACATCTTCATACGAACCAACAGTGGTGGCACTGTACTCTCCTACTCGGACCTTCTCCTATCAATCGCCACCGCGCAGTGGGAACAGCGCGACGCGCGCAGCGAGATCAACACCCTCGTCGACGCTCTGAATGTCACAGGCCTCGGATTCAACTTCTCCAAGGATTTTGTCCTCAAGGCCGGATTGATGCTCTCCGACATCGCAAGCGTTGGATTCAAAGTGGAGAATTTCGATCGCAATAATATGAAGAAGCTCGAATCTAACTGGTCGCAAGTCGCGGAGACGCTCCGTTTGACAGCCAGATTGATCGCGAGTTTCGGATTGTCCCGCGATACAATAACTGCCGACAGCGCCCTCCTCCCGGTCGCCTATTATTTGCACACGAAGGGGTGCGACGACGGTTATCTGACTTCGAAAGCAGGAGCCGAAGATCGTGAGATAGTAAAGCACTGGCTCGTCCGATCACTGATCAAACCCGGCATATGGGGCAGTGGTCTCGACGTTTTGCTCACTGCGCTCAGGGAGGTCATACGTAACGCCAGCGGGAAGTTCCCAGACGAATCGCTTGAGCGCGAGATGCGCGTCCGCGGAAAGAGCCTCACATTCACCAACGAAGAGGTTGAAGAACTCGCCGACATGAGGTATGGTTCCCGCGACCTGTTCGGCCTGCTGACGCTGCTCTTTCCGTTTGTGGATACCAGGAATCAGTTTCACATCGACCACGTTTTCCCTAGCGCCGTTTTCCACGCTCGTAAACTCAAGCAACTGGGTTTCCCGGAAGACGAAATCGCATGTCTGCAGGATCGCAAGGACCGCCTCTCCAATCTTCAGCTTCTCCAGGGGCCCGACAATCAATCAAAGAACGATCAAATGCCGGCCGATTGGATCGCAGAGACATACAAGACAGATGACGACCGTAAGGATTACATCGCACGGCACCTGCTCGACGGCGTTATGACCGATCTCAATGGCTTCGCGGTGTTCTATGAATCGAGGCGCAAACGCTTACTCGAGCGGATCGTTGAGGTGCTCAATCGTCCGACCGATACGACAGATTAGGCCAACGGGAAACATCTCAGCCTGGAGTGATATGTCGCGTCAGCCCTTAGCCCAGCCCCGGCACCCCACCCAGCGTCTGCGCCAGCCGCACCGCCCGCAGGATGGCCTGCGCTACCGCCTCGGCCGCGGCGACGCCCAGCGTATCGATATCCGCGGTCTTGGTCCCGAGCGAGAGCGCGAAGGTGATATCGCCGTCGAACATGGTGTTGACCGGGTAGATAGAGCGCGCCACCCCCAGGCTGGCGAGTTGCGCGAGCTTGTTGGTCTGCACCTTGTTGAGCCTGGCGTTGGTCGCCACCACCGCCAGCGTGGTATTCCCGCCTCCCACGCCGCCCGGGCCCCGGCCGCGCATCATCTGCTCGTTGCTGTCGGCTAATTCGCTGCCGCCGGGGGCCTTGCGCGCGCCGGCGACGATCTTGCCGGTGGCCGGGTCGCGCACGTCGCCCAGCGCGTTTACCACCACCAGGCTCGAAACCAGCACGCCGCCGGAGAGCGTCACGGTGAACGACCCGACGCCGGATTTCATGGCCTGACGCATGCCGAAGATCTTACCCACCGTGGCGCCGGTCCCGGCCCCGCAACAACCTTCTTTGACCGCGTCGTCCGTGGCGGCCGCCGCCGCGGCTTCCCCCATCGCGGCCGTGGGACGGACGCCGGCCTTCCCGATGCCCAGGTCGTACAGAATCGCCGCGGGAACGATGGGGACCTTCGCCGCTCCCGTGTTGTACCCGAAGCCGCGGTGCTCGAGGTAGCGCCGCACGCCCGAGGCCGCCTCCAGACCAAAGGCGCTTCCGCCGGCCAGCAGGATTCCATGCGCGTGAGGCGTGAGGTGGCCGGGGTCGAGGGTGGCGATCTCCTGGGTCCCGGTGGCCGAGCCGCGGATGTCCACTCCGCCCGCCGCGCCCTCCTCGCACAGGATGGCGGTGCAGCCGGTGATCGCTTCGAAGTCGGTGATGTGGCCGACGCGGATGCCGGCGACGTCCGTAAGTCCTTTCATGGCCGACCGATAGTTGTATGGTAGCATCGGAGTTCGGGGACCGACCTCATTGCTCGACCTGCTGAAAGAGCCAGTTCTCGCGGTTCAGGAGTTCTTCCTCCTCGCCGGCGGCGCCCTTCGGAACATCTTCCGCAAGCCCCATTACGGCGACGACATCGCTCTCCAAATGGACGCCATCGGCGTCGGCAGTCTTCCCATCGTGGTGGCGATCGGCTTCTTTTCGGGCGCGGTGATGGCGCTGCAAATGGCCGCCGCGCTGGCGCAATACGGCCAGGTGGGACGCACCGGCATGATCGTCTCCCTTACCCTGGTGCGCGAACTGGGACCCGTGCTGACCGCGGTGATGGTGGCGGGCCGCAACGCGTCGGGCATCGCCAGCGAACTCGGCTCGATGAAGGTCACCGAGCAGATCGACGCCATGCGCGCCCTGGGCACGGACCCGGTGCAGAAACTGGTGACGCCCCGGCTGCTGGCGACGGGCTTCATGCTGCCGCTGCTCACGATCATCGCGGATTTCGTGGGGATGGTGGGCGGCTGGCTGATCGGCGTGATGTATCTCAACCTGACGACGCGGCAGTACTGGTCGTCGGCGTGGCGGGCCCTCGAGTGGTGGAAGGACGTGACGCAGGGGTTGGCGAAGCCGGTGGTGTTCGCGGTGGTGGTCGCGCTGATCGGCTGTTTCTACGGCCTGCGAACCACGGGGGGCACGCAAGGCGTGGGCCGCGCCACGACCCAGGCCATGGTGGCAGCCACGATTCTGATATTCGTTTTGGATCTGATGATCACTAAGATATTTGTGTGAGCCAGGCCGCAAACCGATGCCCGAACGTTCCGACACGCCAATCCTGAAGTTCGAAGACGTCACGGTGGCCTTCGACGGCGAGCCGGCGCTTGAAAACGTCAGCTTCGAAGCCTACGAAGGGGAATCGCGCGTGATTCTGGGCGCGGCCGGCAGCGGAAAGACAGTGCTGCTCAAGGCGGCGCTGGGACTGGTGAAGCCGGAATCCGGCAGGATCTGCGCCTTCGGGAACGATCTGACGGCCATGCGCGAGGGCGAGCTCTCCGACATCCGCGCCAAGATGGGCATGCTGTTTCAGGAAAGCGCGCTCTTCGATTCCCTGAACATCGAGGAAAACGTGGCGTATCCGCTGCTGAACCAGAGGTCCATCCACTGCCCGCGGGAACAGGTTCATCCGCGCGTGGTCGAGGCGCTGGACTTCGTGGAGCTGGGCGAGACGCTGGAGAAATTCCCCAGCGAGCTTTCGGGAGGCATGCGGCGGCGCGCGGCCATCGCGCGAGCCGTGGTCACCGCGCCGCCGCTGATGCTGTACGATTCGCCGACGGCCGGGCTCGACCCCATCACGGCCCACACCATCATGGCGCTGGTGATCAAGGAGAGGGACACCGCCCGGACAACCACGCTGATGGTGACCCACCGCTTCCAGGACGGCAACGTCATGGCGAATTTTCGCTACAATTCGGAACAAGGGCGTTTGGAGCTTGCGCGCAACGGGGAGGCCTTGCATACTACGTTCATGGTGCTTCGGGAAGGCCGCTTGATCTTCGAAGGCGGCCAGGATCGCCTGGAGGCTTCCGAAGATCCCTACATCTCGAGGTTCGTGAAACACCGGGAATAGACATGGCGGACCGGAAGAAAGTTCGATGGTCGCAGTTGAAGGTCGGAATCGTGGCCGGCGGCGCATTCGTCATTCTGTTTGTTCTGGTCTTCCTGCTCACCAGTACCAGGGGAATCTTGCACCGGAACGAGCCGTTGCGCACGTATATGGACGATGCCTCGGCCATGCCCGAAGGCACGCCCGTGCGGCTGAACGGCATCGACATCGGGTTTGTGGACGGGCTCCGTCTGACCAACTCGCGGAATCCCAAGCGCACCGTCGAATTCAACATGCTGGTGAAGCGGCAGTTCCTGGCTGAAATCCCGGAGGATTCGGTGGCGGCCATCGCCGCGGCCAACCTGCTGGGCGACAAGTACATCGACATCACCAAGGGCAATAGCCCGCGCCACGTCGAGCCGGGCGCGGAGCTGGCCAGCCTGCAGGCGCAGGACATTCAGTCGCTGATGACCCAGAGCACCATGGTGTTTCAATCGCTCCAGGGCATCGTGGACCGCTTGAACAACCTCCTGGCGGGGGTCGAAGCCGGCAAGGGCAATCTCGGGAAGTTCATCAAGGACGAGGATCTCTACGACGGGCTGAACGAAATTGCGGCGGAAGGGAAGAACCTGCTCGCGGACGTGCGCACCGGCGGCGGCACGCTCAGCAAACTGATCTACGACGACTCGCTGTACCAGGAGGTCCGCGCGCCAATCCAGCGTATCGACGACATCCTGGCCGGCTTGCAGGCCGGCAAGGGCACGGCGGGCAAGCTGCTGAAGGACCCCGCGCTCTACGACGAGTTCAAGCGGACCGTCGACGAGATCCACGCGCTGGTGGCGGACCTGAATGCCGGCAAGGGGACCGCCGGCAAGTTCCTCAAGGACGAGGAGGTTTACCAGAGGATTGACGAGTTGACGGCCAAACTCAATGTGACCCTGGACAAGATCGACTCCGGACAAGGCACGATCGGGCAGCTCTTCGCCAACCCGGCGTTGTACGAATCGCTGACCAGCGCGACGCGCGAGATTCAATCGCTCGTCAAGGACATGCACACGAATCCCAAGAAGTTCCTGACCATCCGGCTGACCCTGTTTTGAAACCCCGAAAGCAATTGGTGGTGAACGCGGACGATTTCGGCTTCACGCCCGACGTGAACGAAGGCATCGTGGAAGCGCACCGCCGCGGCATCCTCACCGCTGCGACCCTGATGGCCAACGGCGCGGCGTTCGACGATGCGGTGAAGCTGGCGCGCCAGACGCCGTCGCTCGATATCGGCGCGCACCTCGTGATCGTCGGCGGCCGCTCGACGCTGACCGGCAGGCCGCTGCCGGCGAGCGTCCCGCGGTTGCTGGCGGCCATTGCCCGCCGCGACATCCGCGTGTACGAGGAGCTGCGCGACCAGGTTCGCCGCATCGTGGATGCCGGACTGCGGCCGACGCACCTCGACGCCCACAAGCACACGCACGTTGCGCCGCCGGTGCTGGACGCGGTGGCGCGCATCGCCGAGGAGTTCGGCATCCGTTGGGTGCGGCGGCCGTTCGATTTCCCGTTGAACGCCCTGCCGGTCCCGCCGGCGAGGCGTTTCCTCAGCCAGGCGTTGGGCCTGCTGTTGCGCGCGCGGTTTCATCGCGTTCTGGCGCGGCGCGGATGCAGGACCACCGATCACTTCGCGGGCTTTCAGATCACGGGCCGCTTCCGCACGCCGGAACTGGTGGCCCTGATGGCGGCGATTCCGGAAGGCAGCACGGAGCTGATGTGCCACCCCGGCCGCTGCGGCGAAGCCTTGCGGAACGCGCGGACCCGCCTGAAAGAAAGCCGCGAGCGCGAACTCGAAGCGTTGGTCTCGCGCGAGGCGCGGGAGGCGGTCGAGCGGAACGGGATCGCGCTGGTGAACTACGGAGGGCTGGTATAAGGGCCATTGGGAGGCTTCCGGGCGCGCGCGGATGCGCCCGCCGGGTAGCGTCGAGGAGGACTGCGCGGCCGGCGCCAGGCCGCCGGTGGCGCCGCTAAGCTAATAGAACCTCAAAACCGGCCGATAAGAGAACTGATAACGCTCCAACTGTGCTCCTGGCCATATGCTCACGCTGATTGGCATCGCCTTGGTGTTTGCCGCGGTCTTCGGCGGGTATCTCATCGAACGAGGAAATCCTTACGTGCTGATGCAGCCGGCGGAAATCCTGATTATCGGCGGGGCCGCCATGGGAATCGTCCTGGTGGCCAATCCGCCTTCCGTGATCCGCAAGATGGCGCGGGGCGTGCTCGCCGCCTTCCGCGGTTCCCAGCTCACCCGGCAGTCTCTCCAACAATACCTTCTCATGCTCTACGAGGTGATGGCCTTCGCGCGGCGGGCCGGAATCCTCGAGCTGGAGAATGACTTCGACGATCCTTCCCGAAGCCGCATATTCTCTAATTACCCGGCGTTTCTGGCCGACCGGGCAACCTGCGACTTCGTCTGCGACTCGCTCCGCATGATCGTGATCGGAGAGACCAAGCCGCACGAACTCGACCGTCTGATGGACCTCGACATGGAGGTTCAGCGCCGCAGCCATCAGCAACCGGTGGCGGCCTTGAGCGCTGTCGCCGATTCGCTGCCCGGGCTGGGGATCGTCGCGGCGGTTCTGGGCGTGGTCATCACCATGGAGTCCATCGGCGGACCTGCCAGCCAGGTGGGACAGAAGATCGCGTCCGCGCTGGTCGGCACGTTTCTCGGCATCCTCCTTTGCTACGGCGTCGCCGGCCCGCTGGCGATGCGCCTGGAGCATTTGAACGAGCGCCATACGCAGTTCCTGCAGATGGCGCGGACAGGCATTCTCGCTTTCGCCGCCGGCGCCCCGCCCTTCCTGGCGGTCGAGTACGCGCGGCGGTCGATTCCCGTCGAACTGCGCCCGTCGTTCGCGCAGATGGAGACGAGCATTCGCCGCGATGCCAGGGTGCCGCCGGTCCCGAACCCGCTCGTCCCAACCCCGCCCGGCGCGGACGCGCCCGGCACGGAGGCCCGCTCTGTCCAACCTGTCGCAACCTGAGTACACTCCTCCTCCCGCCCGGCGCCGTGGTTTCGATTCGGCGCGCCGGGGCGGAGCCTGGAAGGTGGCTTACGCGGACTTCGTAACCGCGCTCATGGCCCTGTTCATCGCGCTTTGGGTCATGAACGGAAACGGCGATTTGAAGCAGGCCGTGAGCGGCTACTTCAAAGACCCCCGAGGTTACACCAGCAAGCTAGGGGCCGGCCCCGCCGCGTCCGGCGAAGGCCTGACCGTGAACCGCGCGAACATGTCGAAGATCCAGTCCGAGATTGAGCGCGCCCTGCGCGAGGCTCCCGAGTTCCAGCGCATCCGCCGCAACGTCAAGCTCAGCGTGACGGGAGAAGGACTCCGCATCGAGCTGCTCGAGAACGAACAGGGGATGTTTTTCGTCAACGGCAGTCCCAACCCGACCGAAACCGGCCGGCTCCTCCTCAAGCTGCTGGCCGCGGAAATCGGCCGGATGCCCAACGCCTTGGTCATCGAAGGCCATACCGACGCCCGCCCTTTTCGCGACGCCGCGCCCACCGCGGCATACGGGAATTGGGAGCTCTCCACCGAGCGGGCGAACGCCGCGCGGCGCTTGCTGTGCTCCTACGGAGTCCGCGCGGGCCAGGTGGTGGAAGTGCGCGGCTTCGCCGAACGGAGACCGATGGACCCGGCCGACGCGACCGGCGTCCGCAACCGCCGCATCTCGCTGGTGGTGCAGTTCTCCATGGGCAACCAGAACCAGTGAGGGAACCGTCGCTCAGGCGCGGCTGAACGTAAGGAATGCCAGGGGTGGCCGGGCATGCCCGACCATTGGCAGGCGAAAACGCCTGCCCCACCTCGGACGCCCGCGTCTGTCCGGCCCGAGTGTAATAGTTGTGTAAAACCACGCGGCCGGCAAGGCTTGGCGCGTCTCCCGGCTGTTAAATTGAAGTTTATAGGTACTCAAAGTCTCTAAAATGCCAATCCACCCCAAGGGCGTCAACGCCAGGATTCTGCTCAGCTCCGTCTTCGGACCCTACGCTCAGGACGATGAATTCGGAAGCCGCAAAATCAACCCGATGGAGCTGTACCACAACCAGGTGACCCGCGAGCAAGGCCCCTTTTCGCTGCGCATGTTCCACCGCTCGTGGGGCATTCTCATGATCCAGCAGAACATCTCGGCGCCTACGACGCTGCTGGATTTCCCCACGCGCGAGGCGTTCGAAGCGGAACTGCGGGCGAACGAGTACGACATCGTCGGCATCTCCGGGATCATCGTGAACGTGGGCAAGGTGCGGGAAATGTGCCGCATGGTGCGGCGCATCTCGCCGAAATCGACTATCGTGATCGGGGGCCATGTGGCCGCCATCCCCGGCATCGACAAGATCGTCAGCGCGGACCACATCGTGCGCGGGGACGGCATCTCCTGGATGCGCCGCTATCTGGGCGAGGATGAGAACGCCCCCATCCGGCACCCCGAGATCGTTTCCGGATTCGGCGCGCGCACCATGGGGATGAAACTGCCGGGAGCCAAGGGCAGCGTCGCCGCCACCATCATTCCGTCGGTCGGCTGCCCCATGGGCTGCAACTTCTGCACCACCTCGGCGTTCTTCGGCGGCAAGGGCAAGTTCGTGAATTTCTACGACACCGGCGAGCAATTGTACGGCGTCATGTCGGAAATGGAACGCAAGCTGAACGCGAAATCGTTCTTCATGATGGACGAGAATTTCCTGCTGCACAAGCGCCGCGCCATGGAGCTTCTCGGATACATGAAGCGGGACGCCAAGCCGTGGGCGTTGTACGTGTTTTCCTCCGCCAACGCCATCGCCCAATACTCCATTCGCGAACTCGTGGAGTTGGGGGTCTCGTGGGTCTGGATGGGGCTGGAATCGCCGCACTCGCGGTACGCCAAATTGAACGGCGCGGACACCTTGAAGCTCACCGGAGAACTCCACAAGCACGGCATCAAGCTGCTGGGTTCGACCATCGTCGGCTTGGAGCATCACACCCCGGAGAATATCGAGCGGGAGCTCGAACACGCGGTGGCCCACAACACGGACTTCCACCAGTTCATGCTCTATACGCCCGTGCCGGGCACGCCGCTGTTCGCCGAGATGAGCGGGGAGGGGCGCATGCTGGAGGGCGTGGATTTCGCCGACATCCACGGTCAGGACCGTTTCAATTTCCAGCACGCCGCCATCTCGCGGGAAGAATCCAAGCACTGGCTGAACTGGGCGTTCCGCCGCGATTTCGAGCGTAACGGCCCCAGTATCTACCGCATCTGCCGGACCACGCTGGAAGGCTGGCTGCGTTACAAGAACGATCCCGATCCGCGGGTCCGGGCGCGCTTCGCCTGGGAGGCGCGGAGCCTGCGCGACGGCTACGCGGCCGCGCTGTGGGCCATGGAGAAGCACCTGCGCGGCGCCAACGCCGCGGTCTCCGAGAAGATCCGCGCCCTGAGAAAAGACGTGGGACGCGAATTCGGGCCGATCAGCCGGATGGTCAGCCGCGCGGTCGGGCCGGTGCTGCTGTGGTCCGCGCGCCGCGAAGAAAAGCGTCTGGCCGCCGGCGCAACCTACGAGCCGGGGACCATTCTCGAGCGCCGCAACTGGAGCCTGGCGCGCCCCGGTTTCGGCGAGAGCTCCTGACCCCGGCGGGCTGAAGCTCCCCGCCGCGCCCCAAAACGCGCGCCACTGTTGCCTTGTGATTGTCGAGCGGTTCCCCTGGACCATTGGCGCGACCGCGTGATTTCTTCCCCTGCGGTGGGAAACATGCGGGGCGAGGCGCGCCTCGCCCCTGCAAGGGCGCTGTGTAGGTCCCGGGCATGCCCGGCCCGGGCGTTGAAGAACAAATCAAACGGTCGCGGCGCTAAGTCTCGGAGCGAAGGCCAGCCTGTTCGCCCATGCGGCGAACCAGGACGTCCAGGATCGAGGCCATCTCGGAAAGCGCGTGACGCGCGTGCGTGGGGAACATCGTCCTGGTCAGGCGGTAGCCGAATTGCATGACCTTGTAGTCCGCCACCAGGAGACGGTCCTCTATGGTTTCCAGTTCAAGGCCGGAGGCGTGCTCCACAAGATACTTGAATACCCGGTAGTCGCGGTTCAGCGAGCGGTGCAGCGGATCGAGATCTTCGCCGCTTTCCAAGCGCCGCTGAACCTCGCCGACGCTGAACCTCGAATCCGCAAAGGCGCCGCGCGATTCCGCCGCGTTCCTCAGCAGCAGGGCGCAACTGTAACGGAACCAGTAGGCCATCAGGACGACGGAAAAGACGATGATCAGTACGCTCGCAAACATAGGGCTAACGGTACTAGAGCCACCAACACAAGTCTAGCACTGGTAATTTGCGGAATGCAAGATTTTTCTAACGCAAATCTTCTTTTATCCATTCCGATTCGAGGGTATATCAATACCCTCGTTTGAGGGTATTAAACTGCCTGAATGGCTCTAAACCGTTGAATTCTCAAGGGCTGCCATAGCCCTCTCGATGTCGTGGCTTGGGTACTCGAAGTCCTGTAGCTTGCCGGTGAGGTAGTTCTCGTAAGCGGAGAGGTCGAAATGGCCGTGGCCGCTGAGGTTGAACAGGATCACCCTGGCGCGGCCCTCCTCGCGCGCGGCGAGAGCCTCGTCCATCGCGGCCCGGATGGCGTGCGAAGATTCGGGGGCCGGCAGAATCCCTTCTGTCCGGGAGAACTGGATCGCGGCTTCGAACACGGGCGTCTGGGTGTACGCCTTGGCCTCGATATAGCCGTGTTTGAGCAGATGGCTGAGCAGCGGCGAAGCGCCGTGGTAGCGCAGGCCTCCGGCGTGAATGCCGGGCGGCACGAAGTCGTGGCCCAGAGTGTACATCTTCACCAGGGGCGTGAGTTTGGCGGTATCGCCATAGTCGTACGTGAAGCGGCCCTTGGTCAGGGTAGGACAGGCCGAAGGTTCCACCGCCAGGATGCGCGGCCCTTTCCCGGCAAACCGGTCGAGCACGTAGGGCAGCGCCAAGCCTCCGAAATTGCTGCCGCCGCCGAAGCAGCCGATCACGACGTCCGGCTCCTCGCCCGCCAGCGCCATCTGAAGCCTGGCCTCCTGCCCGATCACGGTCTGGTGCAGCAGGACGTGGTTGAGCACGCTCCCGAGGGAGTAGTTGGTGTCCCCGTGAGTGGCCGCGTCCTCCACCGCCTCGCTGATGGCGATGCCCAGGCTGCCGGGAGAATCCGGCGTGGCCGCCAGCACGGCGCGGCCGGAATTGGTGTGGTCGCTGGGGCTCGGGAACACCTCCGCGCCCCACACGTGCATCATCATGCGGCGGTACGGCTTCTGGTCGTAGCTCACGCGCACCATGTAGACCGTGCACTCCATCCCGAAGAGCTGGCAGGCCAGCGCAAGAGCGCTGCCCCACTGCCCCGCCCCGGTCTCCGTTGCCAGCCGTTTGATTCCCGCCCGCTTGTTGTAGTACGCCTGCGCCACCGCCGTGTTCGGCTTGTGGCTGCCCGCCGGGCTGGTGCCTTCGTACTTGTAATAGATGTGGGCGGGCGTGTCGAGCGCTTTCTCCAGGCGGCGCGCGCGGTACAGCGGCGTGGCGCGCCACAGCCGGTAAATGTCCATCACCTCGCCGGGGATATCGATCTCCGCTTTCGGCGAGAATTCCTGCTCGATCAGCTCCATCGGGAAGATGGGCGCCAGGTCCTGCGGCGCAAGCGGCGCGCGCGTCCGCGGATTGAGGGGCGGGTCGAGCGGTTCCTTCAACGAAGGCAGCACGTTGACCCAAACGTTGGGAATCTGGCTGTCCGCCAGCAAGAACTTTGAGTGGTCCGGCATGAGAGGATTATTGTAATACTATTTCGGACGCTTTCCGGGGCGGCCTTAGCATTTTCCAATTGAAGGATGAGCATGAAATCGGCTCCTTGACCGGAGAGAGCGGATAGGGGAATGAGGAGGCCGCGAAGCGGCCGATTTCCTTTCGTTTTTGGGTTCAGAGAGAGAACCGTTATCGTCATCGCGTGCGC
>CAIRXZ010000001.1 GCA_903882645.1 uncultured Acidobacteriia bacterium | reverse complement strand
GAATTGCCGAAACAATCCAGCCTCCGCGAAAAGCTCCAACATTCATGTCGCACACCCCGTTCAGTGAGCGCATTCACGCCGCCGCGGCAATATGAGATAATCTCTCTGGCGCCAACGCCGCCTGCGAGACCGGCGCGAATTCAGACCAGGTTTCGCGTTTCGCCGGTCCCGCGCCAGCCTGGATTTGGCGCCTCCGTCCATGGGAGGCGCCGGGGGCGGAGTTCCTTTGGGGTTGATACCTCCGGTCCCGCGAAAGCTGCCAAGATGCGTGCCAAAGTCAGAAAAGCCGTCTTCCCGGCCGCCGGGTTGGGAACCCGCTTCCTCCCGGCCACCAAGGCCCAACCGAAGGAAATGTTGCCCATCGTGGACAAGCCCATCATCCAGTACGGGGTGGAGGAGGCGCTGCAGTCGGGCATTCGGAACATCATCATGGTCACCGGCCGAGGCAAGTCGGCCATCGAAGACCATTTCGACGTGAGCTTCGAGCTGGAGAACCTGCTCGAGACGCGAGGGAAGAAGGATCTGCTTGCGATCGTCCGGGGAATCTCGGACATGATCGACATTTCCTACGTCCGCCAGAAGGAAGCGCTGGGACTGGGACACGCGGTGTTGCGGGCCAAGGAACTGGTGGGCAATGAGCCTTTCGCCGTGGTGCTGGCGGACGACCTGATCGAAGCTCGGACGCCGTGCCTGCGGCAGCTCCTGGACGTATACGCTTCCTTTGACGCTCCGGTCCTGGCCGTCATGGAGGTTCCCGCGGAAGCCATCTCTTCGTACGGGGCCATCGACGCCGAGCCGGTGAGCTACAACGGCTCGAACGACCGCGTCTACCGCATCCGCGACCTGGTGGAGAAGCCCGAGGCGCCCGAGGCCCCCTCCAACCTGGCGATCATCGGGCGCTACGTGCTCACGCCGGAGATCTTCGCCTCGATCGAGTCCACCGACCCCGGCTCCGGCGGGGAAGTTCAACTCACCGACGCGCTGAAACACATGTTGCGCAGCCGCCCGATCTACGCCCTCCGGTTCGAAGGCAAGCGCTACGACGCCGGCGACAAGCTCGGTTTCCTCGAAGCCACGGTGGAGTTTGCGCTGCGCCGCAAGGATTTGGGCGGCCCGTTCCGCGAGTACTTGAAGAAGTTGAAGCTGTGACAGGTCCCGTAGGGGTCGGGCATGCCCGGCCCTTACAGTGGCAAGTGAAAGCCCCGCCCCACAGCCCCGGTTTTTCCAGCACAATAGAGAATTGCACAGCGCTTCCAAAGGAGTCGCCGCATCAAACTATTTATGACGCGTAATCGGCTTTCGCCATTCGTCTGGGCAGCCGCTCTGGCGGCCCTCTGCGCCGCCGGCTGCTCCACCCGCGCGCAGAACCAGGGGGCCGCGCCGCCTCCGCCGGTCGAAGTGACGGAGGTTGCGGCGGCGGACGTGCCCATCTACGCCGAGTACCCGGCGCAAACCTACGCGCGCGACATGGTGGAGGTGCGCGGCCGGGTCGAGGGCTACATCGAGAAATGGCTGTTCAAGCCCGGAGACGAGGTGCGCGAAGGCCAGCCGCTCTACGTCCTGGATCTCCGCCCTTATGAAGCCGCCCTCCAGCAGGCCGCCGGCAACCTCAAACAGAGCGAGGCCGACTTGCAGTACGCCCGCCGGCAGGTTTCGCTCCTGCAGGCCCAGGCCAACCTCGCGGTGGCGCAGGCGAATCTGGTCAAAGCCCAGCAGGATTACGAGCGGTTGAAGCCGCTGGTGGAACAGGACGCCGCCGCCAAACAGGACCTCGACACTGCCACGGCGGCCCTGCGCGCATCCGAGGCCAACGTGCGCGCCAACCAGGCGAACGTGGACCAGGCGCGGCTCCAAACCACGACCCAGATCCAATCCACCGAAGGCAAGGTGGACGCGCAGCGCGGGCTGCTGGCCACCGCCAACCTGAACTTGCAGTACGGAACGATTCAGGCGCCGATCGCCGGCCTGGCGGGCGATACGCTGGTTCCCGTCGGCGGGCTGGTTACGCCCAACGCCGCGCAGCCGCTCACTACCATCGTCCCCCTGGACCCGATTTGGGTTCGTTTCAAAATCAGCGAGTCGCAGTACCTGGCCCACAAGCAGCGCCTGCATGACCAGACGCCGCTCGATCTCCTCCTGGCGGATGGGACGACTTTTCCCCAGCGCGGCCAAATCCGGAACACCCAGAACCAGGTGGACCCGAGGACCGGCACGCTCGAGCTTCAGGCCAGCTTCCCGAATCCGCAACATACGCTGCTGCCCGGCCAGTTCGGCCGCGTGCGGTTCCGGACGGAGGACCGCAAGAACGCGATCCTCGTGCCCCAGCGGGCCGTGCAGCAGATCCAGAGCATGCAGACGGTGTACGTCGTGGGGCCGGACAACCAGGCGCAGGCGCGCCCCATCGCCACCGGCGAACGGTCGGGCGAATCTTGGATCGTCACCAAGGGCCTTCAACCGGGCGACCGCGTTGTCGTCGAAGGCCAGCTTCGCATCCGTCCAGGCATGCTCGTCCGCCCGATCCCCTACGGCGGGGCGGGCCGGTAACCCATGGCGCGCTTCTTCATCGACCGCCCCGTTTTCGCGATGGTCATCGCCATGATCATCGTGTTGCTGGGCGCCGTGGCCATTCCCAGCCTGCCCATCGCCACCTATCCCGAAGTGGTTCCCCCGGTGGTGCAAATCACCACCAGCTACCTCGGCGGCAACGCCATCGACCTGGAAAAGACCGTGGCGCAGCCCATCGAAGAGCAACTCGTGGGACTCGACGGGATGCTCTACTACCTCTCCAATTGCGCCAATAACGGATCGATCACCATCTCGATAACGTTCAAACTGGGAACCAACCCCGATACCGCCACCGTGCAGACGCAGAACCGCGTCGGCGTGGCGCTGCCCCGCCTGCCCCCCGAAGTGCAACGCCAGGGCGTGGTGGTCAAGAAGGTGTCGAGCGCGCTTCTGATGGCCGTCAGCCTGGTATCCACGGACGACCGCTACGATTCGCTTTTCCTGTCGAACTACGGCCAGATCAACCTGGTGAACCAACTGGGCAGCCTTCCCGGCATCGGCGATTCCCGCCTGGGCTCGCTGCAAACCTATTCCATGCGCGTGTGGGTCAACCCGGACAAGATGGCCAAGCTGGGGCTAACCGCCACCGATCTCGCCGGCGCGATCGGGGCGCAGAACCGGCAGAACCCGGCCGGCTCCATCGGCCAGGCGCCCTCGCCCGCGGGAACCGATTTTCAGTACGCCGTAAACGCGCCGGGCCGGCTCGTGGACCCTAGCCAGTTCGACGACATTATCCTGCGCGCCCAGCCGGACGCTTCCATGGTGCGCATTCGCGACGTGGGCCATACCAGCCTCGGCGCGCTGAGCTACAGCGGTTTCAGCCGGCTGAACGGGCGGCCCTCCGCCAACGTCATCATTTACCTCGCGCCCGGCGCCAACGCCACGGCTACCGCCAAGACCGTCTACGCTTACATGGCACAGGTCAAGAAGAACTTCCCTCCGGCCATGGATTACCTGATTCCATACGATTCCACCGTGTTCGTGCGCGCCGCCATCAACGACGTGCTGCTGACTCTGTTCGAAGCCACCGCGCTGGTGATTCTGGTAGTCTTCGTGTTCCTCCAGAACTGGCGCGCCACCCTGATTCCTCTGCTCACGGTGCCGGTCGCGGTGGTGGGCACGTTCGCGCTCTTCCCCATTCTCGGATTCACCATCAACATCACCAGCATGTTCGGGCTGGTGCTGGCGATCGGCATCGTGGTGGACGATTCCATCGTGGTCGTGGAAGCCGTGCAGCGCCACATCGACGAGGGCATGCGGCCGCGCGAAGCCACCATCCAGGCGCTCAGCGAAGTTTCCGCGCCGGTGGTGGCGATTGCCTTCATTCTGGCCGCCGTCTTCATTCCAGTGGCCTTCCTGGGCGGCATCAGCGGCCAGATTTACAAGCAGTTCGCCCTCACCATCGCCGTCTCGGTGCTGCTCTCCGCCTTCAACGCGCTCTCTCTCAGCCCCGCGCTGAGCGCGCTCATTCTTCGGCCGAAACAGACGAAGCGGGGTCCCCTGGCCTTCCTTTTCGACCGCTTCAACCGCGGATTCGGCTACACCACGCGGAAGTATCTGTCCTCGGTGAAGTTTCTGAGCCGCCGCGCGGCGCTGGCCCTGGCCGGGCTGGCCATCGTCGCGCTGGCCGCGGCGCAACTGTACCGGACCCTGCCCGCCGGGTTCCTGCCGGACGAGGACCAGGGAGCGTTTTTCGTCTCGGTCCGTCTCCCCGATGCCGCGTCGATGGACCGCACCGACGCGGCCACGCGGAAAATCGAGTCGGTCGTCGGCAGCCTGCCGGGAGTCGCCACGTACTTCACCATCGGCGGCGTGGACATCGCTACCAGCACGTCGAACTCCAACACCGCCACCATCATCGCGTCGCTTAAGCCGTGGGACGAGCGCAAGTCCAGGGACCTGCAATTGTCCGCCATCC
The DNA here is from genome assembly GCA_903882645.1 of uncultured Acidobacteriia bacterium. GTDB lineage: Bacteria > Acidobacteriota > Terriglobia > Bryobacterales > Bryobacteraceae > BOG-224. Next base: position 8,798 of record CAIRXZ010000001.1, on the reverse strand, counting down.
TGGCGCGCGCCCAGGCGGGCTTCTACAACGTGCCGGAGGCGTTCACGTTCGCCTTCGGGCTGCCTCCCATTCTGGGCCTCAGCGCCACCGGCGGATTTCAGTTCATGCTGGAGGACCGCGCCGGCGGCGACATCGAGTCTCTCAACCGCGCCGCCGATACGCTGGTGGACGCCGCCCGCCGCCGGCCGGAACTGACCAGCGTGTTGAGTACCTTCCGCGCCCACGTTCCGACTTACGACGTCGCCATGGATACGGCCAAACTGCAAACGCTGGGCATCCCCGTCCCGGACGCCTATAATGCGCTGCAAACCTTCCTGGGCGGCCTCTACGTCAACGACTTCAACGCCTTCGGACGGACGTGGCAGGTGCTGGTGCAGGCCGAACCGGAATTCCGCAATCGCGCCGACGCCATCGACCGCTACTACGTCCGCGGCGCCGGCGACGCCATGGCGCCGCTGGGGACCTTCGCCACGGTCACTCCGTCCTCCGGTCCCGACGTAGTCTACCGTTACAACCGGTTCCGCGCCATTCAGATCCTGGGCGGACCCGCTCCCGGCTATTCGAGCGGCGACGCCGTCAAAGCCATGGAGGAGACCGCCGCTTCCCTGCCCTCCGGCTACGGCTACGAGTGGACCGGCACCACCTACCAGCAGAAGCTGGCGCAAGGGAACGAGCCGGCCATTTTCGGCTTCGCTTCCGTGCTGGTGTTCCTCTTCCTGGCGGCGCTCTACGAAAGCTGGACCATTCCGATGGCCGTGCTGTTCGCCGTCCCGCTGGGCATGTTCGGCGCATTGCTCGGCGTCTGGACGCGATCTTATCCATACGACATCTACACCCAGATCGGCATCGTGACGCTGATCGGACTGTCCGCCAAGAACGCCATTCTGATCGTGGAGTTCGCCAAGGAGAGTCACGCGCACGGCATGACCGTGCGCGCGGCCGCGCTCGAAGCCGCGCGCCTGCGGCTGCGTCCCATCCTGATGACAAGTTTCGCCTTCATCCTGGGCGTCACCCCATTGATGCTTTCCTCCGGCGCCAGCTCCGGAGCGCGCCGGTCGCTGGGCACGGCGGTCTTCAGCGGGATGCTCTCCGCCACGCTGCTCGCCGTCGTCATTGTCCCGGTCCTGTACATCGTGGTCCAAACCCTGGCCGAGCGCCGCAACCCGCTGAAGGAGGAGGCGTGAAACAGCCGTCGGCTATCAGCCCAGGGCGTAAGCCCTGCGGAACCCGCCCGGAAATACGCCAGCCCCGTAGGGGCGTAAGAAAAGGCTTCGCCTGCAAGGTGGGGCAGGCGCTTTCGCCTGCCATGCTCGCCCCCGCAATCCTACTTCTCGCTCTCTCCTCCTGCACGGTAGGCCCCAACTACAAGCGCCCGGCCGTGCCGCTGCCGGCCCAGTTCCACTCGACCGAGCAGCCCGAATCGGCCGCGTCCATCGCCGACGCCAAATGGTTCGACCTCTTCCACGACGACGCCCTGAAGCAGCTCGTCGCCACCGCCATCGACCGGAATTTCGACCTCCGCATCGCCGCCGAGCGCGTCCAGGAAGCGCGCGCCGCGCTCGGCATTGCGAGCGCCAACCAATACCCCTTCCTCGACGCCCAGGCCCTCGGGCAATCGACGCGCAGCTCCACCGTGGGTTCTTTCCCGGTTTCGCCGGGCGAGGAAATCGCCGCCACCTACACGCAGGCAGGCGTCGCGCTTTCCTGGGAAATCGATTTCTGGGGCCGCTTGCGCCGGCTGAAGGAAGCCGCGCGCGCGCAGTACCTGGCCACCGAAGAGGGCCGGCGCGGCGCGCTGGTCTCGCTGGTCTCCCAGGTGATGACCACGTACTTCCAGTTGCTGGAGCAGGACTTGGAGCTGGAAATCAGCCGCAAAACGCGCGACATCGCCAACGACAACCTTCGCTTGATAACGCTGCGTCACGACCGCGGCGCGGCCACCGGCCTGGACGTGAGCCAGGCCCGGCAACTGCTCTACACGGCCACCTCCACCATGGCCGCCGCCGAACGCGGCGTGGGCCAGACGGAAGACGCGCTCAGCCTGCTGCTGGGCGAAGCGCCCGCCGCTCAGCCCCGCGGCAAGCCGCTCGACCAGTTCCCGTTGCCGCCGCAATTGCCCGCGGGCCTTCCGTCCGCCCTGCTGGAGCGCCGTCCCGATATCCTGCAAGCGGAGCAGAACCTGGTGGCCGCCAATGCCCAGATCGGAGCCGCGCGCGCTCTCTACTTCCCGACCATCGAACTCACCGGCTTTCTGGGCGCGCAGAGCCGCGCGCTGACGCAGTTCTTCACCTTCCCCGCGCGCATGGAAAACATCGGCCCGTCCGCCCTGCTCCCCATCTTCCACGCCGGACAAATCCGCCAGCGGGTGCGCCTCACGGAAGCCCAGCAGCGCGAAATGCTGGCTGCGTACCAGAAGGCGGTCTACAGCGCCCTGCGCGATGTCTCCGACGCGCTGATCGCCCACGGCCGCACGCGCGAGCAGCGCGAACAACAGGAACAACTCGTTCACGCCCTTACGGAAAGCGCGCGCCTCTCGACCCTTCGCTACCAGGGCGGGTTGGACAGCTACCTCCAGGTCCTCGACGCGCAGCGCAGCCTCTTCCAGGGGCAGCTTCAACTCTCGCAACTTCGCATGCTGGAGTTGCAGTCCGTGGCCCAACTCTACCGCGCCCTCGGCGGTGGGTGGCAGTAGGCGGGCGGGGCCGCGTTTGTGGAGCGAGCCTGAAGCCCACGTGGGGCGGGCGCCCTCGCCCGCGCCGGACCCCCTGGTCCGGCTTTCCGTTCGAGAATGAAACCGGGGATAATCGCGGGTTAGGAGGAAACGTGCCCGAGTGGCTGGCTTCGAATCAGATGTGGAACGCGATCTTTGGCGTAGGCGCGCCGGTCGTGGAAAAGGTGCTGCGGCCCGTGATCGTCTACGCCTTCCTGGTGGTTCTGCTGCGCGTCTCTCGAGGAACTGCAACACCAGGATCTGGTGCGCCGCCTCGGCAACCTGGAAGGGAAACTCGACCGGCTCCTGCGGCACAGCGGGGCCGCGTAAGCTCCTCGTGGCGCGCGATTCATCGCGCCGGCGGTGGCTGCACGCTGGAAGCGGGGTGTGCGACATAAAAATGGACGCCGGCGTGATTCATTGGCAAAACGGCTTGAATCCGAGCGTAGGTGTGCGCACGGACGGGCGCTCTTGTGGGGCCAGCCCTTTCGGGCTGCCGCCGGCTTTTGAGCCGGCGTTCTTCGGGTTGCCGCGCCACGCCGGGCCAAAGCCCGGCGGCAGGCCCGAAGGCCCGGCCCCACTTTCATGTCGCCCAACGCTGGACGCGCGCGCCACTCCGCCATACGGCGCGGACCGCTATAATACTGGTCGGAGGAATGGCCGAGCGGTCGAAGGCGGCGGTCTTGAAAACCGTTAGTGGGGCGACTCACTCGGGGGTTCGAATCCCTCTTCCTCCGCCATTCTTGAGTCACCCACGCTTGCGCGGCGGGTCGTGGGCGGGTTATTCCGTGTCCGGCCGTATCGTCCGCATGATCTGCTCGTTCCGTTCCTTGAGCTTGCGGAACTCCTCGATCCATTGTTTCAGGGTCAAACTGTTGATCGTCCTTACCCCTACCGTCCGGTCCAGCCAGTCCGCCGCTTCGCCGGATTTGAAATAGAAATGCCCGCCGCCCTTCTCCAGGCGCGCAGTGTGGCCGAGCTTTGCCAGTGCATCGTTGATTACCTTCAGGTGCAATCGCATTACCGATCCCACAGGAAGACGCCCGCCACGCTCGATCTCACGCAGCGGGCGCCAGCGGCCGGGCGCGTTCGATCCGCTCGCGTTCGCGAGGCGAGTGCATCGCCGCCCACAGATCGTTCCGCCTCTGCGCGTTCAACCAGAAATCGGGGCTGTTGCCGAACACGCGGGCAAGGATGAGCGCGGTCGGGGCGGTCACTGCCCTGCGGCCGTTGCACAGTTCGTTCACGTGCTTGCGTTGCACGCCCATCGCTTCGGCCAACGCGCCTTGCGTCAGGCCCATCGGCTCCATGAACTCTTCGATCAGAATCTCGCCAACGCTCGCCGGCTTGCGCTTCGTCGTCAACATGGCTCACCTCACAAATAACTATGGTCGTCCAAATAGATGCCTGTGGCTTCACCTCGGCCCTCATTCCACTGGAAGATTAGCCGCCATTGGTCGTTGACGCGGATCGAATGGAAGCCTTCCAAACGGCCGTGTAGTTTCTCGAAATGGTTAAATGTACCACTCTACGGTACAATCTGCAAGCGGAAACCTGAGCTGCCGGGAATCGACGGCGCCCGGCATGGCAGGCTGGGGGACTTTTCCGCCGAACAACCGGCTGAAACCGCACAATTACGCAAGTTCCGGAATCAAAAAGCTGAGATCCATCGTCGAAAATATTGACATGCTCATTCGAAAGCCCGGAGACATTCCCTATTCGGAGGTCACGCCGAAATCCGTGTACTTCAACCGCCGCGCGTTTCTGGCGGGCGTTCCGGCGGCTTTCCTCACCTCCCGCCTGGCGCGGGCGGGCGCGAAGTTGCCGAACCTGGGCAAAAGCCCGTTGAGCGTCGCGGGCGAGAAAATCACGCCTTACAACGATGTCGCCACCTACAACAACTTCTACGAGTTCGGAACCGACAAAAGCGAGCCTTCCGTGCTGGCCAGGAACTTCAAGACCTCGCCGTGGACCGTGTCCGTCGAAGGGAACGTGGCCAAGCCGCGCAAGTTCGGCATGGACGAGATCCTGAAACTGGCGCCCATCGAGGAGCGTGTCTGCCGGCACCGCTGCGTGGAAGCCTGGTCGATAGTAGTACCGTGGGCCGGGTATTCGCTGAGCGCGCTTCTCAAGCAGGTGGAACCCACGTCGAAGGCCAAATATGTAGCCTTCGAAAGCTACTATGACGAGAAGCAAATGCCGGAAGGGCGCCATGCGGGGATCCCGCTCCCTTACGTCGAGGGCTTGCGCCTCGATGAAGCCATGCACCCGCTGGCGATGTTGTGCGTCGGCATGTACGGGGAGACGCTTCCGCCACAGGACGGCGCGCCGGTGCGGTTGGTGGCGCCGTGGAAATACGGCTTCAAGAGCATCAAGTCCATCGTGAAGGTGCGCCTGGTGGAAAACCAGCCGCCCACCACCTGGAACATCTCGAACGCCCGCGAGTACGGCTTCTACTCGAACGTGAATCCCGCGGTGGACCACCCGCGCTGGAGCCAGGCGAAGGAACGCCGTCTCGGCGAGTTCGGCAAACGGGACACTCTGATGTTCAACGGCTACGGCAGCCAGGTCGCCGGCCTGTACGCCGGCATGGACTTGAAGAGATACTACTGAACCATGCCGCGAATCCGATGGGGCAAAATCCTGCTGTTCGCGGCTTGCCTCGGGCCGGTGTTCCGGCTCGGCTGGCGCGCATGGAACCGGAATCTCACCGCCAATCCCATCGAGTTCATCACGCACTTCACGGGAGACTGGACCATCCGGCTCATCGTGGCGGCGCTGGCGGTGACCCCGCTGCGGGAACTGCTGCGCCTCCCGAGCCTGATTCGCTACCGGCGCATGGTGGGGCTGTTCGCCTTCTTCTACGGCAGCCTGCACTTCCTGACCTATCTGTGGCTGGACAAATTCTTCGACCTCCACGACATCGTGAAGGACGTTGGCAAGCGGCCGTTCATCACCGCGGGCTTCACGGCATTCGTCTGCATGCTGCCGTTGGCGGTCACCTCCACCGCCGGCTGGATCCGCAGGATGGGCGGGAAGCGGTGGCGGAAGCTGCACCGCCTGGTCTACGCGGCCGCCGTTGCGGCCGTGGCGCACTACTACTGGCTGGTGAAATCCGATATCCGCCTGCCGGTCCTATACGGAACTCTGGTGGCGCTGGAACTGGGGTATAGGATGCTGAAGGCCGCGATGCCCCGCGGAGCGGCATAGCCACAACCAAAGGCCCCGTGGAGCGAGCCTCTGGCTTGCTATGCCGGCGTCCGTGCCGGCATGTGTTCGGACCGGAAGAACGCCGGCGCGGAGGCCGGCATGGCAGGCCTGGAGGCCCGCTCCATAAATCGTCGCCGCGCGCGACGAGACAGCCAGGCTGTAGTACTGGCTTACGGCAGCGTGGCTTCCACCGCCTCCGAGCGCGGGCTTTCGTAGCCCGCTCTGCTCACCGCGGACACGGCGTAGCGGTAGCTCTTGCCGTGCTCGGCGGTCCGGTCCGAATAGGCCGGGATCGCGGGCGCATCCGCGATCTTCTCGAACTCCCCGCCGGCCGCGGAGCGGTAAACGCGGTAGCCGCCGAGGTTCGCGGCGCCGCCGGGGACCCAGATCAACTCGATGGAAGTCGGCGCCGCGGACGCGCGCAGCCCCGATGGCGCGGGCGGCGGGAACACGTCCACGGGCGTAATGGCGGCCTCCTCGGACGGTTCGCTTTCGGCTTCCCGGCCGCCGGCGAGCTTCACGATGGTCCGCACCTGGTACGCGTAGCGTTTGCCGAAGTCCGCGGCGGGGTCGGTCCACTCGGGTTGCGCAACGGTGGCGGCGGGCGTGAAGCCGGTCTCACCGCCCGCGCGTCTGGAGATGCGGAAGCTCTCCCCGCGCGCCGTCCAGGCTACCAGCACTCCCTGGGGCGTGGAAGTCACGCGCAGGCCGGCCGGCCTTTCGGGCGGCGAAACCACCGGAAGGCGGACGAAGTTCGACCATTTCGATTCCTTCCCATTGGCGCCCACGGCCCGCACTCCGAGGATGGCTTCCTTGCCGATCCATTCCGCGCAGGGGATCTCGTAGCGCGCGGCGCCGTGATCGACCTTGCCTCCCGCGGCCGGACGCGCCTGGGCGGCCCAGGCTTCCGCGCTGAACGACGCGCCGGAAGTCCCGATCCGCAGATCGAGCTTCAAGGGTTTCTTGATGAGTATGTCTTCGGTGGTGCGCGCCGGGACGGAAAACTGCACGAAGATCGTGGACCCGCGCTGGACGGCGGCGAGATCCTCGACGCCCGCGGGGATGTTCGCCAAGGGGGGCCGGGGATCGCCCACGTACGCGCAGCCGCCCGCCGCCAGGGCCGCCGCGGCGATCGCCGGAAGAAGAGGGCGCATGAAGGACTAGTGTAACGTGGGGCGGGCCTTTTGGCCCGCGATGACGCCTTCCGGCGTCATCGGCCGGGCGATGGCCCGGCCGGGTCGGGCATGCCCGGCCCCTACGGGTGAGAGCGCCTCCGCGACGAGCGGCGGCTATGCCGTTGCGTACATCCGGGCCATCTCCGCCAGCGGGATCGGCGCGTAATCGGCGGCGTGGCCGGCCTGGCCGAATTGTTGCATGCGCTGCGCCACCACCTTCTTCATTGCCTCGCGCGCGGGTTTGAGGTAGTCGCGCGGATCGAACTTCTCCGGCGTCTCGAAAAACACCTTGCGAATGGCGCCGGTGATGGCCAGGCGGTTGTCGGTATCCACGTTGATCTTGCGGACGCCGTTCTTGATGCCGAGCTGGATCTCTTCCACGGGCACGCCCCAGGTGGGCTTCAGCTTGCCGCCGTACTGGTTGATGATGTCCTGAAGCTCCTTGGGCACGCTCGAGGAGCCGTGCATCACCAGGTGGACGTTGGGCAGCCGGTTGTGGATCTCGATGAGCCGCTGCATCTTCAGCGTTTCGCCGGTGGGCTTGCTGCTGAACTTGTAGGCGCCGTGACTGGTGCCGATGGCGATGGCCAGCGCGTCCAGGCCGGTCTGCTTCACGAACTCGACCGCCTGGTCGGGGTCGGTGAGGTGGCTCAAACCGTCCAGGCCGGCGCCGTGGCCGTCTTCAATCCCGCCCAGGCAGCCGATTTCGCCTTCCACGGTCACGCCCTTGGCGTGCGCCATCTCGACCACCTTGCGGGTCTCCGCCACGTTGTACTCGAAACTGGACGGCGTCTTTCCGTCGGCCAGCAGCGAGCCGTCCATCATCACGCTGGTGAAGCCCATCGCGATGGCGGACTTGCAGGTCTCGGCGCTGTTGCCGTGGTCCAGGTGCAGCACGGTGGGAATCTCGGGGTAGAGCTCCGCGGCGGCGAGCATGAGGTGGTACAGATAATTGTCCTGCGCGTAGGCGCGGGCCCCGCGGCTGGCCTGCACGATCACCGGCGACTTGGTCTCGCGGGCCGCTTCCATGATCGCCTGGATCTGTTCCATATCGTTGACGTTGAACGCGCCAACGCCGTAGCCGCCTTTGGCCGCCTCGTCCAGAAGCTGGCGCATCGACACTAATGGCATAAAATCGACTCTCCTTGGATTGCGTTAAATCGGGCCTAAAACCTTTAATTCTCACGCTAGCATGGATGCGGGAAGCCGGGCAATGCGGGTGGGGCAGGCGGTTTCGCCTGCCACTTGAGTTTCCACATTTTGGCTCGATCGCCTGGGAGGTCTGCCACTGCAATCCTGCCGTTTCTCCGCGAGCCGCCGCGATTCCGCCCGTGGAGTGGGCCTCCAGGCCTGCCACGCCGGCGTCCTTGCCGGCGTTCTTCCGGCCGGCTCGCTTTCGCCGCCGGGCCGCGGAAATTCGAATGGCTTGCGGCCATGCCGCTTTGTGGGGCAGGATGGTATCCTGCGCGGCGATTGGCAATCGCCGCGCGTGCCGGTTGCCAACCGGCGCGCAGCTTGCCAAGCTGCCCCACAAACGAACCCTTTCAAGCGGTCAAAGACCCGGTTTCTTGACCGCGTGATTTCTTCCCTGGTCGTGTGCGGCATGTGGCGCGGCGGCGAGGCAGTGCCTCGCCCCTACAAGAGCGGACTGTAGGGGCCGGGCATGCCCGGCCCGCGGCGTTGAGGAACAAATCAAACGGTCG